>JAEYPY010000008.1 GCA_023410295.1 Pseudomonadota bacterium | reverse complement strand
CTTCTTCACTGTTGTGAACTATGCGGGCGCGCGCGAATCGGCGCGCGTGCAGGTCGCTGTCACCATCGGCAAAGTGGCGCTGAGTTTCGCCTTCATTCTACTCGGCCTCATGGGCGGGGCGAGCGTGAACCTTACGCCTGCGTTCGAACCGGCGGGCGCGCCGTGGCAGGGCATCGCAGCAGTGCTTGTTATTGTGCCAGCCTGGTTCTGCGGCTTCAACGCGCTGCCACAGGCGTTGGGCGAAGCCGAAAAGCGCCCGAGCTTCAGGCAGCTCGTTTGGTTGCTGGGTTCAGTGATCGCGCTCACGACGCTTTTCTATGTCGCGGTCATTATCGCGACCGCCGCAGCGGCGCCACGGACCCTGCTGGTGGAAAGCGAACTGCCCGTGGTCACCGCGATCGAGCGCGTTGCCGGGCCGTGGGGCGCGCGCGTCGTGCTCGTCACTGGGGTTGTCGCCTTGCTGAGCGCCTGGAACGCCGCCCTCTTTGCGGCGTCTCGCCTGCTGCACACGCTGGGCGCGGATGGCGCGCTGCCGCGCTGGTTCGCGCACGTCCATCCGCGCCATGGCACGCCGAGCAATGCTATCGTGTTCGTGGGCCTAGTGGCGCTCGCGGGCGGGCTGATGGGGCGCGCCTTCATCGAACCGCTCATCCAAATGGGCGCCATCGGCTTTGCAGCGGCGTTCATCGCCACCTCTCTGACAAGCTTTGCCGCCAACGCCGGCGCAAAGAGCGCGCCGCTCTTGCAGGGCGCCGGCATCATCGCCGCGCTCTGCCTCATCGGCGTGGTCCTGTTGTCGCTTTTCTCGATTTTTGGCCGTAGCGGCGGCGCCGGCGCGGAAGGCTTGGCGCTGTTGAGCTGGGTCTCGCTGGGCTTTGTGTTCTGGCTCGTGGCCGTTCTCGGCACTGTCCGTCGCGCCAAGCCCAGCTAGAGAAGGCGAACCGATGCGACCTGCGTGGAGAGCCGCACTGCTGGCTTTGGTGACTTTCGCTGCTTCCTGCGTCACCTCGCCGGCCGAACCGCAGCGCCCGCCTGGTTGGAGCGATCGCTCGTACTATCTGCCGATGCGCGACGGCGTGCGCATTGCGCTCAGCCTCTATTTCCCAGGCGGGGCGCAGCCAACCGAGCAGCGACCGGTGCTGCTCATCCAGACGCGCTATGGCCGCGCCGCAGAATCGCTGCGGGGCGGCGAACGGCGTGACATCGACTACTTTCTCGAGGCCGGCTTCATCGTCGCCATCGTCGACACTCGCGGGTCCACGTCTTCATTCGGTTCGCGCGAGGTCGAGATGGGGCCTGACGAACGCGCCGACATGGACGAGATCATCGCTCACCTCGCGGCGCAGCCTTGGTCCGATGGCCGCGTCATCGCCTATGGCGTCTCCTACATGGCCGATACCGCCGCGTTCGCGACAAGTCGTCCCGCGCCTGCGCTTGTCGCAGCGATTCCGCGCCAGCTCGATTTCGACGCATATACGCAAGGCTTCATGCCGGGCGGGGTGCAGAACGACTTTCTGCTCTATGTCTGGGGCGAGTACACACAAGCCATTGATCTCGGCCGCTCGCCGCGCGATGAACTGCTCGATTGCCGCGCGCGGGCGGAAGACTGCGCCGCGCTTTTCCCGTTGCTGCAGCCCGTCGACGAGGACGCCGACTATGCGCTGCTGCGCGAGGCGTTCGATGGCCGCCGACGCTGGACGCCGGAAGACTACATCAACGCGCCTTTCCGTGACGACGCGGGCGCCAACGGCCACTCTCTGTTCTCATTCTCACCTGGCGCCGAGCTTGCCGCCATACGTGCGCAAGCCAAGCCAACGATGGTATGGGGATCGTGGATGGACGCGACTACGGCCGACGCCGCGCTGTCGCTGTTTCGATCTGCGCCGGAAGTCCCGCTCGAGGTCTGGATCACAGCCAACAACCACGGTCACGATCGCAGCGCCGATCCGTTTTTTCCGGAGCGCACAGAGCCCGTGCCGGCGCGTGACGATCAATTCAGCACCGTGCTCGATTTTTCACGCCGCGTGCTCGCCGGCGAGCCGGTCGCGCGCAACATCCACTATTATGTGCTCGGCGCGAACGTGTTTCGCGACACTGCGGTTTGGCCGCCCGCGGGTGTGGAGAGCGAACGATTCTATCTGGCGCCGGGCGCTTCGCTGTCACCAGGCGCGCCGGCGGCGAGCATCGTGCGCTACGGCGTCGATTTTGAAGCTGGCACCGGTGAGAACACACGTTGGTCGACACAGTTCGGGCCGCCGCCCGCCTATCCGGATCGGCGCGAAGCCGACCGGCGCCTGATCGTGTTCGACTCAGTGCCCATGCAGCGTGACATGGAGCTGATCGGTCAGGTCGTCGCCGATCTCACCGTGTCGATGAGCGCGCCGGATGGAGCTGTGTTCGTCTACCTTGAGGACGTCGCGCCCGATGGCCGCGTCACTTACATCACCGAGGGCCAGCTTCGCGCCATTCACCGCGCGCCCGCAGATCCGGGAACGTTGCCATTCGATCAGGGAGCGGCGCCGCACAGTTTTGCACGCGCCGATGCGCTGGAAGTGAGACCCGGGGAGGCCATGCAGATGCGCATTGCGCTCAACCCCGTTGCAGCGCTCATCCGCGAAGGGCATCGTTTGCGCATCGCCATCGCCGGCGCCGACGCCAACGTTTTCCGCCGCTATCCCGCCGAAGGTGAACTCGTCCTTGAGATCGTTTTCGGACGCGATGATAGTTTGGTTGATGTGCCTTTGCGGCCTTGGCATTCTTTCTAAACGAGTGGTGCTCTTGTCGCCTCTGTGAGAATCGAAGGGCCGCTCTTATTCCGTCGTGCTGCTCGTATCGACGCTGTCGTAGGTGCTGTCGACGCTTGAGACGCTCGCGTCCGCATCGAAGCTCGAGGAGGTGTCGATAGTCTGGTCCGCATAGCTTCCGCCTTGGTCGGCGCCTGCGCCGTAATCAGCGGCCACGTCGGCGTGATCGGCGGCGGTCTCGGCATAAACCGAGGCGGCATCGAGATCGCCTTCTGCGGCATAGGTCTCTGCTGTATCGGCGGCGTCGTCCGCGATCTCCTGGTTATACTCGGCGTTCTCCAGGTCCATTTGATCGTGTTGGGCTTCGAGAATCTCGGACTCGGCAACGTCGCCGCCATGATCCTTGACCTCTTCCATGGCGTATTCGGCTTTTTCAGCGAGTTCTCCAGCCTTCTCCCAATCGCCCGCTTCGGCTGCCTTGGCTTGTTCGGCCTGATACTGTTCGGCCTCCTCGCGCTTCTCCTCGGCGAGGATCGAGTCCTGGAACATGCTGTCGGGATTGAAGTCGCCGCTGAGATCGCCCTGATCGGCGGCTTTCTGCAATTGATCGAGCATGGTTGCCTGCTCGGCTTGCGACATGCCCGCCATGTCGATCTGCAATTGCTGTCCGGTTTCCGTTTGCCAGAAATCGTCGAGCGTCATTGGGTCTGCCATTTCTCTCTCCTGCTATTTGTCCCCGCCGCCGAACTCGTCGGCGGCGATTGCGTCAGACTCTGTTTGTTCGACGTCTTGAGCGTCGATCACCGCAACCGCGACGCCGACGACGATGGCGGCATCGATAAGCCCGCGTGTCTCGGCGTCACGTTCGGCGACGAGCTCCTCCTCGCTTTTGCCGAATTGCGCTCGCTCTTGGTCGAAGGTGGAGGCGAGGGCTGCCTCGCGCTTGCGGGCGGCGTCTTCATCTTCCTCGGCGTCGATCACCTCGGCCTTGGGGGTGGGCTCAAGGTCCATATCGAACGCGTCTGCATCGGGGCCGGGCTGCTTGTTGCCGCTCATTCCGACACCTGGTCGGGCTTAGGCGGCTTCGGCGTGATCTTGAGCACCTTCCCGCAGTCGCGATTGGGGCAGCGCACGTTCACCGGTTTGTCGCCCGCCAATCGCGCTTTCGGTACGCGCATCGGCGTCTTACACGCCATGCATGTGAGACGCGCCATATCTGGCCCGGGCGGAGCTGAGCGCGGCGCCGGAGCGGGATTGATCGTTTGCGGTTTGGGTGGCGGCGGAGCCCAATGCTCGATCACCCTCCTGAACCCGGCGAACTCCGGTGCAGTGTGGAATTCGCGCGCCAGCTTCAAGCGGCGTGCAGCGTAAGGTGTCGAGGTCATTGCGAACTCAGATGCCTGCATGGCGGCATCGTCCGACGCATCTTCCTGCGCGCGCCAGGCTTCGGCGTTGATGCGCGAAGCAAGCGGGAAAGAGTGCAGCGTCCATTGCAACGTGACGCGGCGTGCGATCTCGATGTCGCCGACAACCAACAGGCCAGCGCGATCGGCGGTGATGGCGGAGTGACGTTGCCACGCCATTAGCGGCGCATTGATGCCGCTCTCGATCAGCTTGGATGGGGAGAGGAAGCTCAGCATGCCGCTTGACATCAAGGAGCGGTTGCCGGGCTGGCGTCCGGCGAGAAGGTTGACCACCGTGTTCCAGAGCGCGTGACCGGCTTTGGCGTGCCCCATCTCGCGGCCGAGCAGATAAAGTAGATCGTCGCCGCGGAAATTGGTCAGGACGCTGCCGAGCGCGATGAACGAGGAGGTCCGCGAGCCCATCGTCACGGCGTCCCACATCTGTTGGCCTGAGATGTAGATCTCCGGCAAATGGTCGAGGCCGACGATCCGCGCAGCCTTAATGGCGAGCGCGAAGAGGTCGGGCATCTGCTGCTCGGAGAGGCGTACGCCGTTGACTGCCGCTTCGAACCAGGGCCGGCCAACCGATTCCGAGATCGAGTGCGCTGCCGCGTTTAGCGGGCCGATGCCGGACAGCGTGTTCATCGCGTCGGCGTCGAGCCGCCAGAGAAACGCCTCGACCGGCAGGCTGTAGCCTGGTCCTAAGGGACGCAACCAGCGGCAGGTGGGGCAATAGACGCGCTCTGCCGGCAGTCGCGCGCCGTCGCCGCCGCAGCTGGTGCAGCCGAATCCGGGAAACGCAGCCGGCGCGACCATCGGCGGCGCACCGACAAGCGCGCCGCCGCACGAGGTGCAGAAACGCGCAGAGCCGTCGGCGGGCGCTTGGCAATGCGGGCAGGGGATCGGAGCGGCAAGCATGGGGTCAGATGCGCGAGAGCAACTCTTTCTTCTTGGCTTCGAATTCGTCGCTCGTGATCGCACCGGCGTCGCGCAAAGCGGCGAGCTGCTTGATCTGCTCGGCGATCGCGGCGGATGGCGGCGCGGCCGCCGGCGGGGCAGGCGCAGCAGCAGCAGCGTGGTGGTGAGGCGCAGGCGGGGCCATCGCGGGCGGTTGAGGCGGCGGATACGCGGCCGGTGCGCCTGCTTGCAGCGAACGCATGATATCGTTGAGCAGCCGGCCCGGCAGGTTGCTCGATGCGTTCCATGCCGTGAAGGCGAGAAAGCCGATAAGCAGGATCAGGGCGAACGCGGCGACATAATAGTTGAACATCGCGGCGACCATGACAGAGCCGCCCTGCAACAGGAGCAGTGGCATCGCGCTGCCCCATTGCAGTTTGAGTGCAATTCGGGCGGTGGATTGGTTTGGTGCGCCCGGCGCGATCTGCAGATCGCCATCGTATTTCAAGCTGATGTTCGCAGTGCTCCAAAGGTTCTTGTATGTCAGGAGAAATCTTGCGCTCTGCGGCGGCTGCTGCCACAAGAATTCTCCGCCTTTGGCACCGATGATGCGGCTCGCATTGGCGAAAGCGTCATGGGGCGCGCCGGCAATCGTCGCTTGCCTCGATTGGCCGCCGCCGCTAGCCGCGCCGGAGAAGCCGCGGGTCATTTGCGGCATCATAGGCATGGGCGGCGGCGCCGCCGGCATTGGCGGAGGCACGGCAGGCGCATGCGGGACGGCGCCCGCCATGACCGCTTGCGCCTTCCCGCAGACGCCGCAGAACTTGGCCTCGGCCGGCAAAGCTGCGCCGCATCCGGTACACGTGCTCATTGCGCGGTGATCCTTGTTCTAATTGGCGGCTGCGCTCTATGCGCGTCGTGTGTTTTGCGCTGCGCCGAGTGATTAGGTGCGGTTACGATCATGATGCTTCCTAGTTCGTCGGCGCTGGAAGCGATTGGAACGGCAGGCCGGCCGCGTGCCAGGAAGCGAGGCCGCCCCGATACCAGTAAAGGCGCGTGTATCCGGCAGCGCGTGCGCGCAATACGGCGTTGTAGGATTCCCAGCACGACGATCCCGCGCAGAAGAAGACCAGCGGTCGATCCGTGCTTCCCTGGGTTAGCGTCCGCAGCGCGCGGACAGTCTGTTGCTGGGCATTGTCGTTGAAGCTGCCTGGCATACCTGCCGCGGGGACATAGTGTGCGCCTTGGAGAGTGGCTTGGTGCGCGTCGGCCAGCACATCGATCAGCAACACGTTGCGCTCGCCGGCGACGAGTGAGCGGACCTCGACAGTGGTCAGTCTCTGCGCCCCTGTCACGCTGAGCGGGGTGGGCGAGCCAACATTGGTTTCCAGCGTGTCTTTAGGCTGCACGCCCATATCCGCGAGTTCGCCCGCATAGCCGGCTGTCTGCATCTGTCCCTGATCAGGTAATGGCGGCGCGGCCGTATTTTGGCGCGTCACCATCGGCGCCAGAAGGACAAGCGCCGCCACCGCACCCGCAGCCATGAGTGCATGCGTGCGCGTGATGACGCGCCCTTGCAGCGTGAAGAGGACGTTGTTGCTCGGTGCAGCACTCTGATGCGGCGCGAGACTGTACGTTGGAGCGCCTGAGGGAGATTGCGCGAGCGGGTGCGCAGTGGTTCGCGATGGACCGGCCCAGCCGCCCTGCGCCTGCGCCCCCTCTGCGCGTACTGGCGGCGCGCCTTCGTACACCGAAGGCGGCGGCCCCAAATCCAGGGCATAAGCAAGAGCCCGGATGACTTGCTTTGCCAAATCGGCGCGAAGGCCGACCTGTTGCTCCAGGCGATCGGCCTGACGATCCATTTCCATGCCAAGCAAGCTGCGTTCGACACCGCAGAGCGCCTCCACCGCGCCTTCATCAAGCGCAGAAGCGACGGCGCGAATTTCGCGGCGTGCTTCCGGTATCACGTCGGCAAGCAAAGAGATCACGCGCCGTCGATTTGAGAACGCGTCGGCGCCGAAGCGCTCTCGCTGCGCTCTCAGGGCCTCACCAAGCTGATCGTAAAGCAGCGCCATTGCTTCGATCCGCTATTGCAGCCGGCCGCAGCCGATCGGGCGCGAGCAGGCGCTGTCCATGACGCAGAAATCGGCGCCGGAAAGCTGAACGTCTTGTTGGCCTTGCTGGCCTCTGAACATCACGCAGACGTTGCCGACGCCGAGCGCGTCTTGGGACATCTGAATTTGTGCAAGCCGCACTGGATGGCCGTTCGATTGGACGAGCTGGAACTGACCTTGCCCGGCCGATGCGAATTGGCCGGAGGTGTCTCCGGGCGTTGCAAGGCCGAGTCCAACCGGACCCGATTGCCATCCGCCCGCTGGCAGCATGACGATCCCAGGCGCTGGACCGCGCGGCGTGGTCAACGCAAAGCCGACGGCGGGGCCGCCCGATGGATGCTGTTGTACTGACAGCGTCGGCCCGGCGCCCGGTTGGCCAAGCACCGGCATCTGCCCCGAGGCGGGGCTTACAGGGGGTTGCGGCTGGTTCGGATCGGTCGGTTGCTGCGGTGGGAAGTTGCTTGGCGGTTGCTGCGTGTCGCCGCCCACGATCGGCGCCGTCTGGATCTCCTCGGCCGGCGCCATGAAATTCTGATAGATAAGCAAACCGAGCACGAGCGCGCCCGCACCCATCGCCCATGGGTTCTTGCTGAGTGCTTTCAGCTTGTCGCCTTGGGTGGCGGCCGGTTGCGGCGCAGTCTGCGGATAAGGCGCCTGCGCATAGGACGCCTGCGGCGCAGCGTAGGCTGGCTGTTGATACGCGGGCGGCGGCGCAATTGGCGCGTGTTGCGGCGGCGCTGCGCCGACAGCGACGGAATCGCCCGCCCATCCGCCAGCCGGTTGAGGTGGGGCGGGCGCAGCATTCAGCGGGCCAAGACGCCGCGCGACGGCGAGCGCCGGCGCGATCGCGCTCATCGACAAGCGTTCGCGTACGGCGATTTCCGAGGCGAGCGCGCTCACTGCGCCGGCTTGATCTGGAGCAGCTGCGATGCGCGCGGCCGCGCCCAGCTCGAACGCCGCCGCCAGCGCGCGAATTTCAGCGTGCAAATCCGGCGCCTGGCTATTGAGCCGCGGTGCGAACTGACTGGCATTGGCGAGAAACGCATCGCCATTCTGTTGACGGCATTGTAGAGCGAGAGCGAAGAGGCGTTCTTCCACGGACATGACTTATCCTTTCACCAGACGATGTCGCTGACCTGAGCGGCGAGCGCGGCTTCTTGGGCGGTGCGATTTGCGAGCGGGGCAAGCGGATCGGGCGCATTGGTTGGCGAGGACGCGGTTCTAACCGGCGCTGTCGCCGCCCACTTGATGTGACGAACGAGGTCTGACGCATTATTGGCGCGCAGCGGCTTCATGGCCGGATGGCGGATGAAGCGCTCCAGCACTTCCAAGTCGGCCTCGCTGCCGATGGCGATGGCTAGGCGTATCGAAGCTTGCGCGTGCCGTGCGGCAAAGAGCGTTTCCAAACCCGCCTCGAAATCGTCGGTAGGATACCCGTCGGAGGCGAGCACGATGACGGGCGGCAATTGCCGTCCTGGCATGGCTTCTGCGCTCAGTGCGTCCGCAATCATGCAGAATGCGGCGCCCATGCTGGTCTCGCCGCCGGCGGAGAGGTCGCTCCAGCGGGCGTCAGCAACAGCAATAGGTTCGGAAACATGCCATTGCGCCTCCGTCGAGAAGCGCAGGACACGAAGACGCACATCGATTTCAGGATTTTCCTCGGCGACTTTGCGCAGTTCCGGCAGCGTGGTGCGCATCGCGTAATTGAGCGAGGCGATGCGGTCGCCTTGCATCGACCCGGAGCAATCGAGTGCAAGGATCACGTGCAGCTGGCGGCGCGCGAGGCCCATGACGTCGTGGGCCGTTTTGGGAAGGGAAGCGGTGTTCATCGCAGCGCCTCAACCAAGCTTACGCACGGCAGCGGTGACCGTGTGGTCGAAGGCGAGGACGACGCCCGCGGCGAGGCGAATATTCTGATTGTGCTCGATGGTCTGCACGCCGCCGTCTCGGAGCCGCGCCGTCCATGCGCCGGCGCCTGCATTGCGCAGGCCAAGCACGCCCGGACGGGTGGGGTGCGCGACGATGTCGCCGATCACGCCCGCCCCGCGAC
>JAEYPY010000267.1 GCA_023410295.1 Pseudomonadota bacterium | reverse complement strand
GATCAAGCGTTGCGTAGGTTCGATCGGGACGCCGCACGCGAAGGCCGCGCGCGTCCATCTCGGCGAACGCCTGCGGGCTGGTGACTTCGTGCACCAGATGGAGATCGACGTAGAGCACAGCGGGCGCGTCCGCCGTTTCCGGTGTGACGACATGTGCGTCCCAGATCTTGTCGAACAGCGTGCGCGGGTTCTCAGACGGCATGGACGCCTCCCGCTTCCGCCGTGGCGGCAACCACGAGGGCGATGAGTTCGGCGTCGTCGATCTCGCCGATCTCGTCAGCGCGGCGCTTGAAGCGCGCGAACACTTGGCCGAGCGTGTTGCCGCTCAAGGGATACCCCAGTTCCGCCGCGCGGCTGGCGATTGCGTGCCGGCCGGAATGCTTGCCCAGCACAAGCCGCGTGCCGTCGAAGCCGACGTCTTGCGGGCGCATGATCTCGTAGGTGCGCGGATCGGCGATCATGCCGTGCTGATGGATGCCGGCCTCATGCGCAAACGCGTTCGTGCCGACGATGGCCTTGTTGCGCACCACCGGCGAGCCGGTGAGGGCGCTCAGCAGCCGGCTCGTGGCGACCAGTTTGGTTGTGTCGACGCCGGTATGGACGCCGTAGAGATCGCCGCGCGTCTTCAGCGCCATGACGACCTCTTCGAGCGCGCAGTTGCCGGCGCGTTCACCAATGCCGTTGATGGCGACCTCGACTTGACGCGCGCCGTTGGCGACAGCCGACAGCGTGTTGGCGACGGCCATGCCGAGATCGTTGTGGCAATGCGCGGAGAGGACGACGTCAGGATGCCGCGCCACGCGGCGGCGTATGTCAGCGAAGATGCGGCCGACTTCGTCGGGCGTGGAATAGCCAACCGTATCCGGGATGTTGAGCGTGGATGCGCCGGCATCCGCGACGGCTTCCAGCACGTCGCCGAGAAACTCCGGTTCGGTGCGAATTGCGTCCTCGGCGGAGAATTCAACATCGTCGAACAGCGTGCGGGCGAAGCTGACGGCGCGGACGGCAGCATCCAGCACTTCGTCCGCGTTCATCTTAAGCTTGGCGGCGCGGTGGATTGGGCTCGTGCCGAGGAAAATATGAAGGCGGCGCTTCGCCGTGCTCTGCAGCGCGCCATAGGCGGTGCGAATATCGGCCTCGTCCGCGCGCGAGAGCGAGCAGAAGATCGGGCCTTCGACTTCGCCGGCGACGCGGCGCACGGCCTCGGCATCGCCCGGCGAAGCAGCGGCGAAACCCGCTTCGATGACATCGACGCCCAGCGCGGCGAGCGCGCGGGCCATGGTGAGCTTGGCTTCCACTGGCATGGAGAAGCCGGGCGCCTGCTCGCCGTCACGCAAGGTGGTGTCGAAGACGAGCACACGGTTGGGATCGCGCGCATCTACACCGGGCATGGCGCCGCCTCCTCCGGTACCGGGGCCGCCGCCGGCGCCACGCGGCGCGCACCGATCAGCCGGTCGATTTGACGTCCGAGCAAGGCGGTACAACGACCGGAGTCGCGTCCACGCACTGCAATGCGCACTTCGCGCGATGCGCCAGCGTCGGACATGCTCATGCGCTCGATATCGAAGCCGCGCCGTTCGATGAGGCCGATAAGACGCTGAAGCGAGCCTTCGGCGCGGTCGAGTTGAATAAGGATCGTATCGGTCACGGCTCTTCTCCATGCATCATGTCGGAATTGCTTTTGCCTGGCGGCACCAGCGGCCAGACGTTCTCCTTGGGATCGATGATCACGTGCGCGAGGCAGGGTCCCGGCGCGGCGAGCAGGCGCTCGATGCCTGCGCTGACCTCCGCGCGCGTGCTTATTCGGAAGGCGTCGATGCCGAACGCACGCGCGACCGCAGCAAAGTCCGGATTGTCGGAGAGATCGACTTCGCTGTAATTGCCCTCGAAGAAGAGCTGCTGCCATTGGCGCACGAGGCCGAGCGCGGCATTGTCCAAGAGCACGATCTTGAGCGCGATGCCGTAGCGCTTCAGTGTCGCCAGCTCCTGGATGTTCATGACAAAGGAGCCGTCGCCGCTGATGGTGACGACGTGCGCATCCGGCCGCGCCAGCTTGGCGCCGACGCCCGCCGGCAGGCCGTAGCCCATCGCGCCAAGACCGCCGGAGGTGAGGTGCGCCTCGGGAGAGGCGAAGCGGCAGTGTTGCGCCGCCCACATTTGATGCTGACCCACGTCGCACGCGGCGATGAAGGCATCGCCAGCGCGCTCGGAGAGTTCGCGCAGCAGGGCGGGCGCATAAACACCCTCGCCAGGCGCATCATAACGGAAGGCGTACTTTTGCTTCCAGTCGCGGCACTGTTCGCGCCATGCGGTGATGCGCTGGGCGCGCGCGTGGAGTTGCGAAAGTGCAGACTTCACATCCGCGGCAATGGCGATGTGTGCGTCGCGCAGTTTGCCGATCTCGGCGGCGTCGATGTCGATGTGGATGACGCGCGCGTGCGGGGCGAAAGCGCTGAGCTTGCCGGTGGCGCGGTCGTCGAAGCGTGCGCCCAGCACGATCAGGAGATCGCATTGCTGCACAGCCTCGTTGGCGGCGCGCAGCCCATGCATGCCGAGCATGCCGAGGAAGCCCGGCTCATCGCTCGCCAGCACGCCCAGTCCCTGCAGTGTCGCCACAGCGGGAATGCCGGTGGCGCGGGCGAACGCGCGCACCTCTTCGGTCGCGCCGGCCATGCGCACGCCGCCGCCGATATAGAGCAGCGGACGTTGCGGCGCGCCCAAGGGGGATTAGGGGCGGCGCCACAGCC
>JAEYPY010000243.1 GCA_023410295.1 Pseudomonadota bacterium | reverse complement strand
CCCGCCGTAACCGCCCCCCCGCGGGCCCCCCCCCCCCCCCGGGGGGCCGCGGCGTCCCCAGAAGCAACGCGCCGTCGGGTATGCTGGAGAGCAGAAGCGCCATGGCTGTCACGACAACGATGCCGATCCTGATCGTGGATGACTACAACACCATGATCCGCATCATGCGCAATCTTCTGCGCCAGCTGGGTTTCACCCAAATCGACGAAGCGTCCGATGGGCGTACCGCGCTCGCCAAGATGCAGACCAAGACTTATGGCCTCGTCATCTCGGATTGGAGCATGGCGCCCATGAGCGGCCTTGAACTGCTGCAGCGCATGCGCGCCGATGAGCGCACGGCCTCAACGCCGTTCGTGATGCTGGCCAATGACAATGATGCCGGCGAAACCGCCGAACGCCGCGCCGGCGCCTCGGCCTATGTGGTGAAGCCCTTCACCGCGCAATCGCTGAAGCAAAAGCTCGTTCCGGTGCTGGGCGCCTTCTAGGACGCCATTACCCCGCCATCGATGACGAAGGTTTGGCCCGTCGTGAAGGCGCCGGCTTTCGACGCCAGAAACACCGCCATGCCTGCGATCTCATCGGGCTGACCAATCCGCTTCAGCGCGGCCCGCTCCGTCGAGGCTTTGAGAATTTCCGGGTTCTCCCACAAGGCGCGCGCAAAGTCGGTCTGCACCAGGCCCGGCGCGATTGTGTTGACCGTGACCCCGTCAGGGCCGAACTCGACGGCAAGATTGCGCGCCAGCTGCATGTCGGCCGCTTTTGAAATGTCATAGGCCCCGATCACCGGAGAGCCCTTGAGGCCCCCGATCGAGGAGATGATGATCACCGCGCCTTCTCTGCGCTCACGCATCTGCGGCGCGCACATCGAGATCAGCCAGTGGTTCGAGACGATGTTGTTTTGCAGGATCTTGAAGAACTGATCGTCGCTAATGCCCGCCATCGGCCCGAAGTAGGGGTTCGAGGCCGCATTGCAGATGCAAATGTCGATCTTGCCGAACGCGCGGTTCGTTTCGTCGACGAGATTTTGCAGCGCGCCCTTGTCGGCGATGTTGCTCGGCACGGCGATGGCGGCCTTGCGGCCGACGAGGTCGTTGATCTCCGTCACGGCGGCTTCGCACGCGTCGGCCTTACGTGAAGAAACGACAACATTTGCGCCATGCTCTGCGAGCCGATGTGCGATGGCCTTGCCGATTCCGCGCGAGGAGCCGGTGATGATGGCGCTTTTGCCGGTGAGATCGAACAGGCTGGCCATGCGGCGCTCCCTTTTTCTGCGGCATTAGTCTAGGCGCGGCTGCGGGCGCCGGTCTAGGCTGACGTTGGAGGAGCGGGGATGAGGTTTCTTCTGACATCTCTGGCATGCGCGCTGGCGCTCACTGCGTGCGAACGCCGGGCGGACGATCCCGCCCTAGCGCAGCGCACGGCGTGCGAGGAGGCCGATCGCGCGCCTGCTGAGCGGATCGCGGCCTGCACGGGCGCGATCGAGAGCGGCGCGCTCAGCGCCGACGAGCGGATGCGCCTGCAGGCGATCCGCGGCGTGGCTCATCGCACGGCGGGCGAGGTGACGGCGGCGCTGCGCGATTTTGAAGCCGTGCTGCGCGTCCAGCCCACGAACGCAGACGCATTGGAGGGGCGCGCGGCGATCCTCTTGGCCAGCGGTCAGCTCGATGCGGCCTCGCCCTTGATCGACCGCCTGATCGCACAGCGCGAACGGCTCGATCAGGCGCACCTGATGCGCGGCGATATCGCCTTCCAGCACGGCGACTACACCGGGGCGATCGAAGCCTACGATATGGCGATCCAGCAGAATGGCGCCCTCGCGCTCGCCTACGCACACCGCGCGCGCGCCAAGCAGCGGCTCGGCGACAATGCTGGCGCCTTGTCAGATTTCGAGGCCGCCGTGCAGCGCGACAACGATCTGGTCGATGCGCGGGCGGGCCGTTGCTGGTTCAGCCTAGTGCAGAAGCAAGAGTTCGAGCGCGCTCGCACCGACGCCGAAACCGCCGTTGCCGCCGCGCCCGAGAATGTCGAAGCTCAGCTTTGCCGCGGCGTTCTGCAATTGCGCGGCGGCGAATGGGCTGGCGCGCGCACGTCATTTGAAGCGGCGCTCGCTAGAGAGCCGGGTAATCCCGTGGCGCTGTTCGGCCGCGGCGTCGCGCGCCGGCGTGGTGGTGATGATGCAGGCAGCGAAGACATGAACCGCGCCCGCGACTTCGACCGCCGCATTGGCGAAACATTCGAAGAATTCGGCGTACGGACGTACTAAGCCAACGCGCTCATCGCGTATGTCGCGATGACGCCTTCTTCCGCCAGCGCTGTGGCCACCTTATCGGCGTCAACGACGCCATTGGTGTGCAAGCCTTCGCCATGCATGCCGGACGCGACGAAGAGGCTGTCGAGACCTTGCGCATTCGCGCCGGCGATGTCCGTGGGAATGCCGTCGCCGATGGCGAGGATGCGTGATTTCTCAACGCGCTCGCCGGCGATGGCATCCAGCTCACCGTAAGCCAGCTCATAGATCGGCGCATACGGCTTGCCCGCCATGATCACATTGCCGCCGAGCGCCGCGTAATCCCGTGCGATCGCGCCCGCGCACCAGATGATGCGGTCACCAAATTGCACCACGATGTCCGGATTGGCGCAGAGCAGATCGAGCTTGCGTGCATGCGCTTGTCGCAAAATCTCTGCATAATCGTCCGGCGTTTCATCGTCGCGATTGAGGCCGGAGATGGCGACGAACTTGGCCTCATCGAGCGCAGCCTCTTGAAGACCAAGCCCGTCCCACAGCACGCGGTCGTACTCGTACGATCCGATGCGATACATCGGTCCCGGCGCGCGCGCGGCAAGTTCGGTGCGGATCGCATCGCCTGAGGTGACGATCGCATCCCACGCATCGCGCGGCACGCCAGCGCGCTCTAGTTGGCCGGGGATTGGTCCGCGTGGCTTCGGCACGTTGGTGATCAACACCACTGGTTTGCCGGCCTCACGCATGCGCCAAAGCGCGCGCGGCGCATCGGGATAGGCGCGCTTGCCATTGTGCAGCACACCCCAGACGTCGCACAGGATCGCATCGTACCGATCGGCGATATCGTCGATGGAAGAGATAATCTCTGTCACGCCAGCGCCTCGATGATGCGCCCGGCGCTCGCGTCGGCGTGATCTGGGCCCGCGTCATACGGGCAGGGGATCACGAGCTGCGCGAAGGCGCGCTGCGGCTCGACATGTTGCTCGTGCATGGGGCGGACCGTGGCGAAGAATTGGGTGAGCACAGAACGCGGCGTACGCCCACGTGTTTCCACATCGCGGATCATGCGCCGGCCCAAACGCAGCGCTTCGTCGGCTTCGATGAAAACGGCAAGATCGTAGAGCCCGCGCAAGTCCGGCGAAGCGAGCAGATGGATGCCTTCGACGATAACATGCTCGGCATGAACAATGCGCTCGACCTCGGGTTTGCGCCGATGCGTGACGAGGTCATAGATCGGCTTGTCGAACGCCGCACCGCTCTTGGCCAGCGCCAAGTGCTCGCGCAGCAGCGCGTGTTCTTTGGCTTCCGGCGCATCGAAATTGTGCGTAGCCGCGTCGAAGTTTGGGATAGTTGAAGCGCAGCGATAATAGTCGTCTTCAGCAATTACCACCGCGCCAGCGCCCAGCCGCCGGGCCAGGGCGCGCGCGATCGTGGTTTTGCCGGCGCCGGAGCCGCCTGTGACGGCGATGATCAGAGGCATCAGGCAATAGGCAATGGGCAGTAGGAAAACACGACGCTATTGCCTACTGCCAACTGCCCAGTGCCTCAAGCAATCCGCCCGCTCTGCTTCAGATAGAATTCCCGCGGCGGGGCGGTTTCTTCCATCAGGCTCTCCTTGATCGCGCGCGGCGCGCCGAAGAGGTGGCCTTGCGCGAACGGAATGTCGAGATCGAGCATCTCCAGCACCGCATCTTCGCTCTCGATGCGTTCAGCGATGAGGTCGAGGCCGTAGCGCTGGAACACCGCAGCTATGTCGCTCGCCGCGATCTCACGCGTGATCGCCGAGCGCGGGCGGAGGCCCCGGATGACGATCTGCTCGGTGATCGTCATCGCCGAGATCTTCACATAGCGCACGCCCGAACGCTCCAGGTCCGGCAGATCGATTTCGGTGTTGGTGACGCGGTCGATCGAGAAGCGGAAACCGAGATCGGCTAGCCGGCTCATCGCGCGGGCTTCGATGGATGTACGATTCTCGTAAGCATCCTGCGGAATTTCGAAGATGACGCTGCCGGCGAGATCGCGGTTCTCGCGCATGAATTCCAGGAATTGCGGAAAGAACAGTTCGTCCGACAGCGCCGTCGGGCTGATGTTGCAGAAGATGCCGATGCGCCTGTCCTGCTTCATCAGCTTGCGCACGATCTGCACGCAGCGGAAGAGGAGCACGTTGTCGATCGTCGACATCAATCCCGCTTGCTCGGCCGCGGGGATGAATTCCTGCGGCAGGATCATGCGGCCGTTGGCGTCCTTCAGCCGCGTAAAGCCTTCGTAGAACGCCGTCTTGCGCTGCGGCAGCTGCACGATCGGCTGCAGGTGCAGCTCGACGCGGTTTTCCATCAGCGCCTCGCGCACCAGGTCCATCGGACCGCGCGCCGCGCTCGGATTGATCGCGGTGATGTTGCCGGCGCCTTGGATCGTCTGCAGCCGCGCATCCATCGCCGCGCCAAGCTTGTCGACGATCTGGTCGATCATCTTGAGTTCAACCTGCGGCGCGGAGACATGCTCGATCTGCGGCGCGCTGAACGCTGTGGTCGCCACTTGCGCTTCCATTTGATCGAGCCGCGTTTGCATCGCGTCGATATCGGCGCTGACTTCGCGGTGCGCGACGCGCAGCCGCTCCATGTCGCGCTTGATCGTCTTCTCCGCCGTGCCGGCGCGGTTCGCCGCCGCCGTCGCCGAGATGCTCGCGTGTGTAACGGCGCAGGCGCAAAAGAGCGCGAGCCCGCCAAGGAAGGAGCCGCCGAGGTCCTGGCCGCCCACCTCGTGCAGCGCCAGCGCCACCGTCAGCGAGATGGTCAGGTAGCCGAGATAGAGCAGCACGTGCGTGATGATGGGCATTTTTTGCCGTCCGAATCCTAAGCGTCCCCATCGGACGGGCGCGCCGGTTGACGGAGCCTTAACCACGCCGCGCAGAAGCCACTTGACAGGATTATCGTCCCGCAATAACGCTTATCGCCAGGCGATAATAAATTATCGCGGGAGAATTGCCCATGTCAGAGTCGGAGACGCCGCGGGATATCTGGCGCGATTCCGTGATCCGCGCCGCGGCTGAGGCGAGCCGGCTCCAGCCGCTGGCCACCATCCTGCTGGCGGCCGCGCTGCTGCTGATTTTCGGCCAGTACCTGATCAGCCCGATCAGCGAGGTCTTCTTCAATGATTACGACCCCGGGGAGGGGCGGGATTACGAGCACCTGATCCACACCGTCATCGAAGCTGCCCCGCCGCTGATCCTCGCCTGGGGGCTCTGGGAGACGCGCAATTATCTCGGCCGCCTCGCCCGGGGTGAGGTCTGGGGGCCCGCCACGGCGATGCTGCTCGGTCGCGTCGGCGACACGCTGCTCTGGGCCGCCGCCATCGCCATGATCGTCGTGCCCAACATCCAAAACTGGGTCTCCGGCGGCTGGGGCGGTTTCAGCTGGAATTTCGAAGCCGAGTACCTGGTGCTCGCGGGGCTAGGGCTTCTGCTTTCGCTGATCGCGCGCGTCGTGCGCAACGTCGTCGAGGTTGCTGCCGCCCTGAAGGCCGACAACGACCAGTTCGTTTGAGTTTTCGCGAAGGAGCATGCGCCATGCTGATCGCACACCCCGCCACGCCCATGATGCGCGCGCGCAAGCTTGCCGACACTGGAAGCGTGATGTTGCTGGTCGCTGTGGTGGCGATCGTCGTGAGCGCGGTGCGCCAGCACATCGCCGGGCCGGCGATGGATGCCGCCGGCGCCGGGCTCAGCCTGCGTGATGTGGCTGACATCACGCTCATGAACGCAACGCTAGCGTTGCCGAGCGTATTTCTGATCCTCGCGATGCTTGAGCTTCGCACGGCGGTGAGCGAGTGCTTCTTCAGCAAAGCCGCGGGCGCCGCGCTTCGCCACGCCGGCGCATGGGCGCTTTGGGCGCTCGCCGCGAAGATCGTGCTGGCGCCAACGCTTTACGGCCTCTTCGAACTCGCGCCGCTCAGCATCATCGTAACTTACGAGAGCTTCGATCTCGGCATGATTGGCTTTGCCGCGCTGCTGATGCTGGCCGGCAGCGTGATTGAAACCGCCACCTCACGTGACGAGATTGCGTGAAGAGATGAGGATTATCGTGACGCTCGACGTAATGCTGGCACGCCGCAAAATGCGGGCGAAGGAGCTGGCCGAGCGCATCGGCATCACCGAGGCGAACCTCTCGCTGCTGCGCACCGGTAAAGTGAAAGGCGTGCGCTTCGAGACGCTGTCGAAACTCTGCGACGCGCTCGAATGCCGCCCCGGCGATCTCTTGGATTTCGAGCGAAGCGAAGCGCCGCCGGCTGCGGTGGACGAAGAACAGGCGGGTGATGTTTAGCCGAGCCTACGAACTCGCAAACAACTGCGCCGCCTGGATCAGATAAATCACGCCTAGTCCCGTCACGATCCAGCGCGTCCACTTCTGAAAATTCACATCACTGATCTTGTTGAGCGCGAAGCCGCCGAGCCATGCGCCCAGCATCGCCAGCGGCGCGGCGGCTGCGAAGAACCACCACGGCGGCAGCCCGCTTGGCGTCATCGCCGCGAACAGCGGCACGCCGTAGAACACCATTTTCACCGTGTGGCTGAAGGCTTGCGTCGCCGCCTTGGTGGCGACGATCTGGTGGCGCGTCAGCGTCGTGCGCACGAAGAAGACGTCGAGCAGCGGTCCCGAAACGCCGGCGATCACGTTGAGCCCCGTCACCGAAAGCCCGCACGCGACCGCGTGCACGGGCTTTGCTGCATCGAGATTGAATCGGTCCTTCGGGAGCCAAGCCAATCCCGGCACGAGCCCGAGCAACAGATAAACCCACGCCTTTGTCGGCGAATACGTCACCAACGCCAGCACCGCCGCGGCCACCGCCGATCCCGCGCCGTAGAAGAGAATGATCGGCCAGTCGATGTGCTTGCGGTGCAGCACCGCGCGCCAACCGTTGGACACGAACTGCACCGCCCCGTGCGTGACCATCGCCGCTGCGACCGGCATCGCCAGCGTCAGCGCGCCCATCAGCATGAGCCCGCCGGCCATACCGAAAACGCCGGAAACAGTCGCAGTGATGAGAACGACGGCGAGAAGAATAAGCGTCGTGATGGCTCCCACGCACGCCTCCAAAGTTTTGGGTTGGAGAACGGCGCGGCGGGGAGCGCCCCGAAAGCCGCCGATGCGGCGCTCGCGTCAAAGGCAGATTTACGCTGTGTCGCGCGTCGTCACAAGGGTGGAGCTTTGCTGGTCGCGATCTCAGCTAGCCGCGCCTCAAGCTTTTCTTTCACCGCCGGCCATTCCTCGCGCAACACGGAATACCAGGCCGTATCCCGCCAGCCGCCCCAGGGCCGGCGCATGTGATGGCGGTGAATGCCTTCGAACGACGCGCCAAGTTTCAAGATCGCCGCGCGCGAGTGGGCGTTCTCGGAATCGGTCTTGAGTTCCACGCGCTCGGCGCCGCTCTCGAAGGCGTGGCTCATCAGCAGCAATTTGCATGATGGGTTGACCGGCCCACCGCGCACCGCGCGCGCATACCAGGTCCCGCCGATTTCGACGCCGCAGTCATACTCGCGCGGATTGATGAAGCTCGTCTGTCCCACGGCGCGCCCGTTGGCGATCACGGCATAGGGCAGCCAACGCCCCGCGCGGCTTTGTTCGATCTGCCAATCGATCATGGCGTTAAGGCCCTCGTGATAAAGCTGGGGGCTTGGGCTGAACTTCAGCGTGTCCATCGGGTCGCCGATGGCTTCACTAAGGTCCGCCTTGTGGCGCGCCTCCAGAGGTTCGAGCCACACCCAGTCGTTGGCGAGCGGCCGGTGCTCAAGTTTCATCGCATCCCCGTCAGCTTTCGCAGCGGCAAGCTTGATCCGGGTCATTGCTCCCGCCCGCGCGGAGCCTTAGCGTGGCGTAAGCACCCGCGCCAGCAAGCCGGAGATCACGATGTATTTCGAACATTCAGACCACGCCAAGGAATGGATCGGCCGCGTCAGCAAATTCATGGACGACCATATCTATCCGGCGATCCCGACATACGAGGCGCAACAGCACGAGGGCGGGCGCTGGAAGGTGCTGCCGGTTCTGGAAGAGCTGAAGGCCAAGGCCAAGGCGCAAGGGCTCTGGAATATGTTCATGCCGCCATCGAGCGGACATCCCAAGGTGGATGATAGCTTCGAGTTCGAAGGCCCGGGCCTCACCAATCTCGAATACGCCTCGCTCGCCGAACTGATGGGGCGCGTTGGCTTTGCCTCCGAAGTGTTCAATTGCTCGGCGCCCGACACCGGCAACATGGAAGTGCTCGAACGCTACGGCACGCGGGAACACAAGGAGCAATGGCTGCGCCCGCTCATGAACGGCGAGATCCGCTCGGCTTTCCTGATGACGGAGCCGGGCGTCGCTTCGTCGGACGCGACAAACATCCAGTGCGAGATTAAGCGCGACGGCGATGAATACGTCATCAACGGCCGCAAGTGGTGGTCGTCCGGCGCGGGCGATCCGCGCTGCAAAGTCGCGATCCTGATGGGCAAGACCAATCCGGATAATCCACGCCACAGCCAGCAGAGTCAGATTCTAGTGCCGCTCGACGCGAAGGGCATCACGATCCTGCGTCCGCTCACCGTGTTCGGCTATGACGACGCGCCGCACGGCCACATGGAGATCGAGCTCAAGAACGTACGTGTGCCGGCCTCGAACCTGTTGCTCGGCGAAGGCCGCGGCTTCGAAATCGCGCAAGGCCGCTTGGGCCCCGGCCGCATCCACCATTGCATGCGCACGATCGGCGCAGCTGAAGCGGCGCTCGAAGCGCTCTGCAAGCGCGTCACCACGCGCGTCGCCTTCGGCAAAACGATCGCCGAACACAGCGTCTGGGAGCAACGCATCGCCGAAGCGCGCATCGATATCGAGATGACGCGGCTGTTGTGCCTCAAGGCCGCGTACATGATGGATGTCGCCGGTAACAAGGTGGCCAAGAACGAGATCGCCATGATCAAGGTCGCCGCCCCGCGCATGGCGCTCAAGATCATCGACGATGCGATCCAGGCTCACGGCGGCGCCGGCGTCTGCCAGGATTTCGGCCTCGCCAAGTCTTATGCCGGCATCCGGACACTCCGGCTCGCCGACGGGCCGGATGAAGTGCACTGCCGCGCGATCGCGCTCAACGAACTGGCCAAGTATGGCTGGAGCGGTAAGCGCAAGAGCGAAGGCCAGGGCGCGCGTTGATGCTGTTTGCCTGGATTGTGAATGCGCTGGCGCTTGCGTTCGGCGCATTCCTCGGCGCGCGTGCCTTGCTCGATCCTAATTGGGCGCAACGCTTCGTGCGGCTGAAGCCCGATGAGCAGGGCGGCGGCTTCGCCGAGTTCCGCGCCACTTATGGCGGCGTCTTTGCTTTCGCGCACCTTGCAGCATTGGCGCTGACGCTGCTCTCGCTGCTAGGCGGCGAGTACGTGCTGGGGGTCGCGGCCACCGGGGCGGCCTTCGCGCTCGCGGCGGCCTGGACCGGATCGAGCTTTGGTCGGCTCATCGCGATTTGGCGCGATGGCGCGGACACGCCGTTCAATCGCATGAGTGCTGGCGTTGAAGCCTTGCTGGCGCTGGCGATCGGTGCGCCGTGGCTGGCGTGGGTTCTAGTGTATTGACGCAAGCCGCCGGCGCGTGATCTCGCGCCGGCGGTAAAGAGCGTCAGTGCAGCGTGTGCTTGATGCGGCTGACTTCGTCGTGGTCGGCCTTCACCGACTGATAAGCGCGAGCGACGACGCTGCGCACTTGCGCCGGCAGATCGTCATCGTTGAGCGCCTTTTCGAACTTCTCCTTGATATGGTCTTCACCGCGCTCGACTTCGTCGATGACGCTCTTGTCGTCGCCGCCGGTGAGGGCGTTCTTGATGTCGACAAACTTGTTGTGCGCCTTGCCGACAATGCCCTGGCTGTCCTTAGGATCGCCGCCAAGGGCCCGGACTTGTTCCTGCAGCTCGCGCGCGAGTTGTTCGCGCTTCATCATCCGGTCCTGGAACATGGACTTGTACTGCGAACGATCGGCGTTCTCGGCGGCTTCCTTGTAGCCGCCAACGCTGTCGAGCGTCGTCGTGATGAGGCCGTTCAGAACGTCGACGGCGTGTTCATTGCTTTGCATGTGGTCTTCTCCTGCCGCTTGTCGAGGATGTCCTTCCAACGATGCGGCCAGAGGCGTGTTCCGGACGCTTGCAGTTACTTGCCGAGAAAAACCACCGCTGCGCCGGCGGCGATGAGCCCAAAGCCCAGGAGATGGTTCCATCCGAGCGGCTCGCGCAGGAACAACCAGGAAAAACCGACGAAGACGCAGAGCGTGATGACTTCCTGCATTGTCTTCAGTTCCGCCGTTGAATACGCGGCGCGGCCGATGCGGTTGGCTGGAACTGCGAGGCAGTACTCGACGAAGGCGATGCCCCACGAGACGACGATGGCGATGAGCAGTGGCGTCGAGCGATATTTGAGGTGTCCATACCAGGCGAAGGTCATGAAGACGTTCGAGGCGACGAGCAGCAGGATCGGCGCAACCTGCGGCGAGGTGAGAAAGGACGGCATGGCGGCTCCAAATGAGTCGCCCGATATTATCAGAATTCGTTGATGCTGATGTCGGCGCGCAAGGGCCAAGAGCCGGGACGAATGCCGCTCTCGGCCGGATCGAAGTTTTCGCGATTGATGACGACCGTATTGGTCGGTGTCTCTTCGATCCGCACTTCGCGCACCGTGAACGGCAGGTTCTCATCGGCAATGAAAGCCGAGAGCTTCAGGAAGAAACACGCCGCTAGCGCTTCTGTGGTTGGGTCGCCCTGAAACGTCATCACCTGCGTCAGCCGCGCTGGCTCGTGATCGCGGAAGTAGCTGAGCAGCGGATCGGTTTCGGCCAGGTGCAGCGTGTGATCGACGTGCTCATCGATCCAGCTATGCCAACGCCGCTTCACCTCTTCGAATGGCGCCGCGGAATTGGCGGCGCTGAAGCGGAAGGGTCTCAGCGGATCGAGCCGCACCGTCACAAACTCGTTGTGGCCATGGGGAATGGCGCATTTCGGGCTTTTGGTCGCGAGCAGGCGATGCGCCATCGCGTAGCGGCGCGTGAATTCGAGCGAAGCCATGGTTCGTCCTCGGCACTCCCGCAGAACAGACGGGCGCCGGCGCGTGGCTTAGGCGTTTGCGCGCCGCCGCGTCAATCTTCGTCGTCCCAAACCGGATCGCCCAGATTGACCTGATCGGGTGAGGTGAGCCCGCCAACGGCCGCGCCGACGATCGCGCCCGGGATGGCGCCGACGCCGGCGACAACGCCAGCGCCCGCGCCAATGGCCGCGCCAGAGGCGAGCCGGTCACCCATCTGCGTGCCGCAGCCGGCCAGCGCTGCGGCAGCCGCGACGGTGATAATGATCTTATTCATGTAAAAACCCCGCAAACACAGCAAAACGAGCGGCGTTCTTAGCGCCGCTCGTTGGCCAGATTGTGGTGATGACTGACCGTAGCTCAGCCCATAGGGTTAAGGCGTTTCCGGATCGTCGCCGTCGTCCCAGACGGGTTCGCCGAGGTTGACCTGATCGGGCGTCGTAAACGCGCCGACGCCTGCGCCTATGATGGCGCCAGGGATCGCGCCGATGCCGCCTGCGACAAGCCCCGCGCCGCCGCCGATCGCCGCGCCGGACGCGGCCCGGTCGCCGATTTGCGTGCCGCACGCCGAGAGCAGCACGGCGGCGGAGGCAGCCAACAGAAGATTCTTCACAGGATTTCTCTCCATCAATTTCGATGCGGAACGAACGTGTTTTACCACACGCAAGTTCCGTCAGAACCAGCGCCGCCACTTGGCGATCGCGAAC
>JAEYPY010000224.1 GCA_023410295.1 Pseudomonadota bacterium | reverse complement strand
AAAACTTGGTCATTGGTCTTGCTCCTCAGTTCGAAGCGGCATCGCTTCGATGAGCAAACCTACCCGCGGGCCCACCCAGCCGCTGTGACGCAGGGCACAATGCGAATGGCGGCCCGCAAGGGCCGCTGCTGGCCCAAAGGCGACATTAGTGCTCCGAAGGGGGCGCGTCGCTTTCGAGTGTCCGCAAGAGTTCGGGAACGGCCCCGAGTGCGCCACGAACCCTTTCCGCTAGAGATATCGGCAGTTCGGAATCATGTAGCGAAGGCCATTCGCGCTCGCCTTGCTCCCACAATTGGTAATCAAAGGCGAAGTGTTCGCTGGGCGCGCGGTCAGTGTCAGTCAGTTCAATGAGGACTGACCGAACGTCGTCCTCGTACATGGCGACATGCGGAATGGAGGCCACGCCCGTCGCTTTGTCCAACAGGAGCGAGCCGCTGTACCACTCACCATTCGCGCCGAGCATTCCGCTCAGAATGATCTGCGTCGGGGGCTCCTCGGCGGCGGGTTGAGGCGAAACCTCTGACCTCCTTTCCTCCATTCTGGCAATTAAGTCGCGTGCCTCCGACGGCATCGGCAAGTCCGTCACACTCGCGTGGACCACGCGTCGGTCGCCGCGCGGTTCTATGCGCCCGATAACGAATCGCGCGTCCTCGTTCGGCGCGTCCTGGAACCGCCAAGCTTGACCGACAGCAAGCTCAGGTCGGTCCATGCTGACACACCCCATAAGCGCCAGGGCAAGCAGACAATGCGCTAGTCGCATGTCCCAACTCTACTGTTCAGCATCCGAGGCGGCGAGTCCGTTGTCGGCGAAAAGCGGACCCTCATGTCATTCCAGACGCGCGAAGCGCGATCTGGAATCCAGGGCAAACGCTCAGATCTACGACCCTGAATTCCAGATCGGCCTGCGCCCGTCTGGAATGACTCGAGAAATCGGCGGCAGACTTTTTGCGCGTCCGGTGAATGAAAGCCTCTACCTCGCCGCCAACACCGTCCGCGCGGCGTCTAAATCCGGCGGACTATCTACGCCCTTGGGAAAATCCTCCACCGCGTCCGCGCGGATCACCATGCCCATTTCGAGCGCACGCAATTGTTCGAGCTTCTCGCGCAGCTCCAGCGGCGAGGGCGGGGCAGCGACGAAGCGCGCGAGCGCCTCGCGGCGATAGACATAGATGCCGACGTGTCGTTCGATCGGGCCTTCGCCCCAGGGCGCGGCGGCGCGCGTGAAGTAGAGACAGCGCCCATCGCTTGCGCGCACGGCTTTCACCACATTCGGATTGTCGCGCTCGGCCGCGTCGTTCGACCGCGAGACCAGCGTGGCGATATCAGCGTCCTCGCGCAGCGCCGCCACCGCGCGCGCCACATCCGCCGCGCGCATCGTCGGCATATCGCCCTGCAGGTTCACCGCCACATCGTAGCGCCGCTCGGGGTCAAAGCCCTCGAGCGCGGCGTGCACGCGGTCCGAGCCGCTGGGCAGATCGGGATCGGTCAGCGTCACGTGCGCGCCAGCCTTGAGCGCGGCTTCCGCCACGTCCTCCTCCGCCGCCGCCACCAGCACCGGGCCGACGCCCGCCGCCTTCGCCAGATCGATCACCCAGGCGATCATCGGCCGGCCATGGATATCGGCCAGCGGTTTGCCGGGCAGGCGCGTGGAAGCCATGCGGGCGGGGATCACGACGACGGGGTTCATGGCCCCCGCATGCCGTGCGGCGGTTCGCCGCGCAAGGGCGTGGGCGCGCCCATGACGCATGGCCTGCCGCTTGGCGAGCGCGCCGACGCAGGCCATAACCCGCCCGAAATTCCAGAAAGCTCCATCAGGGAAGCTCATGAGCGATCTGCGCAACAATTCCATTCTCGGCGCGCTGCTGGCGTCGGTGCTCGGCGTCATGGGCGTCGGAGTCGCGGCGGATGCGATCATCCACCCGAACTATCCGTCGACGCCCGGCTTCCTGCCGGAGGTTTCGCTCGAGACCGGCGGTGGTCCGGCTGCACCGGCCGGTCCGCCGGACTTCGGCCGTCTCTTCGCCGACGAAGCGCAGCTGACCGAGTTGGTCGCGCGCGGGGAGCGCGTGGTCGCGCAATGCCGCTCGTGCCACACCTTCGACGCCGGCGGCGCCAACGGACAAGGACCGAACCTGCACGACGTCTTCGGCCGCCCGGTCGCCAGCCATGCTGGCTATACCTACTCGGAGGCCATGGAAGCCCACGGCGGCAATTGGGATTACTTGGCGCTGGATTCGTTCCTGCGTTCGCCGGCGACGGACGTGCGCGGCACCAAAATGGCGTTCGCGGGCCTCCGCAACGATCAAGAGCGCGTGGCGATGATCGCCTATCTGCGCTCGATCTCGCCTAACAACGTGCCGCTGCCGGCGCCGCTGCCTGAAGCTGTGCCCGAGGAAGCGGCGGGTGAAGAAGGCGCCGCCAACAATCCTGCGACGCCGGCGCAAGCGGAAAATCCGCCGGCCACGCCGTAATCGATCTCACATCGCAGCCAAAACAAAAACGGCGTCCCGCAAGGGACGCCGTCTTCGTTTGCCACCGCAGCCGGCGTTTCGCTTACGAAACCGCTGCCAGTCTTGGCGCCTGTTGGATCGCCGGCTGTTCGTCGCCGAGGATGGTC
This sequence comes from Pseudomonadota bacterium, assembly GCA_023410295.1. Taxonomy (GTDB): domain Bacteria; phylum Pseudomonadota; class Alphaproteobacteria; order Caulobacterales; family Aquidulcibacteraceae; genus Vitreimonas. The sequence continues at coordinate 6,108 of JAEYPY010000224.1, read as the reverse complement.
GCGCCCAGCATGTCGAGGAACGCGTCACCCTTCTCGGTGCGCTCCACGAACACGTTGCGGCCATCCTTCGGATCGCGGCGGCGCTGGACGAAGCCCAGGCGCGACAGCGTATCCAGCGCCCGCGTGATCGCCGGCTTGCCGACGTTCAGCGCCGCGGCGAGGCCGCGCACCGTGTGCGGCGCCGGCTGCAGCCGTACCGTCATCAGCACGGCCAGCTGCCGCGCCGTCAGGTCCGGCGCATCCGAGCGCACCGTCGAAACGGTGACCCGCCGCCACAAATCCAATGCTTGTGTTTGTTCTTGCCCGAGCTCCATCTGAGCAGCTCCCCTTTGGTTGAATCGCAAGTGAGAGGATTCGCCGATTTGGGGGTCAGTGCAAGTCCGGAACCACAAGATGTTGTGGGCAAGCCGAAATGGTTAACTAGACGTTGACGAAACGACCCTTGCGCCGTGCGGGCGGGAGCGGGGTGCAAAAAGTTAACCTCCGCCGCCAAACCGCGCCTTGATCACCCGCCAGCTGGCGCGCAGCGCTTGCGCTTCGCCGCCGGCGGGGCGGGCGGGCTTTTCTTTCGGCGCCCAGGCGAACACATCGAAGTGCGCCCAGGCCGGCGCATCGACGAAGCGGCGCAGGAACAGCGCGCCGTAAATCGCGCCGGCGTAGGCGCCGTCGCCAGTGTTCTTGAGGTCGGCGATCGGCGAATCCATTTCGGCTTCGTACGCATCCCAGAGCGGCATGCGCCAGATCGGATCGCAGGCGTCGAGCGAAGCCTGCGCAAGTTCAGCCGCAAGCGCATCATCGTTTGCGAAGAAGGGGGGAATGTCGGGCCCCAGCGCGGTACGCGCGGCGCCCGTCAGCGTCGCGTAGTCCAGCACCAGCGCGGGATTATCCTCGCACGCGCGCGCGAGCGCGTCGGCGAGGATAAGGCGCCCTTCGGCGTCAGTGTTGTCGATCTCGACGGTGGGTCCCTTGCGGCTCGCGATCACGTCGCCTGGCCGGAACGCATCGCCGGCGACGGAATTTTCGACTGCCGGAATCCACACATCGAGGCGCACATTGAGTTTTGCCTGCATCACGATCTGCGCCAACGCGAGCGCGTGCGCGGCGCCGCCCATGTCTTTCTTCATCAGCCGCATATTGCCGGAAGGTTTGAGGTCCAGCCCGCCGGTATCGAAGCAGACGCCTTTGCCGACGATGGCGAGCCGCGGCGCGGCTTCATCGCCCCACGAGATGTGCAGCAAACGCGGCGCCTCAGCCGCAGCGCGGCCGACCGCGTGGATCAGCGGATAATTCTGCTTCAAGAGCGCATCGCCGACGATCGCGTCGAGCTGCCCACCGCAGGTGCGCGCAACACTATCAGCGATGGCCTGCAGCGCTTCGGGGCCCATGTCGTTGGTCGGCGTGTTGACGAGATCGCGCGCCAGCCAGCTCGCGGCAACGATGCGTTCGGCTTCGGCCATATCCGCGCCTTCTGGCGCGCAGAGCCGCGGCGCGGGACGCTTGCGCTTCTTGTATTTGTCGAACGCATAGGCGCCGAGGCCCCAGGCGATCGCCACATTGGTGGCGGAAAACTCGCGCGGCGCGGCGGCGAGGCGATAATCGCCGGCCGGCAGGTGCTGCGCCAACGCGCCCATCGCCATGGCGTTGGCCTTGTCGCCGACGCCGAACAGCACGCGCTCGATCGTGCCGTCTGTCGCCGGCACAAGCAGGATCCGGCCGGCTTGCGCCTGGAAATCATGCGCGTCGGCGAGCTTTTTCAGCGCCTCCGGACGCCCCTCAACCCAAGCCTTCCACTCACTCGTGCGCAGCGCATGGATCGGAACCGCGGAGGCGGCGGTGTCGGGCAAGAAGGGGAGTTGGGTCATCAGAGCTACCTAGTATGCCGTTAGCCCTTTGTTGAGCCATGCGCGGCATCGTTAGGCGCTTATTAGGATTCGCGCCTATGCCCATCTCCGCCCGACTGCCTGCCGCCGTGTTGGCGCTCTCCGCCCTGGCCGCCTGCGCCTCGACCGGCGAAGGCGCCAGCGCTGACTCCGCCGCGGTGCTGAACACTGGCCCGGCCATCGACCGCACCGCGCGCGAGCGCATCGGCCGCGAAGACATGCTGACGCAAATGGCGTTCTGGGCCGGCGAATATCAGAGCTTCCCGAACGACCTGGAAGCGGCGCAGAAATTCGCCGAGGCGCTGCGCAAGGGCGGGCGCACCGACCGCGCCGTGCAGATTGCGGCCGAAGCCATCCAGCGCTTCCCGGAAGATCGCCAGCTCCTCACCACCTACGGACTTGCGCTCATCGGCAACGGACGCGCGCACGATGCGCTGCGCCCATTGGCGCTGGTGGCGCAAGCCGAACCGGAAAACTGGCGCGTACGCTCGGCGCTGGGCGCGGCGCTCGATCAGCTCGGTCGCTTCGCCGAAGCCCGCGCGGCCTACGAAGAAGCGCTCGCCATCGAACCGAACAACGCCCGCGTGCTGACCAATCTCGGCGTCTCTCACATCATGGCCGGTGATCCCGCTTCGGCGGAAACGTATTTGCGCCAAGCCGCCGATCAGCGCGGCGCGCCGCCAGAAGCCCGGCAGAACTTAGCGATTTCGCTCGCGCTGCAGGGCCGTTTCGACGAAGCCGAGCAGATCGAGCGCGTCGATCTCCCGCCAGCGCAGGCCGCGGAAAACATGCGCACACTGCGCAGTCTTCTCTCGGATCCGCGTCGCTGGAATGACGTCCGCGGCCGCCGCGGCTAAGCCCGCGGAGCACGTCGCGCATCTTCAGACGTTGGCTGGTTAGTTGCCGCCGTTGTTCATCATCTCGCTGACCTGGATCAGCGCCGGGCCAATGATGACGGCGAACAGGACCGGCAAGAAGAACACGATCATCGGCACCGTGAGCTTCGGGGGCAGGGACGCCGCCTTCTTCTCCGCTTCCGCCAGACGCATATCGCGGTTTTCTTTCGCCATCACGCGAAGCGCCTGGCCGACAGGCGTGCCGTACTTTTCCGCCTGCGTCAGCGCCATGGCGACGGCTTTGACGCCGGGGTGGTTGGTGCGGCGCGCGAGGTTTTCATACGCCATGCGCCGTTCGGGGAGATAGGAAAGCTCGGCGGTCGTCAGCGCAAACTCTTCCGCCAATTCCACCGACGCCGGCGCGATCTCCTGGCCGACACGTTGCAGCGCCATTTCCACGCTCATGCCGCTCTCGACGCAGATTAGCATCATGTCGAGGCTGTCCGGAAACGCCTCCATGATCTTCTGCCGGCGGGTGTCAGCCAGGTTCTTCAGATAGATATTCGGCGCATAAAAACCGAGCGCGATGCCGCCAACGACGGCGGCGAGCTTCATATGCATCGGCTGTTCGGCGCCGAGCGTCAGCACCCAGACGAGACCAAGAAGGCCGAAGCCGATCGGCAGCGCCGCGCGGTAGAAGTAGAACATCGTCTGCGCCGCGTTGCCGCGAAGGCCGGCGCGGATCAGCGTCTCGGTCAGCGTATCGTCGGCCAGCGCTTTTTGCAGGTTGAGTTTGTCCACCAGCTGCTTGGCGAACTGATTGGCGTTCTTGTGCTGGAGGCTCGCGCCGCCTTTGGCGAGTTCGGCGCGGCTGCGCTTGCGCAGTTCTTCGCGCTTCTTGGCGACTTCCTTCAACCGCGAGCCGAGCTTGTTCTCGTTCATCGCCGGCGCCGCCAGCGTCACGATCGTGCCGAAGCAGGCCATTGCCGCGAGCGCGCTGGCGATGTTGATCGGATCGGTGAGGGTTTCGACGATGTCCATCAGCCGCTCAGAATTTGAAGTTGACCATCTTGTGCATGATGAAGATGCCAAGCGACATCATCACAGCACAGCCAAGCAGGATCAGGTGGCCGACAGGGTCGGTGAAGAGCACCGAGATATATTGCGGCCGCGTCAGGTAAACCATCCCCATCACCACGAGGGGCAGCGAGCCGATGATCATCGCCGACGCATTAGCTTCGGCCGAAAGCGCCTTCACCTTCTCCTTCATCAGTTTGCGCGAGCGCAGCACGGCCGAAAGGTTGCCCAGCGATTCCGAGAGGTTGCCGCCGGTTTTCTGCTGAATGACCAGCACGATCGAAAAGAAGTTCACTTCCGGCAGCGGCATGCGGTCATACATGCGCTGCATGCCGACATCGAGCGGCACGCCCATCGCCTGGCCGTCGCACAGCGCCTGGAATTCGCTCTTCAGCGGCTCCGGGCTCTCCGCCGCGATGATGCGCAGGCATTGATTGAGCGGCAGACCTGACTTCACGCCGCGCACGATGACGTCGATGGCGTCAGCGAGCTGGTTGGCGAACTTCTTTTGCCGCCCGGCGACCATCGCGCCCAAGAACCAGCGCGGCAAACCAAAAAGGCCAACGAAGAAGGCCATGCCGGCGCCGATCGGACCTTGCACCACGAGGCCGACCACCGCGAGCACCGCCCCGAGAACCGCCGACATGATCCAGTATACGGACGGCGAGAGGTTGAGGCCCGCCTGCGCGATCTGGCCCTTGATCGAGTAGCGGCGGCGGCGCGATTGTTTCTCGTTGGCGGAGAGTTCACGCAGCGCTTCCTGCGTGGTCTGCCGGCGTTTCAGCGCCGCGATTTCGACGGCCTGCTTGCGCCGATCGACTTTCCCGGCGCCCGCCACGGCTTTGACGCGCTTGGTCGACGTGGCTGATTGGTTCGGCCCGCTCAGTGCGAAGCCAACCCCGCCGATCGCCACGAACGCGAGCACGGCAGTGAGCAGGGCCGGATCCATCAGCCTTGCTCCGCTTCGTCCAGCGCCTGCGCCAGTTCTTTCTCAAGACCGAAATAGCGCGCGCGCTCCCAGAAGCGCGGACGGCCGACGCCGGTGCCGCGATGGCGGCCTTGAATGCGCCCGTTCTGATCTTCGCCCTGGATATCGTACATGAGCAGATCCTGGGTGATGATCGTATCGCCTTCCAGCCCGAGCACTTCAGTGATCTGCGTGATGCGGCGCGAACCGTCCCGCAGGCGCGCAGCCTGGATCACGACATCGACCGCGGCGACGATGATTTCGCGGATCGTCTTCGGCGGCAGCGAGAAGCCGCCCATCGTGATCATCGATTCAAGACGCGAGAGCGCTTCACGCGGTGTGTTGGCGTGCAGCGTGCCCATCGAGCCGTCGTGGCCGGTGTTCATGGCCTGCAGCAAGTCGAACGCCTCGCTGCCGCGGACTTCGCCGACGATGATCCGCTCAGGCCGCATACGCAGGCAGTTCTTGACCAGGTCGCGCATCGTGACTTGACCCGACCCTTCAAGGTTCGGCGGCCGCGTTTCCAGACGCACCACGTGCGGCTGCTGCAGCTGCAACTCGGCCGCGTCTTCGCAGGTGATGACGCGCTCGGTCGGATCGATGAATGCGGTCAGCGTGTTGAGCAGCGTGGTCTTGCCCGAACCCGTACCGCCGGAGATCAGCACGTTGCAGCGGCAGGCGCCGATGATTTGCAGAATTTTCGCGCCCGCAGGCGAGATCGAGCCGAACTCAACCAGGTTGGAGAGCTTCAGCTTGTCTTTCTTGAACTTCCGGATCGTGAGCGTCGGGCCATCGATCGCCAGCGGCGGCACGATCACGTTGACGCGCGAACCGTCTGGCAAGCGCGCGTCGCAGATCGGCGAGCTTTCATCAACGCGCCGGCCGACCTGGCTGACAATGCGTTGGCAGATGTTCATCAGCTGGCCGTTGTCGCGGAAGCGGATGCCGGTCTTGGAAATCTTGCCGCTGACTTCGATGAAGACGCTGTTAGCGCCGTTGACCATGATGTCGGCGATATCGTCGCGCGCTAGCAGCGGCTCAAGCGGCCCATAGCCCAGCACGTCGTTGCAGATGTCATCGAGCAGGCTTTCCTGCTCGGCGATCGACATGACGACATTCTTGATCGAGATGATCTCGGCGACGATATCGCGGATTTCGTCGCGCGCGCTTTCCGGATCAAGCTGCGCCAATTGCGTCAGGTCGATGGTTTCGATCAGCGCGTTGAAGATCGTCGATTTGACGCGGTAGTACGCTTCGGAACGATATTCGGGCTGTTCGCTTGGATCGGGTTCGCGTTGGCGGACGGCGGGTGCGCTCGCGGATGGCGCAGCGGGACGCGGGGCAGGCG
>JAEYPY010000197.1 GCA_023410295.1 Pseudomonadota bacterium | reverse complement strand
TTCGCGGTCTTCGCCGCCGCGGCCGCGGGGCTTGCCGCCCGCGCGGTTGACCGCGTCGCCGCCAATTACGAGGCCGCGCGCTCCAACTACGCCATCGTCCAAGTCATCGCCCCCGAAGGCCCGGCCGGAATCGCCGCGGCCGAAGTGGCGCTGATGCAGACGACGCAAGTCACCAGCGCCGCGCCCATGACGGCCGGCCGCGCAGCCGCCCTGCTCGGCGGCGGCGTGCGGCCCGAGGACTTGCCGGATCTTCGGCTGATCGAAATCGAGCTCGCGCCCGCAGCCGCACACATCGACGTCGCCGGCGACATCGTCGCGGCTCTCGCGCAAGGCGGGGTGACGGCAGAAGTTATCGAAGCGCCGAACGATGCCAGCGGCGCAGGCCTCGCCACGCGCGTGCGCACCGCTGCGTTCTGGGGCGCGATCGCCTTTGCGCTGGTGATGGCCATCATCGTCTCGCTCTCGGCGCGCAGCCTCGCAGCGCGGCGGCGGGAACTTGTGACCGTGATGTGCGATCTCGGCGCAACGCGCAGCCAGGCCGCTGGCCGCATCGCAGACGAAGCGGCTGTGATAGGGCTCTATGCCGGGTTGATCGGCGGCGTACTTGCCGGCGTCGCCGCTTTGGTGGTGTTGCTGCTGGCCGCGCCCGGCCTGAGCGTTCAGTCTTTGCGCGAGATGATTCTGCCGATCGACCTTGCGCCCATCGTCGCCGCGCCGCTCATCGCGGCGATTGCCGCCGGCGCCGGCGCGCGCGCCGCGGCCGGCTATTTCCACGCCAAGGCGGCGCGGCTCGGATGATCCGCTCCATTCTGATTTTGCTGGCCTTGGCGGCCGTCGTCGCCTTTGTCGCCGGCTTCTGGCGCTTTGCCGAACAGGTGCGCGAAGAACCCACGCCGCCGCCGCAAGCGCAAGGCATCGTCGCGCTCACCGGCGGTTCGCTGCAGCGGCTGACGACTGGGGTTGAACTGCTTGAGCAAGGCAAGGGCGAGCGCCTACTCATCTCCGGCGTCAACCGCGTCGTCACCGACGCGGAATTGCTCGACGCTGCGCTCGGCGTCGATGAAGAACTCGCGCAATGCTGCATCGATCTTGGCCGCAGCGCTGACGATACGTTGGGCAATGCCTCGGAAACCGCCGCCTGGGCGCGCCAGCACCGCTACAGCAGCCTCATCCTGGTGACCGACGATTATCACATGCCGCGCTCCTACGCCGAACTCAAAGCCGTGCTGCCGGAAGTCACGATCCACCGCTATCCAGTGCGGACGCGCTGGACCGACCCCGCACTGTGGCGGCGGGACCTCGGCGCCGCAGGCCGCATCTGCGCCGAGTACGTGAAGTATCTCGTCATCCGCGGCCGCGAAGAACTGATCGCCGCGCTCGGCGGCCGCAGAAACACGGAAGCCGCGCCGGCATGAGGCTCATTCGTTCGTTCATTTTCGCGGTCTGGCTTTATGCCTCGATGGCGTTCGTCGGTCTCGTGCTGTGGCCGTTCGTGCTGATGGACGACAATCACGTCTATCGCGCGCAACGCTGGTGGTCGCACGCCACGCTTTGGGGCTTGCGCTGGATCATCGGCGCGCGCGTCAGTTTCGAAGGGCTCGAACACGCGCCCAAGGGCGGCGCGCTGGTGGCGATGAAGCATCAATCGATGCTCGACACGATCGTCCCCTCGCTGTTCTTGCCGCGCTCCACATTCATCTACAAAGCCGAACTCGGCGGCACGCCGGTGATGGGGGCGTATCTCAAGAAGAACCAGATCGCGGTCGATCGCGGCGGCCATGCCAAGGCGCTCAAAAGCATCGTGCGCGGCGCGCGGGAGGCGGTGGCCAAGGGCCGCCAAGTGGTGATCTTCCCCGAAGGCACGCGCCAGCCGCTCGACGCGCCGCCCGATTACAAGCCGGGCATCGCCGCGATGTACAAAGATCTCGGCATCCCGGTGACGCCCGTGGCGGTCAACACCGGCCTTATCTGGAAACCCAAAGGGCTGATGCGCAGCCCAGGCCATGTGACATTCAAAATCCTGCCGCCGATCCCGCCGGGCCTGTCGCGCGAGGATTTCATGCGGGAACTGGAAACCGTGATCGAACGCGAGAGCCAGGCCATGTTGCCGCCCGAACGCCGGCGCAGCGTCTAGCCCATGACCAAACGCACGCTCTGGCTCGTCGTCCCTTGGGCGATCTTCGCGGCCCTCGCCATCGGTTGGACGATCTATTGGTTTGCGCTGGCGAATGCGACCGAGCAACGCCTGCGCGCGCGCAACGATCTCAGTGTCGAGCGCATCGTCCGCCACGGCTTTCCGGTGCTGCTGCGCGTCGAGCTGCAGAACGCCGCCTATGCGCAACGCGGCTGGCGTCTGGAAACCGAGCGCGTCAATCTCCACGTTAATCCGCTCAACCCCAATCACGTCACGCTACAGGCACGCGCGCCGATCGCATTCGCGCGTGCGGATGGGCACGTCACTAACATCAGCGCCGATGCGCTGATCGCGACCATGCGCACGCGCCGCGGCGCGATCGCTGTCGCCGGCGTTGAAGGCGACAATATCGCGCTCGACGATCCCGCCGAAGACGGCGTGATGCGGATCGAGAAAGTGGTGCTTAATCTCCGCCCCGATCCGCGCGCCGCCGGCGAATACCAGATGGCGTTTGAAGCCCGCGCGTTGACGTTGCCGCGCCCTGTGCGCAGCTTCGAAGCCTTCGGCCAGGACGTGGCGCAGATGCGCGCGGCGGTCGTGATCGAACAGGCGGCGGCGCTGTTGCAGCCAAATCAAGGCAATCCGCTGGGCGCCTGGCGCGAAGCTGGTGGCCGCATGCGGTTCGAAGCGCTGGCGCTGAACTGGGGTCCGCTCGAAACCACCGGTGAAGGCGTCGGCGGCCTCGACGAAGAACGCCGGCTTGCTGGCGAACTGCGCCTCCCCATCGAAGAACCTGCGCCCGTGCTCCGCGCGCTGGCCGACGGCCCAAGCGTCGAGAGCGATACGCGCCGCGCCATCAATCAAATCGCGACCGTGCTCTCATTCACCGGTGACGACATCACGCTGGATGTAGAAGCCGAAAACGGTGCGCTCTCGATCGAAGGCCTGCGCATCCGCGCTTTGCCGCCAGTGTACTAGTTCTCACGGCCCCAGTTCGGCGCGGGCGTATCTTGGCCGGCTTCGATGACTTCGCGGCGCATGCGGCGAGCGCGGTCGAAAAGATCGTAGAGCGTATCGCCCTCGCCCCAGCGGATCGCGCGCTGCAGTGCGGCTAGATCTTCCGAGAACCGCCCCAACACTTCGAGCACGGCTTCGCGGTTGTTGAGGAATACGTCGCGCCACATCGTCGGGTCGGAGGCGGCGATGCGGGTAAAGTCGCGGAAGCCCGAGGCGGAATACTTCACCACTTCGCTCTCGGTGACGCTCTCCAGATCCTCGGCCATGGCGACGATGTTGAAGGCAATGAGGTGCGGCAAGTGGCTCGTCACCGCGAGCACGACGTCGTGGTGCGCGGGATCCATGCGCTCAACATTGGCGCCGAGCGCCTGCCAGAACGCCTCGAGCTGAGCTACCGCCGCGGCGTATTCCGGGCGCGCATCGTCAAGCGGCGTCAGAATATGCCAGCGGCCTTTGAACAGCGTCGCGAAGCCTGCGTCCGGCCCGGAATGCTCGGTGCCGGCGATGGGGTGGCCAGGGATCACGAACGCATGCGCCGGCGCATGCGCCTGCATCGCCGCGATCACCGCGCCTTTGACTGAGCCAGTATCCGTCAGTATCGCGCCGGGCTTCAGCGCCGGCGCAACAGCTCGGCTTGCCGCGTCGACGGCGCCAACCGGCGTTGCCAGGATCACCAGATCAGCATTGGTTACAGCGGCGGCGGCGTCATCGTGCACATCGCCCAAGCCAAGCTGGCGCGCACGCTTACGCACTCCCTCGTCCGCATCGAAGAGCGCAACGCTCTTCGCCGCCCCCGCCTCACGCGCGGCGTGGGCGATGGACGCGCCAATAAGGCCGATGCCGATGATGGCGATCCGGTCGAACATCAGATGCGCGCGTAAGAGCCGAGAACGCGCACCTTCTCGAGGCCATGATAGTTGAGCGCGGTGGCGCGCGCATCGTTTGGCGCAAGATAGCCTTCAATGCGCAGCAGCACACGCGGCTCCGAGCGCGCCACTTCCTTGCCGGTGAGCCCCGCTTCATTGATCGCGCGCTGCGCGCGGTGGTGCGGATCGAACGCGATCAGCACGGTGTAATCGCCGCCCGCCGCTTCGGTGTCGGCCCCGGCGAACACACATGCTTCCGGAGCCTCATCCGCGACGCCGAGCAAGGGCAGACCAGCGATCAAGCGCAAGCCATGAAAGCGGTGCTCGGAAAGCGCCGGCCACCAGGCGCCGACGCCCGGCGCGGCCGGCCACGGTGTCACCGCTACGAGTTCGTTCGGATTCTCCGCCGCCTTCTGCAGCGCCGCTTGCGGTTCGCCGACATGCTGGATGCGCGTTCGGGCGCCGAAATGACGCCGGGCTATGTCGAAGAGCCGCGTAGGATCGCCGCGCCCGCCGCCGACAACCACGTCGATCGTCCGTTGACGCCGTACGCTGGCTCCGATCAGCGCGCGCCAGATTTCGACCACCAGCTCGCGCTCCAGCGGCGCCGGCGCCTCGGCGATCAGCCGGCGCAGCAGCGCAACCTCGCGCCCAGGCCGGATGGGCAGCCCGGATTGTTTCGTATCCGCAAGTCTCTCCACCAGCCGCATGCGCTGCGCCACCAGCGCCAGGAGCTGACCATCGACGCCGTCAATCTCGCGGCGAATCTGTTCGAGCGGATCGGCTGGCGGGGCGCCACTGTCGTTCATGGATGGACCTTACGAACTTTCTCCACAGCCGCCAACAACTGCGCGCCGCCAATGTCATCAACAGGCGCGGCTCACCCTGGGGATGTGTGGCGCCATCCGGAAGCTGGTAGGCTGTCCCTATGATTCACGCAGCGGCGAAAGTCCAGGCGGCGGGGGGCGTGCGCACCCTCACCTTTGATGCGAGCGCGCCTCTGCAGCTCGCCAATGGCGAATTGCTCGCGCCGTTGACGATTGCGTTCGAGACCTATGGCGCGCTCAACGCCGATCGCAGCAACGCCGTGCTCGTTTGCCATGCGCTGACAAGCGACCAGTTCGTGGCGAGCCCCAACCCGATCACCGGCAAGCCGGCCTGGTGGCCGCGCATCGTTGGCCCGGGCCGGCCGATCGACACCAACCGCTTCTTCGTCATCTGCTCGAACGTGCTGGGCGGTTCGATGGGCACGACTGGCCCCGCCTCGACCGCGCGCGATGGCCAGCCTTATGGCTTGCGCTTTCCGCCCATCACCGTTGCCGACATGGTTCGAGCGCAATCGATGTTGATCGAGGCGCTCGGCATCGAGACGCTCTTCCTCGTCATTGGTCCGGGCTTTGGCGGCATGCAGGCGCTCAATTGGGCGAGCGCCTATCCCAAGCGGGTGTTCGCCTGCGCGAGCGTCGCTGCCGCCGCGAACCAGTCAGCGCAGAACATCGCCATGGCCGAACTCGGCCGCCAAGCGATCATGGCCGATCCCGATTGGCGCGGCGGCGGTTATCTCGCGCATGGAGTGCGCCCCACCAAGGGACTCGCCGTCGCGCGCATGGCGGCGCAGGTGGCGAGCCTTTCGCAGGAGAGCGTGCGCAAGCGCATCGAGGACGCACAAGCGCGCGAGCGTTTCCGCTTCGACGCCGACATCGGCAGCCATGGCGCGACTTTCGTCGAACGCTTCGACGCCAACTCATTTCTCTATCTCTCGCGCGCCATGGACGGCTTCGATCTCGGCGCCGATTTCGGCGGCCGGCTCGCCAACGCTTTCCAAGGCAGCCAGACGCGGCACGCCGTGTTCGCCTTCTCCAGCGACTGGCGCTTCCCGCCGGACGAAAGCCGCGCCATCGCCCGCGCACTGATCGCTTCCGGGGCGCACGCTTCGTTCGTCGAGATCGACAGCAACGCCGGCCATGACGCCTATCTCGGCGAAGAGCCGCAATTCGAAGCAGCGCTCACCGGCTTCATCGATGCGGCGGCTTCATCGCGCGGCTTGTCGCTGCAAGGCGGAGGCGCGTGATGGCGCAGCTTGAGCTTGTCCACCCCGCGCCGCTGCAACTCGACCAGAAGGCGCCGCCGCGCGCCGATCACGCCGTGGTCGCGCGCATGGTCGATGACGGCGCGAGCGTGCTCGATGTCGGCTGCGGCGATGGCGCGCTGATCGCCCTGCTCGCGCGCGAATGCGGCGCACGTGCGCGCGGGCTCGAACGCGATAAAGCCAAGGTGCGCGCCTGCGTCAGCCGCGGGCTTGCCGTGGTGCAAGGCGATGCGGAAACCGACCTGCGCGAATTTCCCAGCGGCGCTTTCAATTACGTCGTCTTCTCGCACACGCTGCTGGGCCTTGCGCGCCCGCGCGATGCGCTGCGCGAAGCCGGCCGCGTCGGCGAGCGCGTGATCGTCTCCATCGCCAACGCCGCCTACCTTGGCCGCCGCTTTGCGCTCGCGTCCAGCGGCCGCGCCGGCGAAGGCTGGGCCGACGGCCCGATCGAGCGCGCGGCTTCGGTGCGCGATTTCGCGGCGCTCGCGCGCGAGATGCGCTTCAGCATCGAAACCGCCGTGCCGCTGAGCAAAGGCAAAGCCGGGGCGCCGTTCGCCAAGACGCTTTGGCGCGCCAACATGTTCGCCGAAGAAGCCGTCTTCCTACTGGCGCCGTGAGGCGATGCGATGAAGCGCCTGATCGTCTGCTGCGACGGCACCTGGCAACGCATCTATGACGGCAGCTTGACCAATGTCGCGCTCACCGCGCGCTCGATCGCCGCGCGCGACACCAAAGGCCGGTCGCAGATCGTCTTTTACTCAGCCGGGGTCGGCGCTTCGCTCTCGGGGCTTAGCCTCTGGCAGGGCATGACCGGCGCCGATCTCGACGACAACCTGCTCGAAGCCTGGCTCTTCCTCAATCTCAACTACGAACCGGGCGACGAGATCTACCTGTTCGGCTTCTCGCGCGGCGCCTACACGGTGCGCAGCCTCGCCGGGCTCCTGCGCAAGATTGGCATTCTGCGCCGCGCCCATGTCGATAAGGCCGACACCGCGCTCGAACTCTATCGCGCGCGCGATATCGGCGCCGATGCACCGGAGACCGAGCGCTTCCGCATCGCCCACGCCATTGCCTGGCCGCGCATCAGCACGCCCTTCACGGCCCCGCCGATCGATCTGCGCATCCGTTATATCGGCGTCTGGGATACGGTCGGCGCGCTTGGCATTCCGCGCGTCTTGCCGATCTCGCTGGGCTTGAACAAACAGTACGAGTTTCACGACACCGCGCTCTCTCGCTCGGTGCTGTCCGCGCGCCACGCCGTCGCCATCGATGAACGCCGCGCCGCCTTCGCGCCGACGCTCTGGAGCAATGTCGCCGCCTTCAATACGCCCGGCACGCCGGCGCGGGTGCAGCAGGCCTGGTTTCCCGGCGATCATGGCGGCGTCGGCGGCGGGCCTTGCCGCGGGCTTTCCAACTGCGCGCTGCTCTGGGTGCTCGAAGGCGCGGAAGATTCAGGGCTGGCGCTCGACCGTGAGCCCGGATCGGTGATCTCCAACTGCCTCGCCGAGATCGATCCGATCGGCGCTTCGGTGCGCACACGCGCTTCGCTGCTGCACTTCCTCGGCGCGCGCTGGCGCAAAGGCATTGTCGACCTAAGCGATGTGCACGAAACCGCGCGCCTCAGATGGGCGGCGAACGCGAGTTATCGGCCGAAGCCGCTGCAGCCGTTCGGCGAGCGGATAGTCGAAACGCTCCGCCACGCCGAAGCGGCTTAGAGATAGCTCATCCAC
>JAEYPY010000176.1 GCA_023410295.1 Pseudomonadota bacterium | reverse complement strand
GGTCTCACCCATCCGATTCAGATTGCGCCGCTTGGGGCAGCGGTTTCGGACGTGGTGACGTTCGCGACGCTGGCCGCGTTCCAGGCGGCGGAGGCAAAGCCCGCCTAAGCCGGCGCGGGTTCTTCCTCCGGTTTATTCGAGTCGGTTGCCGGCGGCGTGCGGCGCATAACGGCAAGCGCGAAGACGAGCGCGGCGATGCCGATGATTCCAGAATAGATGAAGAAGGTCATGTAGCCGGCGGCGAACGCTTCAGTTGGCACGCCTCGTTCTTCGGAGAGCCGCGCGAATGCGGTCGGCGACATCGAGCCGAACCAGCCGCGCAGCCAATCGCTCTCGCCCGCCGCCGCCGCCGCGGTTGCGCCTTCCACGATGCGGCCGGAGATGGCGGCGAGGATTTTGCCGGGCAACGCGTAGAGCGAGGAGAAGAGCGCGTATTGCGTCGCGGTGAAGCCGAGGCTGGTGAGGCTCGACATATAAGCGATCAGCGCGGTGCCCGCGATACCGGCGGAGATGTTGTCGATGGCGATGCAGGCATAGAGCCCAGGCAGCCAGGGGCCGGTGAAAACGAGCGCGCCGAAGGCGATGTTGGAAAGCGGCTGCAGGATCGCGCCGACGATCAGCGAGCGCATCAGGCCGTAGCGCGCCACCATCCAGCCGCCGAGGCCGATGCCCGCCATTGACATGACGACGCCAAATAGTTTGCGCGCGCCTGCGATCTCATCGAGCGAAAAGCCGACGTCGACGTAAAACGCCGTCATCAGATTGAGCACGAAGTCAGCAATGCGATAGAGGCAGATCATCGCCAGGATCAGCGCGCCGGTGCTGCGGTAGCGCTTGAAGAAATCTTCGAGCGGCTCTTTCAGCGTGCCGGCGAAATAAGCGCTGGGGCGGGACTTGATCATCGGATAGGTGGCGAAAGCGACGATCACCAAGCCGGCAGCGACCGCCACCACTTGCCAGATCGTTCCCCATGGCTTGCTGGCCCAGAATTCAGCGAAAGCCGGCGCGGCGTCCGCGAGGCCGATCCAGGGAAACATGAAACTGATCGGCTCTGGCTTGCCGGAAAGGCCCGCGCCGATGAAGCAAGCGCCGAACGCCATCAGTGCAATGCGCGCGATCCATTCGAGCGCCTCGGCCCAGAGCGGCGTCGTCGCCGGCGGGAATGGCGCGGGCTCAAGGCTCTTTTCGCGTGGCGCCAAGAGGACGCCGACGATGCCGATGGCCATGACCACGGCCATTGCCGAATAGGCCGCGGTCCAGCCGATCCGCGAGGCCAGGAACAGCGGCGCGGCGCCGGAGACGACGATGGCGATGCGGTAGCCCCATTGGTACGCCGCAGCCATCACGCCTTGGCGTTCGACAGCAGCGACTTCGATACGCCATGCATCGATGGCGATGTCTTGCGTGGCGCCGAACATCGCGGTGATGACGGCAAGCGCGGCGACGACGCCGATCGCGTTCAAGTTGGGATCAGGCTGCACCGCGCCTTCAACGCCGCCCGCAACCGCGGCGCTGACGACAGGCATGTTTGCGGCGATGGCCCAGATGCCGACGACGATGCCGGCTTGCGCCAGCAGCATCCAGGCGCGGCGCTTGCCGAACAGCTGGTGCAGCACCGGAATCTTCACGCGGTCGACGATTGGCGCCCAGAGGAACTTGATCGCGTAAGTGATCGTCACCAGGCTGAACAGCGTGATGACGTCGAGCGGAATCTTCGCCTGACGCATCCAGGCCGAGATGGTGTCGTAGAGCAGAAGGTTCGGCAGGCCGGCGGCAAAGCCGAGCGTCAGCATCACCAGCGTGCGCCGCTCTAAGAACACGGCCAGCGCGTCCCACGTAGAGCGTTTCGGCTCGGCGGCGGCTTCACTCATGGAGCACTCCAGGCTGTTCGCGCCTTAATCGGGGCTGAACGTGGCGGGGTTCGGGCTGAGCGTAAAGCGCTCGGCGACCGCGAGCAGGCGCGAGGCGTCGATCGGCTTGGTCAGGAAATCGTCCATGCCGGCCTTGCGCGCGGCGCTGCGCTCTTCTTCGCCGGCGTCTGCCGTGAGCGCGACGATTGGAACCGCGGCGGAGGGCCCTCCCCCGGCGCGAATGCGGGCGGCGGCTTCGAGGCCATCGAGCCGCGGCATGCGAATGTCGAGGAAGATGAGATCGAACACGCCGGCGCCCGCCGCGGCGACAGCTTCCTCGCCGTCCTGCGCCAGCGTGACGATGCAGCCGGCGCGGGTCAGCAGCGTGCGCGCGAGCAGCGCGTTGATGGGATTGTCCTCCGCCAGCAGCACGCGGCGACCCTGCAGCATGACCGTCTCGGGCGCATCGTCGCGCCGCTCGTCCGCGGCGGCGGCGCTGCTTTCGCCGAGCGCGACCTTGATGCGCTCGGCCAGTGAGCGGCGACGCACGGGCTTCAGAGTATAGTGTTGGACGCCGGCGGCGCGGCTTTGCTCGATCGTGTCGCGCCGTTCTTGCGGCAAGAGCGCGATCAGCGCGCGGCCGGCTTTGTGCAGCGCTTCAACTTCACTTGCGCCGACATCCTCGCGCCAATCGTAGAGAATGACGTGCGGCTGATCGTCGATCTCGACGGGTGCGGCGCCAAGCGCGCTGATGGTGGCGCGCAGCGCTTGGCCGAGCACATGCGAGCCGCTGATGACAGCGACGCGGCGGCCTGCGAGCGGCAGCGGCTCGTGCTCGGTTTTCGATGCGGCAAGCGGCAGTTCGACCCAGAAGTTCGCGCCGAACTCGGGACGGCTGACGAGGCCGACCTCGCCGCCCATGACGCGCGCGAGTTTCTTGACGATGGCGAGCCCAAGCCCCGTGCCGCCATGACGGCGCGCGACGCCAGCGTCGGCTTGCGTGAACTCTTCGAAGATCTGCGCCTGCTTTTCCGGCGCCACGCCCGGGCCGGTGTCACGCACGTTGAAGCGCACGCGCCCGCCTGGCCGCGCCGCGAACTCCAACACGACGCCGCCGGCTTCTGTGAACTTCACCGCGTTGCCGGCGAGGTTGAAGAGGATTTGTCGCAAGCGGCCTTCGTCGCCGACCACACGTGCGGGCGCGCCGGCGCGTACGACGACGGCGATCTCAAGCCCTTTCGCATGCGCCTTGGGCGAGAGCAGCTCGGCGACGTCCTGCATCGTCGCTTCCGGATCGAATGGCGCGGATTCGAGTTCGACGCGGCCGGCTTCGAGGCGCGAATAATCCAAGATTTCGGTGATGAGATCGAGCAGGTGTTCGCCCGATTGCCTGATGGCGGTGACATAAGTCTTGGCGTTGGGCTCAAGCTTGCCGAGCTCGAGCAGGCCGACCATGCCGAGAATGCCGTTGAGCGGCGTGCGCAGTTCGTGCGTCAGCGTGGCGAACAGTGTTGTCTTGGCGCGCAGCGCTTCTTCGGCGGCGCGCGTGTGCGCGGTGATGTCGCGCGCCGTGACAAGGCTCGCGCCATCGCCCAAACGCCGCTCGACCCATTCGAAGCGGCGCCCATCGGGCGTGGGTGCGTCGAAGCGGCGTTCGCCGTTTTCGAACTCAGGCGCGGGCGCCCGGCCCCAGGGCGGCCGCTGCGGGCCGACCCAATGGCGGATGGCGGCGCGAAACGCTGGATTGGCGCGCAATAACGCGCCGTCCGCAGCGAGAATGGCGGCCGGATCGGGCAGCGCATCGAAGAGATCGAAGCTGGTCGCGGCGGCGGGTTCGGCCATGGCCCGATCAAGCGCGCCGCCGGTTAACAAAGCTTAGCGCAAGGCGCTATGAAGCGCGGACAAGTTCGCCTTGCTCGGCGCCGGCCCATTGGCGTTTCAAGCTGAGCGCTTCGGCGACATGGATGCGGCGGACGGCATCCGAACCGTCAAGATCGGCGATGGTGCGCGCGACTTTCAAGGTGCGATGATAGGCGCGCGCCGAGAGCGCGAGCTGTTCGGCGGCCTTGGCAAGCAGCGCGGCGCCAGGCGCATCGGGCGCGGCGACGCGTTCAAGCGATTCAAGATCAAGCACGGCGTTGAGCCCTGCACCGCGCGCGGCCTGCGCCTCGCGCGCTTTCATTACGCGCGCGGCGGCTTCGGCCGTGCCTTCGGTCGGCGGCGGCAGTGCGAGATCGGCGGCGGTGACGGGCGGAACGTCGAGCTGGATGTCTATGCGATCGAGAAGCGGGCCGGAGAGACGCGCTTGATATTCGATGGCGCAGCGCGGGCCACGCCGGCATCGCCCGGCGCCTGCGCCGCCGCCGCAGCGGCACGGGTTCATCGCCGCCGCGAGCAAAATGCGCGCAGGGTATGTGACGTGATGATTGGCGCGCGCAATCAGCACTTGGCCCGTCTCCAGCGGCTGGCGCAACGCATCAAGCGCCTGTTGGCTGAACTCCGGCAGCTCATCAAGGAAAAGCACGCCTTGGTGCGCGAGTGAGATTTCGCCCGGTTTTGCCCGTAAACCGCCGCCGACGAGCGCGGCCATCGAGGCAGAATGGTGCGGCGCGCGGAAGGGGCGCGTGCGTGTCAGCCGCCCGCGTTCGAGCAAGCCCGCCACCGAATGCAGCATCGAGACTTCGAGCAATTCTTCGCTCGACAGCGGCGGCATCAAGCCCGGCAGGCGTTGCGCCAGCATCGACTTGCCGGCGCCGGGCGGACCGACGAACAGGATGTTGTGTGCGCCGGCGGCGGCGATTTCGAGCGCGCGCTTGCCTTGTTCTTGACCGCGCACGTCGCGCAGATCGGGTACAGCTTCACCGGCGATGAGATCGCCCCGCTCAGGCGCCTTCAAAGCTGCACCGCCGCGGAAGTGATTGATGAGCGAGAGCAGCGACGGCGCGGCGATGACTTCACCGCCAGCCCACGCCGCTTCAGAGCCGCATGACTCCGGGCAGATGAAAGCGGCGTCCATGCTCTGCGCCGCCATCGCTGCGGGCAAAGCGCCGGGCGCGGGCGCGAGCGAACCATCGAGGCCAAGCTCACCGAAGCACACAACGCCATCGAGCGCATCGTGCGGCAGCGCGCCGATCGCGGCCATCATCGCAAGCGCGATCGGCAGATCGTAATGCGTCCCCTCTTTCGGCAGATCGGCGGGCGCGAGATTTACGACGAGCCGCCCAGGCGGAATGGCGAGACCGATCGAAGCAAAGGCCGCGCGCACGCGCTCACGCGATTCCGAGACGGCCTTATCCCCAAGCCCGACGATGACGATGCCGGGCGTGCCGCCCGTCATCTGCACTTGGACTTCGATGCGGCGGGCTTCGAGCCCGGAGAAAGCGACGGTGGTGGCGTTGGCGCACGTCTGCATGGCGGCCTCTTATCCACAGCAGGACGGCCGAAAGCGTACACACGCAGAACAAAAGCGCAACAGAAATCGAACTGTTGCGCCAGATGCTGGGGATATCTGACAACGTTACTCCCAGGCGTGGGACAACGCCATCCGGCCGCCGTCGAATTTCTGGAATTTAATATGCGCCGGCGAGCGTGGCTTCGGACGCGCCTTCAGCCCCGCGATAGTCCGGCGCCGGCGGGCCGTTGGGCTCAGCATAATACGGCATCGGCGGTTCGCGCACTTGCATGAAGGAGACAAC
>JAEYPY010000169.1 GCA_023410295.1 Pseudomonadota bacterium | reverse complement strand
TCCCTGCTTTCGGCCGCGAGGATGGAGGTAATTCAGCCGCTTGCCGAGCGTTCGTCGCGCTTGCGCCAAAATGTGTCGGGCTGGAAAGAAAAAGCGGCCGGCGCAGGGAGGGGAGGCGCCGGCCGCTGGACGGGGTTGGTCACATCGCGCGGGAGGGAGAGCGCAGTGACCATGGACGGCGTCGGGGAGAAGCGCGCGTCCATGAAGCCAATATAGTTAGCGGATGTGGCGATGCTATCTCTGGGAGATGCCGAAGTGGCGCCGAAATTTGTCAGGGCCGTCTGCTGAGCGGCGGATCTTCACCCGGCGTCGTCCGCGGCGGACGCGTGACGCCGATCAAGCGGATATATTCGGCGCGCGAGAGCGAACCATTGCCGTCTTCGTCATAATCGCTGACGCGGCCGCGGATCTCGGTTTCGAATTCCGCGCGTGAAATGGTGTTGTCGACGTTGCGGTCAAAGTCGAGCCGGTACGGCCCGAGTTGGCTGCCGCCTAGCACGCTGTTCGACCAGTTTTGAAACTCGATCGGCGAGAGCGAGCCATCGCCATTGCTATCTGCGCGGGCGAACTCGCGCGCGATGCCGGCTTCAATCTCCGCCGCGCTGGTGCTGAGGTCGCCGTCGGCGTCGAACGAGACGAACATCAGCGCGTCCGCGGACATCAGCGCACGGATCGGTTCGCGCGTGGGGCCGCTGCCGCCGCCCGAAGCGCAGGCCGTCAACGAGGCTGCCGCAAACATCGCCAGCGCCGCGGTCTTGTAGCTCATTCGTCACCCCTTATCAGTCCGGCCACCAAGCCCGTGGACCGTGGCGGCCATGTGGCGGCGCCCCGCCGCCTTGTTGCCTAAGTGTGTCCGGCTTAGCCGCTTGCCAAGCTTTGGCACAACTCCGCGACCTCGCTCATGTAGATTTTTAGGGCTTCTAGGCGCACATCATAGGCTATGGCGCTGGAGGATCCGCATATCCTGGTCGTTGACGACCACCGCGAAATTCGCGAGTCGCTTGCCCAGTTTCTGCGCAAGAACGGGCGGCGCGCAACCGCGGTCGAAAGCGCCGAGACCGCCCGTAAGGCGATCAAGGAAAACCGGGTCGATCTCGTTATTCTCGACATCATGATGCCGGGCGAGGACGGGCTTTCGCTGGCGCGCCACATCCGCGAGACCAGTCAGATTCCGGTGATCCTGCTGTCAGCCCGCGCCGAGGAGATTGATCGTATCGTCGGACTCGAGGTCGGCGCTGACGATTATGTGGTGAAACCGTTCAACCCGCGCGAGCTCTTAGCGCGCATCGATGCGGTGTTGCGCCGCACGCACGCCCTGCCCCCAGACACGGCGGCGCCAACGGGCGAAGCCATGCGCTTCGACCGCTGGACGCTCAAGGTGGCCGAGCGTGAACTGGTCGATGATGACGGCAACACGCACGAGCTTTCGACTGGCGAATATCGCCTGCTGCTAACCTTCCTGCAGCGGCCCAAGATCGTGCTGACGCGCGACCAGCTGCTTGATCTCGCCTTCGAGCGCGGCACGGATGTGTTCGACCGCGCCGTCGATACGCAGGTGAGCCGCTTGCGCCGCAAGATCGAAGTCGATGCCCGCTCGCCCAAGCTGATCAAGACGGTTTGGGGCGGCGGCTACGTGTTCACCGCGCCGGTCGAAAAAGCGTGAGTTGGAATCCGCTTCGCACGCTGACGGGGCGGCTGGTGCTGGTCACCGTCGTCGCGGTGGCGATTTCCTATGCGGCGGCGTTTGCGCTCTTCGCCAACGAACGCGGCGCGGCGCTGCGGCGGGCGGCTGAAACGGCCGTCATCGAGCGCATTGCGTACACCGCGGAGCGCCTGCGCGAGGCCGAGCCGGGTCAGCGCATCTTCATCGCCGACACGATCCGCGATTTTTCAATTCGCTATACGCTTTCGCATACACCGGAGATCGAGCACTCGGCTCCAGGCCCCGGTGCGCGCGTGGCGCGCTCGGTGTCGGAACGACTGCAGGGCGCGGAAGTGCATGGCGCCTCGCGCACCGTAGAACGCCTCTCGCGCCGCTGGCGCTTGCGCAACCAAGGCGCCATCGACGGCCCGTCCGGCGACGGCCCGCCGCGCGATGCGCCGACGGTGCGCTCCACGGAGGTCGCCGTCTCGGTGCAACTCGATAACTCGACGTGGCTCAACGCGCGCGCACGTCTGCCCGGCCCGCGCCCGGCGCCCTTCAGCGTGCTTGCAGGCGCGCTGGTTTCGGTGATCGCGGTCGGCATCGGCGCGGCGTTGATTGCGCGCCAGATCGGGCGCCCGCTCACGGATCTGGCTAACGCGGCGAGCGCGCTGGGCTCAGGGCAGACCAATGTCGCCGCGCCCGTCAGCGGGCCCGAGGACGTGCGCCGCGCGTCGACGGCGTTCAACGCCATGGCCGAGCGGCTTGGCCGGCAACTGAATCGACAGCGCCAGATGCTGTGGGCGTTGAGCCACGATCTGCGCACGCCGATCACTGCAATCCGCCTGCGCGCCGAATTGCTGGAAGACGACGCCGCGCGTCAGCGCCTGCTCGCATCGGTCGATGAGATGGAGCTGTTGACGGAGCAGGCGCTCTCGCTCGCCCGCGCCGGCGCCAGTGAGGAAGCGCGCACGGTCGTCGATCTGGCCGAGATCGCGCGCACGCTGTGCGGCGAGTTGCAGGACATGGGTGTCGCTGCCACGGCCGATGCGCCGCAGCCGGTGATGGTGAAATGCCGGCCGAGCGAAGTGGCGCGGGCGCTGCGTAATCTCGCTGAGAACGCCGCCAAGTACGGCGGCGGGGGCGTGATGCGGGTTTATCGCAACGACAAAAACGAGGCGGTGGCCGAAGTCCTGGACGAGGGTCCGGGCGTGGCGCCCGATCAGCTGGAAAAGCTCGCTACGCCCTTCTTCCGCGCCGACGCAGCGCGCAGCGAAGCCAATGGCGCGGGGCTGGGACTTGCGATCGCGCAAGCGATCGCTGAAGCGCATGGCGGCGAACTTGTGCTGGAAAACCGCATCCCGCGCGGCTTTTCCGCCAAGCTCATTCTGCCGGGCTGACGCGCTCGACGTTATGGCCGCGGGCGCGCAGCTGCTCGACAAGGCCGTGCTCACCAAGCAAGTGGCCGGCGCCGACGGCGACGAAGTCGATGCCCGCGCCATCGAGCTCAGCGTCCAGCATCTCCATCCAAGCGTTGTTCCGTTGCACGAACATGACGTCGTAGACTTCCGGATACTGGTCGCGCGTATCGTCGATGACGTAGCGCTCCAGCGTATCGAGATCCCCGCTCTCCCAGGCCGCGCTCATCGCGTCGAACTCGGCCATCGGGTTCTTCTGCGTTTCCGCGAGCGCTTCGCGCAGCATCTGCATCTGCGCCTCCATGCTCATGCCGGCGAGGAAGCTGACTTGTTGCTCCATCGTCTCGAGCGCTCGGCGGCGCTTGCCGGCGGCGTCGGCGATCTCATCGATGGCGCGGTCGACGCCCGCTTCGGGATCGTAGCCGGCTTGCACCATGGGCCAAACCGCCAGCATCAGCCCGGCGAACCAGGGCCGCATGCGCTCGAACACGGCCGCGTTGAGCCCAAGGCCCTCCGCCATCTCGGCGAGGCGGGCATTTTCTTCGGCGGTGAGCAGGCTGGAGAGCGGCTGATCGGCCGGCGCCGCGCCATGGCGCATCATCAACATCGCCGCGCGCGCATCCGCGCCCTCGGACATTTCGATCTCGGTCCAGACTTCTTCGGACTCTTCCAGCGCACGCTGCGCATTCTCACCCGCCCAGGGCGAACCGGGACGGCGGATATGCACGGTGCCGAAGAGGTAGAGCGTGGAATCCGCATCGCGCACGACGAAGAGCGCCGGACTGATCTCGCGCGTTTCGGTTGCGGCGGGCGTGCGCGCGCAAGCCGGGGCGATGATGAGGAAACCGGCAACCGCCGCGCTTGTCAGCCAACGCCACATCGCCATCACTCCTAGCGCCAGGGCGCGAAATTCTTCGAGAGCTTCAAGCCCTGCCCCTGGTAGCTTGATCCGGTTTCGCCATAGAGCCTCTCCACCGGCCCGCAAAGCGGCTCGAACACAAGCTTGCCCACCGGCTGGCCGTCCTCAACGAAAAACGGCACGTCGCGCGAGCGCACTTCGAGCACGGCGCGGCCTTCGTTCGGATGAATGCCGAAACCCGGATCGAAAAAGCCCGCGTAATGGGCGCGAAATTCACCGAGCTCGGGGCGTATGGGCGCCATCTCCGCCGCTTCGTCGGCGGGGATCACGACGTTTTCCTTCGAAGCAAAAATGTAGAACTGCCCAGGATCGAGGACGACGCGGCCGCGGCGCGCTTCCATCGGCTCCCAGAAATCGCGCGGATCATAGGCGCCGATCTTGTCGAGATCGATGACGCCGGAATGGCGCTTGGCGCGAAAGCCGACCGGGCCTTTGAGCGAAAGATCCATGGTGAAATCGATTTCGCGTTTGGGATGTGGAGGGCCGCGCCGCAGACGCAGCTGGCTGAGACGCGAGCCGGTGCGCACCAGTACCGAGAACGTGCACGGGCTGATCTCGGCCCACATCGGCCCTTGGTAGCCGGCCGGCACGTGATCGAATGAGGTGGCGCCATCGAGGATGAGGCGCGTGAACACATCGACGCGGCCGGTCGAGCTTTTCGGATTGGCGGCGCCGTGGATGTGCTGCGGCAACGCCAGCGCTTCCTGCACCTGCACCAGATAGACGCAGCCGGTTTCCAACACCGCGCCGCCGCGCAGATCGATTGTGTGCATCACCAGCTCATCATCGAGCCGGCTCTGCACGCTGGCGCCGACGCCCGGCAGGAAGCTCGCGCGCAGGCGGTAGGCCGTATCGCCGAGACGCAGATCGAGGCTCGCCGGCTGGATTTGCTCGTCGATGAAGGGCGTCGCCGCGGCGATCCACCCTTGGGCCATCGCGCGCTTCAAATCGGTATCGGGCAGGACGCCGTGCTGGTTCATGATTCTCTTGTAGCATTCCGGCGCTGGCGTTGGACCAGTCCTGGGCGGTAGAAAGAGGCCATGTACGAAGCGGAAACAGCGGGCATTCTGGTGCGGGTCGAGCCGCGGTTCCTGCCGGAGGAATCAGCGCCCGACGATAATCGTTTCGTCTGGGCCTATACGATCGAGATCGAGAACCGCTCGGCCGAGCCGGTGCAGCTGATTTCGCGCTACTGGCAGATCACCGACGAGAACGGGCTGACGCAGGAAGTGCGCGGGCCCGGCGTGATCGGCCAGCAGCCGGTGATCGGCCCGGGGCTGAGCTTCCGCTACACCAGCGCTGCGCCCTTGGCGGCGCCGTCCGGCGTCATGGTCGGGACGTATTCGATGCAGCGCGTCAAAAGCGGCGAAGCGTTCGACATTGCCGTGCCCGCCTTCCCGCTCGACAGCCCGCACGAAAACCGCATGGTGAATTGATGATCTATCCCGCCTTCGCTGAAGCCATGCGCCGCGTCGTCACTGGCGACGATGCTAACGGCAAATCGGTCATCATCATCGACGGGCCGCCGAGTGGCGGCATTGGTGATCCGGCGCTCGGCGGGCTCTCCGAGATTTGGCACGAGGCGGTGCGCGGGACGATCGATCCGAAGGATCACGCCGACCGCGGCGAGACGACATCGATCCTCTCGCCCGGCGAGGGCCAGGTGAAGGTGCGCTGGTTCGTGATCTCGCCGCCGCCCGAAGGCGCGCCGCCGGAGATGATCAAGGCCGCCGCGCGTCAGCGCTTTGCGGATTTCGGCGCCGAACACGAATTGCGCGACCAGGATCGGCATCCGGCCATGCACCAAACGCAGACGCTCGACATCGTCTGCCTGCTCTCCGGCGATGCGTCGCTGGTGCTCGATGGGGCGGAAACGCGCATCAAGCCGGGCCAGGTCGTGATCCAGCGCGGCACGAGCCACGGCTGGACCGCGCATGGCGGACCGGCGCTTTTTCTCGCTGTGCTGATCGATCGGACATAAACTCCCCCCAGCTTCGCGCATGCGTCCTCTGGCGCGTTACGCACTGGCGCTTATGTAACGGCGTGCATGGGGTCGCTTCAGAAGGAAGCCGGCCTTGGGGATCAAGATCACGATTGGCGAGGCGCGCGAGGCGGGCTGCGCCGGCATTTCGATGTATTGCCTGAACCACGCCCGCGGCTGCTGGCATCGCTCGAGCATGACCATGATGCTCGCGATCGCGCTCTGGGGACCGGACAAGCGCCTCGACGATCTGCCGCTCAAATGCTCCGCCTGCGGCGCGCGCGAAGTCGACGTGCGCCCCGACTACATCAAGACGCGGACCGACCCGAAAATGGAAGCGCTGGTGCGGGCGAAGATGGAGGGGCGGTAGGGGAACACAAACTGCCAGGGAGTGGGCTATCGCCCCCAATTTCGTGACAGCTACTTGTCAACATCGGAAGGTGCGCGAAGGACGGTTGCCATCGTCAGCAGCTTCTTACGGTCTCTATCCGACTGCACCCCCCATATCGAGCAATGTGCAAGATTTGGTGGCGGGCCGTCGTCGGGAGACTGACCAATCATCAAATTTGGGCAATCCCTTCGTACATCACCAACCCGCAAGCCGAGCAAGACGCTCACTGCGAGATGATAGTCAGCGTCGGTGGGTTGTTTGCCCAATCTTTGTAGTAGCTCCAAGGAATCGACAGACATGCCCCGATAGGGATCAGCATCCATTGAAGACGCCGAGAAAGCCGATTTCGAAATGCGCCGCCGGCCCGGGGCCGGTCCCGGTCTGATGTGAAAGTCAGTGACTCGCCGAATGAGCACGTCCTCATCATTGAGGGTCGTATCGTTGTAAGGAACTATTCGACCGCTGGCATCTCGCTTGAACATCCCATTGCCCGGTCAGTTTCAACCGGCAAGCCCCGCGGCGACCGCTTGCCGCGAGAGGTTTTCAAGTTCTACGAGATTGTCTCTGAATTCGCCTTCGTGGATTTTCCCAGTCGCAGCGTCCTCGAAGTAGAAAGAGCCAACGTATGGAGCCTTGATCTCGATGGAGAAGTCGAAGCGCGCGGTGCTCCACTCGACGTAAACACTTTCCGTGGACGTGGGCATCACATCAGGCACGGGCAACCCGGTAGCCCAGATATCATCAAGGACTTGCGCCGCGAAGATCACGGTTTGGGTTTTGACGCCGCCCGCCGAATATGCATCCCAACCCTCTTCCAAACTCGTCAGCGGCGCCAACCGTTCACGCAAAGCCGCGCGCCACTTCTCGCGTGCATTGGCTGCACTGAGATTCGCGCCAGTCTCCGCAGTGCGCGGTCGCCAGCGAGGAAACGCAACGCTTTCGTCCGATCCAAGAGAGCGCTTAGTGTTCATTGCTTACCCCAAAGGAGTTTAGCGTCATCAGAGACGAGTTGATCGAAAGATCGCACTATCGTCTCGTGGCCGACTTGCATGAATGAGATTACATCTTTCGACGTCTCTCCGACCGGTCGGCCACGAGCAACCAGCTGAAAGCGGATTAGCTCGCGCCCGTCCGAGATCGCCGGCGTTGCTTCAATATAAAGACGCCCGATAGGATTCTTAGCGGCATCTAACATTCGAGATACAATCGTAAATTTCGAACTCTCCGGCTCAAGGTTCAGCGCGGTCGCGTCCGGCAGCGCGAGCTTTACATTTGGAGAGAAAAACCATTCACAAGCTTGGGCGAACGACTGCCCCTCCGAGAGGAAAAGATTGTTGAAGTAAGACAACTCGCATTGGTTCGGCACGAGCGCGCTTAACGACAGCGTAGCCAGAAGCCGCTCGACTCGTTCATAGCTGTCGACAAACCTTGGCAGAATGGATTCGAAGCGAGGGTACGTGCCCTTGTGCTCGACCTTCCGCCAATTTCTGATCAACCTATCCGGCTGGAACTGAACCACCTCGTGGCCATCATCGCTAATAAACCACACCCTGGGAAGCGGGGGCTTATCCTGCGTTTCAAACCTAAATTGCGGAGTACCGAACGAACTCGGAAATGTCTCGAATTTGGCAGGAAGTTGACCGTACTCTTCCGCAACAGGCAGCTCAGCCTTGAATAGGTCGTATATCGCTCCGTAGTGAACGGTCTTAAGCGCCTCAATCTCAGCAAACTGGACGGCGATAGCGATTTCGTTAAGCGGCGGATCGCCGAACGAGGGCAATTTGGCAGAATTTTTCGCCATTGGCTGACTATGACTAAGCCTGATTTCATTCTACTTAAGCAGACTGGCGACGGATCGCAATCTCCGTCGCAGAAGGCCCTAGCCCCCCTCCAGCCCCTCCGTCTCGCTCTCCAACTCCCGCTCCACCCTTAGCGCCGTCAGCTGGTTGCGCTGTCTGCGCAGCACTTGGAAGCGATAACCGTGGAAGGCGAAGCGTTGGCCGGGTTCGGGGATGGCTTGGGCTTCGTGGATGACGAGGCCGGCGATGGTGACGGCTTCTTCGTCGGGCAGGTCCCAGTCCATGGCGCGGTTGAGATCGCGGATCGGCACCGTGCCGTCGACATTGACTGAGCCGTCGGGCTGCGGGCGCACGCCTTGCACGGCGATGTCGTGCTCGTCTTTGATGTCGCCGACGATTTCTTCCAGAATGTCTTCGAGCGTGACGAGGCCCATGAGCGCGCCGTACTCATCGACCACCAGCGCGAAGTGTTCGCGCCGGCGCAGGAATTCGGCCAGCTGATCTTCCGCGCTCGTCGTCATCACCGTGAACCAGGGCGCGCGCTTGACGGCTTCGATGTCGAAGTGATCGCGCCCGTGCTCTGAGATCGCGCGCAGGAGATCGCGCGCGTGCAGGATGCCGACGATGTTGTCGGGCTCGTCCTTGTAGAGCGGGATGCGCGTGTGCGGGCTGCTCATCGCCTGCGCCAGGAGTTCGCGCGGCGGCAGATCGATGTCGAGCGACTTGATGGCTTTGCGATGGATCATCACGTCGGCGACGGTGAGCTCGGAAAGATCGAGCGCGCCCAGGAGGCGGTGACGCGTCTCCGATTCAACGCCCCCCTCCTCCGCGTGCAGCTCGACGGCGCCGGCGATCTCGGCGCGCGCGGCGGAGAGCACGTCGACATTCTCATCGATGCGCACGCCGAAGAGCTTCAGGCCGTTGTTCACGATCCACTGCACCGCGGCGACGATGGGCGCCAGGAAGCGCACCATCCATTGCACCGGAATGGCGACCCAGCGGGCGATCTTGTCGGCGCCGGTAATCGCGAGCGTCTTGGGGCCAACCTCGCCGAAGATGAGCAGAAGCGGCGTCAGCACGATGGCGGTGACGAGCGGGGCGTAATCGCCGAATGCGCTGGCGAAGATGCTCGCGGCGATGGCCGAGGCCAGCACTTGCACAAGATTGGCGCCAAGCAGCACCGCGCCGATCATGCGCTCGCGGTCTTCGTTGAGCTTGTTGACCTTGGCGGCGAGCTTGTCGCCCTCGCGCTCCAGCGTCGCCATGCGGCCGCGGCTGGCCCCGGTGAGCGCGGTCTCGGCGGCGGAGAAGAAGGCGTTGAGCGCGATGAGCGCGGCGATGACAAGCGCGGCGATCAGGAGCGAGGCGGTCATGGTTTCGTTTCTAGCTGCAGCAATTCGCGGACGACGTCAGCGGGCGCGTCGCGTTCGATGAAAGCGCGGCCGGGGGCGCGCGCGAGGATGAAGGTAAGCTTGCCGGCTTCGGCTTTCTTGTCGCTGGCGATGAGCGACATGAGCGTGTCGACATCGTAGGGCGCGCCGGGAAGCCGGCGGAGATCGGTGGTGAAGCCGGCGGCGTGCATGTGGTTTGCCACGCGCTGGCAGTCGGCTTCGCTGCAAAGCCCAAGCGCGGCGGAGAGCTTGAAAGCGAGCACGCAGCCGGCGGCGACGGCCTCGCCGTGCAGAAGCTTGGAGGAGTAGCCGCCGTGCGCTTCGAGCGCGTGCGCGAAGGTGTGGCCGAGATTGAGGAGCGCGCGCTCGCCCTGCTCGGTCTCGTCGGCTTCGACCACGGCCGCCTTATAAGCGATGGCGTGGGCGACGGCGTGATCGATGGCGGCCGGTTCGCAGGCGATGATGGCGGCGACGTTTTGTTCGCACCATTGGAAGAAGGGCGCATCGGAGATGAGCCCGGCCTTGACGATCTCGGCGTAGCCGGCGCGCAGCTCGCGCGGTGGCAGGGTTTTTAAGAGCGCGGTGTCGGCGATGACGAGGCGCGGCTGATTGATGAGGCCGACGAGGTTCTTGCCTTCGGGCGTATCGATCGCAGTTTTGCCGCCGACAGAGGAATCCACCTGCGCCAGCAGCGTCGTCGGGATTTGCACGAAATCGACGCCGCGTTTGACCAGGCCGGCGGCAAGGCCGCCGAGATCGCCGATGACGCCGCCGCCGAAGGCGATAACGAGATCGTTGCGATGGATGTTCGCCTGCAGCAGCGCCCGCAGCACTTTTTCCAGTCCGGCGAAGCTCTTGTTCTTTTCGCCGGGCGGCAGCGTGATGGCCTCGTGCTTGAAGCCCGCGGTTTCGAGGCTGGTCGCCAGCGTCACGAGGTGATGGCGCGCGACGTTCTTGTCGGTGACGACGAAGACGCGCTTGCTGCGCGCGACCGGCGCGATGCGCGCGCCGGCCTCAGCGAGAATACCGGCGCCGACATGCGCTTCGTAAGAGCGCGCGCCGAGGGAGATGGGGATGGTGGTCATGGAGCTCACTCCCCTCGCCGTTGTGGGGAGGGGTTCGGGGTGGGACGGGTTCGTTGCGCGCGCGCGCTCATGCTTGCACCGTGAGATGTTTGCGCAGTGCGTCGATGATCGCGGCGACGGCGGCGTTGTGCGGGCCGGCGGCGGTTTCGATGGTGATGTCGGCTTCGGCGTAGATCGGATAGCGCTCCTCTATGAGGCGCTGCATCACGGCTTGCGGATCGTCCTCCTTCAGCAGCGGACGATGATCGCGTTTGGTGACGCGGCGCATCAGCACCTCGAGCGGCGCCTTGAGCCAGATCGAGATGGCGCGCTCCTTCATCAGCGCGCGCGTCTTGGCATCGATGAAGGCGCCGCCGCCGGTGGCGAGCACATGGACCGGCCCGGCGAGCAGGCGGGAAATCACCTGGCGCTCGCCGCGGCGGAACTCGCACTCGCCACGTTCGGCGAAGATATCCTGGATCGAACGGCCGGCGGCGTGGACGATCTCGTCGTCGGCGTCGGCGAACGGCAGCTGCAGCGCCTGCGCTAGACGCCGGCCGACCGTGGTCTTGCCCGCGCCCATAAGGCCGACCAGCGCCACCGTGCGGTCCGGCGCAAGCCCGGCCGCCAGCCGCCGCAGCTCGGCGGCGTCATTGCGCTCGCCGCTATCGCTGCTCTCCGGGCGGGCCACGAATCACCTCAAAACGCCCCGGCTAGTTAACGCAGGGCAAGACTAGAACTTCGCCACATTTTGGGGGCAATCTCGCCCGCTCGCAACGGCAGGGGCCAAATCAGCCGATGTTCAGACGTAGACGACGCCGATCCTCGTTCGCGCGGCGCGCTTCGCCGCAGCAGCGCCTGGTGCTGATCGGCGCTGGTGTCCTGGCCTTCATCGTCCTCTTCGTCTTCTTCATCCGCCAAGCCGACGAGCTCGCGCCGGAACCTCGAGAGATCCGCGTCGAGCTGCCGGACGCCTTCAAGGAATGACGCACATGGTTAATCGCTTCGTGTTGATCGCCGCGGCGTTCACGATGCTCACGCCGATGGCGGCGGCGCAGAGCCTGCCGGCGCCGGTGCAGGAAGAAGAACTGCGCCAGCTCGATGCGTGGAGCGTCAGCGCCATGTCCCGTGCGGATGGGGCGCTCGCGCCTGACCTTTGGTCGCGCAGCGATCCAGCGTTCCTCGCGGCGTTGTTCGATCGCTTGCCGGCTGTATACGAAAGCCCGGCGGCGCATGCGCTGGCGCAACGTGTGCTCTTCTCCGGCGGCGACGCGCCGCGCGGCGATGCGAATTTGGCGGCGCGCAAGCGCTATGAAGCGCTCGGTAAGATGGGCGCGGCCGATGCGCTCTCGATCATGGCGGCAGGGTCGGGCGCAGCGCAAACCGACCCCGGCATTGCCATGTTCGCCGCGCAAGCCGAACTGGCGCGCGGGCGCCGGCCGGAAGCATGCGCGCGCGGACGCGGTGCGAACGCCGGTGAAAACACGCCGCCATTCCTGCTGCGCTTGCGCGCTTATTGCGCGGCGGTGACGGGTG
>JAEYPY010000159.1 GCA_023410295.1 Pseudomonadota bacterium | reverse complement strand
CATTTATCCCTCGCGCAGGTTAGCGCGGTGGCGCGCGGGGTAAAGCGCGGGATCCGGCGAGGCGAGCTCTAGGCGCGTTTCAACTTGAGCCACTTCGGCAAGAGCGACGCGTGATCGACTTGCGCGCTTTCGTTGAAGGCAACGCCTGCGGCGCTGAGCCGGCGCGGCAAGTCTTTCTTTTCCATCGCCTCGAACACCTCGGTGCAACCGCCGATCAGTTCGCCGGCGATGAAGACTTGCGGGATGGTCGGCGTGCCGATGCGCGCGCCCAGCGCGCGGCGGATGCGCCCGCCGCGATCGTCCTGCTGGAATGCAACCGAGTCGAGGTCGATCGAGCGATAGGGGATGCCATAGGCGTTGAAGAGCTTGCGCACCGCCCAGCAGAATTCGCACCATTCGAGCGCGAACATGACAACCGGCGTATCGGCGTCGCCGAGCGCCGCCTCGACAAACGCGGCGCCCTCGGGATCGATGGGCGCTGCCGACGCGTCTGTTGTTTGCGGCGCGGGCTTGGGGCGTACATCGAAGCTGCAAAGCGGCGTCGATTTCGATATGGCTTCCTCTTCCGGCGTCATGTCGACGGCGACGTCGTCGAACAGCGGCGTCGAAAGATAGCGCTCGCCCGTATCCGGCAGCATGGCGAGAATGGTCGAGCCTTCCGGGGCGGTCTCGGCCACTTTCAGCGCTGCAGCAATCGCCGCCCCTGCGGAGATGCCGGCGAAGATGCCTTCGCGCGTTGCCAGTTCGCGCGCCAGCCGCAGCGCATCGCCTCCATTGATCGGTGCGATCTCGTCGATCCAGCCGCTCGTTCTCGCGTCCGCCATCAGCTTCGGGATGAAGTCCGGCGAGGTGCCTTGCACCGGGTGCGGGCGGAAGCGGTCGGGGAGGCCGGTGCCGAGGACTTGCGAATTGTCGGGCTCTGTGACGACGATCTTCGTTTCCGGGCGCTTGGCTCGGAGAGCCCGCGCGACACCTTTCACCGTCCCGCCGGTGCCGAAACAGCTGACCCAATAGTCCAGCCGCTCGCCCGCAAAATCGCGCAGGATTTCTTCGGCCGTTGTACGCGTGTGAATGTCGGCGTTGGCTTCGTTCTCAAACAGGCGCGTCAGGAACCAGCCGTGCGTCTCGGCCAGCTCGACCGCCTTCGCCAACATGCCCGTGCCGCGGTCAGCGGCGGGCGTCAGCACCACTTTCGCGCCCAGAAAGCGCATCAGCCGGCGTCGCTCGATGGAGAAGTTCTCCGCCATTACGATCACCAGCGGATAGCCCTTCTTGGCGCAGACCATCGCAAGGCCAATGCCGGTGTTGCCGCTGGTCGCCTCGATCACGGTCTGTCCGGGTTTCAGCGCGCCACGCCGTTCGGCGTCCTCGATCACGGCCAGCGCCAAGCGATCCTTGACCGAGCCCATCGGATTGAACGCCTCGACCTTGGCGTAGAGCGAGACATGCGCCGGCGCGAGCGCGCCGAGCTTCACGACCGGCGTGTTGCCGACCGCGTGCAGGATACTGTCGTATTTCATGACCAGGGTCCTAAAGCGGCGCCGCGCCTGCCGCAGGAGGCAAAACCGCCAATCTGGGCGGGCGATAACGCCACGGCACTATAGTCATGGCGGGCGAGAGTTTGCGAGAGTGGCGTGAGCTTGGCTGCTGGAGCGACTGGATGTCCGACACCGCGATCCCGAAAAACTTGGCCGAGCGCCTTGTGCATCCCTCCACATACGGTTCGGACATGCTGTTCGATACGTACCGATGGTTACGCGCTAACAATCCGCTGGGCGTCGCCCATGTTGACGGCTTCGATCCGTTCTGGGTGGTCACCAAGCACGCGGACATCCTTGAGATCAGCCGCAACAATGCGCTCTTCCCGAGCGCGGTGCGGGCGACGACCCTGATGAGCCAAGCTGGCGTGGCGCGCGCACACGCGATCACCGGCTCGCCGCACCTGGTGCGGTCGCTGGTGCAGATGGATGAGCCGGATCACATGAAGTACCGGCTGCTGACGCAGGCCTGGTTCATGCCGGCGAACATCAAGAAGCGTGAGGACGCCATCCGGGCGCTAGCGCAGGATGCGGTGCAGAGGTTCGCCGTGCTGCCGGGGCAGTGCGATTTCGTGAAGGATGTGGCGCTGCACTATCCGCTGCGTGTGGTGATGAACATCCTGGGCGTGCCGGAGGAGGACTTCGGCCGCATGCTGCGGCTGACGCAGGAATTGTTCGGCGCATCCGATCCCGACACCGAGCGCTTCAAGGAAGCGCTGAGCGACGAACAATTCGGCCAATTGCTGCTCGGGGTCGTGCAGGATTTCGACGCCTATTTCGAACAGATCACCGCCGACCGCCGCGCCAATCCGCGCGACGATCTCGCAACGCTACTCGCCAACGCGCAGATTGACGGCGCACCGCTGCCGCAGCTCGAACGCACCAGCTATTACACCATCATCGCCACGGCCGGGCACGACACGACATCATCCTCCACCGCCGCCGCGATGTGGGCGCTGGCGACGGTTCCTGGTCTTCTTGAGCGGGTCCGCAGCGATCTTTCGCTCGTACCCGCGCTGATCGAAGAGGCGATCCGATGGGCGACGCCGGTGAAAACCTTCATGCGCTCAGCCAGCGCCGACACCGAAGTGCGCGGCCGGGCGATCAAGGAGAACGATTGGCTGATGCTCTGCTACGCCTCCGGCAATCGCGATGAGGAGGTGTTCACAAACCCGGATGCGTTCGACATCGACCGCAAGCCCAACCGTCAGCTCGCGTTTGGCAACGGCGCGCATCTTTGCCTCGGCCAGCATCTCGCGCGGCTGGAGATGCGCATTCTCTACGAAGAGTTGCTGCCGAAGCTGAAGCGTGTCGAACTCGACGGCGAACCGCGCTATGTCGAGAGCTTCTTCGTCAATGGATTGAAGGCGCTACCGATCCGGTTCGAACTCGTCTAGCGGCGCGAAATCGGAACCCTCCACGCGCGTTACCGTTGTGAGTAACGGGACGCAGCAAGGAGACATGAGCATGCCCCGCGGAGACAAGTCGAGTTACACCGACAAACAGAAGCGTAAAGCCGAGCACATCGAAGAAGGCTACGAGAAGCGCGGCGTATCGAAGAAGGAAGCCGAGAGCCGCGCATGGGCGACGGTCAACGCCTCCGATGGCGGCGGCAACAAGTCCGGCTCGGGTCGCGGCAAGGCGACGAACAAGGCGCCGGCGAAGAAGGGCGGGCGCAAAGGCGGCGCGGCTTCGGCCAAGCGCTCGAAGGCGGCGAAGTCGCGCTCAGCCAAGAAGGCTGCGGCTACCCGCAAACGCCGCGGCACGAGCCCTGGCCGCAAGACAGCGGCGCGCAAGACGGCGGGTAAGAGCACGGCGCGCAAGACCAGCGCGCGCAAATCCACCCGCCGCACCGGCGCACGGAAGAGCGCCCGCAAGAACACCGGCCGCAAGACGGCGCGCAAAAGCGCGCGCAAGTCACGTTAATTGGCTTCCCTCGCTCCGCGCGCTGGCGCGGGGCGAGGGATCAGCGCACGGAAATGCGTGGCGCGGGTTTGTTGAGCCGCGCCACGTTCGCCGCCGCCGCTTCCGCGATGGTTTTGAAGCGCAGCGACACTGGATGAGCGGGTTGCGCCGCCACGATCGGCGCGCCGGCGTCGCAGCTTTCGCGCAGCGCGACATCGATCGGAATTTCGCCGAGGAACGGCACGCCAGTCGCCTCAGCCGTGCGCCGCGCACCGCCTTCGCCGAAAATATGTGTGCGTTGGCCGTCCGGTGTCTCGAAGTAGGCCATGTTCTCGATGATGCCGAGCACCGGCGCATGGGTCTTCTCGAACATCGCCAGCCCGCGCCGGACATCGGCGAGCGCCATCTCCTGCGGTGTTGAGACGATGACCGCGCCGGCCACCGGCACGCGCTGCAGAAGTGTCAGCTGCACATCGCCGGTGCCTGGCGGCAGATCGAGCAGCAGCACGTCGAGATCGCTCCAGGCGACTTCATCGATCATCTGCCGCACCGCGCTCGTCGCCATGGCGCCGCGCCAGATCATCGCCGACGAAGCTTCGACCAGATAGCCGATCGACATGGTCTTGAGCCCATGCACATCGAGCGGCTCCAGTATCTTGTCCTTCAGCAGCTTCGGCTTGCGCGCGCCGGTGCCCAGCAGCGTCGGCGCGGACGGCCCGTAGACGTCGAGGTCGAGCAGGCCGGTCTTCAGGCCCAGCGCCGCGAACGCGCAGGCGAGGTTTACCGCCACCGTGGATTTACCGACTCCGCCCTTGGCGCTGGCCACGGCAATGACACGCTTGACGCGTCCGATGCCAGCGGCGCTCTGGGGTTTGGGCTCATGCGCCGTCAGCACGGCAATCACGCTGGTTACGCCACGCGCCGCGCGCGCGGCGGCTTCGGCTTGGTCGCGGGTCTCAATGTAGCGTTCCGCCGCGTCCGCCGGCGCTTCGATCGTAAACGAGACCTTGCCGGCCTCGCGCACATCGAGCCCGATCACGCGCCCGGACGTGAATAAACCCTTGCCGGAAAGCGGGTCTTTCACCGCATCGAGGCGCGCTTTGACGCGTTCTTCTATGTCCGCCAACTGGTTGTTCATGCTTGATCCCTTAGCACAAGGGCCACATATCGGCGCGCACGGGTGCGGGACAAGCGTCCAAAATCCGGCGTCAGAAGGCGCGCGTAACACCCTCAGAACGAGCGGGGACGGAAGTTTTGCCTTGGAATGATCAATCGAGCGGCGGCGGCCAGGGTGGCGGCCAAGGCCCATGGGGTGGTGGTCCGCGCCGGCCGTGGGGCCAACCGCCGCGCCAGCCGCAGCCCCCGCAGGGCGGCGACCTTGAGGATATGCTGCGCCAATGGCGCGAGCGCTTCGGCATGGGCGGCCGTGGCGGCGGCGGCGCAGGCGGGACCGGCGGCCGAGGGCCCATCAGCGCGCCGCTGATCGCGGCGGCGCTGTTCATCGGCTGGCTGCTGACGGGCGTCTATACGGTCGACGAAGGCGAGCAGGCGGTGATCACGCGGCTCGGCGATTATAACCGAACCACGGGCCCCGGCATCCATTTGCACATGCCGACGCCGATTGAATCGCGCCAGGTCGTCAACGTCACCGGTCAGCGTGTGGACGAGATCGGTTTTATCACGCGCAATCAGAACGTCGTCGATAATCCCGACGAGAGCCTGATGATCACCGGCGACCGCAACATCGTCGAGATCCACTTCCGTATCTATTACAACATAAAGGACGCTGAAGACTTCGTCTTTAACGTGCGCAATCCGGTCGGCGCTGGCGATGAACCCGGCGCTGTGCGCCAAGTGGCCGAGAGCGCCATGCGCGAAGTGATCGGCCGCCGCGAGCTTGAGCCGATCATCACGACGGACCGCGGCGCCGTCGAAGAAGGCGTCGAGACCCTGATGCAAACCGTGCTCGATGAATACGAAGCCGGCGTTCAGGTGCTGCAGGTCGAGCTTTTGCGCGCCGCCGCGCCGTCAGCGGTGATCGAAGCGTTTAACGACGTCATCAACGCGCGCCAGGAAGCGGAGACAGCCGTCAACAACGCCAACCGCGACACCGCACGCATCCTCAACGACGCGCAAGCCTATCGCGAGCAAGTCATCCGCGAAGCGACCGGTGAAGCGCAGCGCTTTGTCTCCGTGCACACCGAATATCGCCGCGCCCCGCAGGTCACGCGCGACCGGCTCTATACCGAGACGATGGAGCGCGTGTACCAGCGCGGCAATCTGATCATCCTCGATCAACAAGGCGGCGCGGTGCCGTACCTGCCGCTTGACGGCATGGTCCGCCGCAATCCGTCGACGGGAGGCGCCCAATGAGACCGAGCCTTCCCCTGATCGTCGGCGTCGCCTTCGCGGTGCTGGTGCTGATCCTCAACTCGATGTTCGTCGTCCGCCAGGACCGCCAGGCCATCGTGTTGCGCTTCGGCGAGTACACGAGTGCCATCAACGAGCCGGGCGAGGACGAGCCGGGCCTCTATTTCAAGCTGCCGTTTGTTGAGAACGTCATCTTCTACGACAAGCGCAATATCGGCACGACGCTGGGCGGCCAAGCCTTCGTCGCCGCCGACCAGGAGCGGCTGATCGTTGACGCCGTGGTGCGCTGGCGCATCGTCAATCCGCGCCGCTTCTACCAGAGCGCGCTGACGGAAGAGGGCGGCGCCTCGCGGCTGGAGACGTTCACGGAATCGGCCATGCGCCGCGCGCTCGGCTCGGCCAGTTCCAACGACATCATTTCCGGCCGCCGCGCCGAGCTGATGCAGATCATCGAGGCCGATCTCAACGCCTCGGCCGCGACTGAGCTTGGTGTTCAGGTCATCGACGTTCGCATTCGCCAGGCTGATCTGCCGGACGAAACCCGCGACCGCGTCTATGAGCGCATGCGGTCCGAGCGCCAGCAGGTGGCCGAGCGCATCCGCGCCGAAGGCCAGCGTGACGCCACCATCATCCGCGCCACGGCACAGCAGGAAGCCGACCGCCTGCGCGGCGAGGGCGAAGGCGAGCGTGCGCGCATCTTCGCTTCGGCCTATGGCCGTGATGCGGAGTTCGCCGCGTTCTATCGCTCGATGCGCGCGTACGACACCGCGATCGACGCCGGCACGCCGATCGTGGTGCCGCCGAACAGTGATTTCTTCCGCTACATGCAGCGGCGGCGCGGGGGGTAAGCGGGGCGCAAGGCAGTAGGGGAATAGGGCAGTACGTTCGGCAAATTCCTGTTGCCTTACGGCTCTTCTCCCGTACTCCCTTAGCCCATGCGCGCGCTTCTCTCCGCTTTCGCAGTCCTCGCCATTACAGCCCCGGCCTTGGCGCAGTCGCGTCTGCCGGCGGACGGCTTTGCCGATCTCAACGAGCGGCTGTCGCCGGCCGTGGTGAACATCGCCACGAGCCAGCGTGTCGAGGGCGTCGACGATCTGCCGCGCTTCCCGCCGGGTTCGCCCATGGAGCGGCTCAACTCCGACGGACAGGCGCAGATCACCTCGCTCGGGTCCGGTTTCATCATCTCGGCGGACGGCGTCGTCGTCACAAACAACCATGTCATCGAATCCGCCGACGCGATCGAAGTCATCCTGCAGAACGGTCAGCGCTTCGAAGCCACCGTCGTCGGCCGCGACCCGGCCACCGACATCTCCGTGCTGCGTATGCACGTGCGCACGCCGATGCCCCATGTCGAGATGGGCGATAGCGATACCGCGCGCGTCGGCGACATTGTGCTCGCCATCGGCAATCCGTTCGGTCTCGGCGGCTCGCTTAGCGTGGGCGTGGTTTCCGCGCGCAACCGCAATATCGACGCCGGCCGCTACGACGATTTCATCCAGACCGACGCCGCCATCAATCGCGGCAATTCGGGGGGGCCACTATTCAACACCGATGGTGAAGTGATCGGGGTCAACACCGCGATCCTTTCGCCCACCGGCGCTAGCGTGGGCATCGGTTTCGCCACCCCCACCTCGATCGTGCGCCCCGTCGTGGATCAGATCTTGCGCTACGGCGAAATCCGCCGCGGCTGGCTGGGCGTGAGACTCGCCAACCTGACCTCGTCCATCGCCGAACGCGCGGGCTATCGCGGCACGCAGGGCGCGGTAGTCACGCGCGTCACCCCGAGCGGCCCAGCCGCTGACGCGGGTCTGCGCCCCGGCGACGTGGTGCTGAGCTTCGGCGGCCGCGAAGTCAGCGACAGCCGCTCGCTGACCCGCATGGTCGGCGAAGCGCAAGTGGGCGCTGAGGTGCCGATCGAGATTGTGCGCGACGGCCAGCGCCTCACCATCACCGCAACGATCGAGCGCCTGGAAGAAACCGACAGCGGCACGCGCGTCGCTGGCGCCGACGAATCGCAACGCCGGCGAAGCGATGGCGGCCCGCGCAGTGGGCGCATTTTCGGCGTCGCGCTCTCGGAGCTCGATCCAAGCCTGCGCGAAGAATTCCAGATTGAGCCCCACATTCAGGGCCTCGTTGTGCTCAGCATCGATATCGGCAGCCCCAACGAGAATGTGCTGCGCCCTGGCGATGTGATCGAGCAGATGGCGTTCCAGAACGCCGACAGCATGGTCGCCGCCCGCGCCATCGCCGGCGAAGCGGCGGTCGGCGAACACAACGTCGTTGTCCGCATCAACCGTGAAGGCGGCCGTACCTATCGGCGCTTGAAAGCGCGCTCGTCCTAAGCCAACAGCCGCACCACCTCGTGCAGCGAATCCAGCACGAGTGCGCGCGTGCGCTGTTCATCCGTTGGCGCGAGCAGATCGGGCACCATCACCGTCATGCACCCAGC
This sequence comes from Pseudomonadota bacterium, assembly GCA_023410295.1. GTDB lineage: Bacteria > Pseudomonadota > Alphaproteobacteria > Caulobacterales > Aquidulcibacteraceae > Vitreimonas. Next base: position 15,508 of record JAEYPY010000159.1, on the reverse strand, counting down.
CGCGCAGGCCGAGGCGACGCCCGCGTGGGAATCCTCCAGCGCCAGCACGTTGGCAGGCGTAGCGCCTAGCAGGCGCGAGGCATTCAAATACGGCTCCGGGTGCGGCTTGCCTTCGATGCAATCCTGGCGCGTGACAATGACGCGGAAGCGGTCCGTCAGCCCATGCGCTGCGAAATGGCGCTCCACCCAAGGCCGGCGCGACGAGGTGGCGAGCCCGTAGGGCAAGCCAAGCGCTTCGAGCGCATCCATCAGCTCCGCCGCGCCGGGCTTCAGCGGCGCCACCCGCTCGCCGACATGCGCGCGCGTCTCGGCGATGAAAAGATCGAGCGGAAAGTCCGCGCCGTAATAGCTGCGCAGCATCTCGTCATTGGCTTGCCGGTGCATGCCCACGAGCGCGAGAAACTGCGCCTCAGTCATGGTCACGCCGAGCCTGGCGCAAGCGGCGAAGTGCGCCTCTTTCACCAGGGCTTCGGAATCGATCAGCGTGCCGTCGAGATCGAACACGACGGCAAGAGGGCGGCGGGGGAGCGTCACGGTTCGAGATAATCAGCGCATGCGGGCAGTTCTGTGTCGGGCGTGTAGCTGCCGGTGGGGCCGCGGCTAAAGGTCCGCCGATAGGAGCAGACATCGTCCGTGGTCCAGACGAGGTCGGCTTGCGTCAGCGGCCCCCGTTCGGCGGAATCGGTGGTGCGGCTGATGCGGCCGGGATAGCTCGCCGCCGCAGTTTCCAGCACGATCGCTGGCGGGCCGCTGGCGCCGCTTTCGTCGATCCGCACGCGGCTGACGAAGACGTACTCATCGAGGCACGCCTCGGCGCGCGCCTGGACATCGTCTTCGTCGAAGCAGGCGCGGATGGAAATCTCGCTGGCGTATGGCAAGCGCAGCACTTCACGCGCGGCGCCGCTGTTGACTTCGAAGAGCACCAAATGATCCACGCGGGCGCTGCCGCCTGAGTACATCTGGTTCTCTGTGATGATGGCGCCGACGAGCGCGGTATCGCCGCTGACGATGACGTTCGGCCAAGGCGCCGAAGTTTGGTTCTCGTTGGCGGGCCAGGTGATCGAAGTGCTCCGCCCTTGATGATCCGCGACGATGCCGTTCGCTTGGCTGTTGACGCACCAGCCGCCTTCGACCCGGCAGAAGCGCTCGCCGATGGCGTTCATGGCTTCCATGCGGTTGCCGGCTTGATCGGTGATCGGCAGCGTCGCCGGCGCCAGCTCAGGCGGCGCGGTCTCGACGGCCGCGGGCGCGGCATTTTCTTGTGCGCAGGCGCTCAGCGCCATTGCAGCCATTACTGCAATCAGCGTTCTCATGATGCGAATTCCCCCCGTGAATAGCCTTGAAAGAAGAGCGTCGTTTCCAGCGATGTATAGTCGATGCGCGCGTGCGCCTCCGCCGCCACCAGCGGCTTGGCGCGATAGGCGACGCCCAGCCCCGCGGCCTTGATCATATCGAGATCGTTGGCGCCATCTCCGATCGCCAGAGCATCGCTCGCTGCAATGCCAAGCGCCGCGGCTTCGCCTTGCAGCGCTTCCAACTTAGCCGCGCGGCCAAGGATCGGCTCTTGCACAGCGCCCGTGAGCGCAGCGCCGTCGTCGAGCAGCATGTTGGCGCGGTTGGCGTGAAAGCCGGCCGCCGCGGCGACGCGCTTGGTGAAAAAGGTGAAGCCGCCCGACACGAGCACACAGCGCGCACCATGCTTGGCCATTGTCTTCACCAGCGTCGCTGCGCCTGGATTGAGCCGCACGCGCTCGTCATAAGTTTTCTGCAGCGCCTCAAGCCCAAGACCCTTCAGCTTGCCCACCCGCTCGCGCAACGCCGGCTCAAACTCCAGTTCGCCCTTCATCGCCCGTTCGGTGATGGCGGCGATCTCGGCCTTGAGGCCCGCGAAGTCGGCGAGTTCGTCCAGGCACTCGACATTGATGATGGTGGAATCCATGTCGGCGACGAGCAGCTTCTTGCGGCGTGCTTCGACCGGCACGAGCGCCCAATCCACCGGCATCTCCGCCACGGCCGCGGCCGCTTCCTGGCGTAGCTCGCCGTCGACGCTGTCATAGATCCATTCCGCGCTTTCCCAGCCCGACAGCACCCGCGGCGGCGGCAGCTTCCGCGACAGCGCCACGCGCCCCAGCATCAGCAGCGCCTCGCGATACGCAGGCTTGTCCTCAGGCGAGGCGACAAAGACGAGGGCGTGGGCGGTCATTGCGTCACCCCTCTAGGTCAGGCCGGGCGCTTGCGCTACTGCACAAAGCGCATGCCTCGCGCACTTCTCATCATGGGCCCCACCGCCAGCGCCAAGTCCGCCTTGGCGCTTGCACTCGCGGAGCGTATCGGCGGCGAAATCGTCAACGCCGACAGCATGCAAGTTTATCGCGACTTTCGCATTCTGACGGCGCGTCCGACGCCGGAGGAGGAGGCGCGCGCGCCGCATCATCTCTACGGCCATGTCGATGCGGGCGAACTCTACTCCACCGGGCGTTGGCTGGCCGATGCGCTCACCGCCATCAAGGCGATCCGCGCCCGCGGCGCGACGCCGATCCTGGTAGGCGGCACGGGGCTTTACTTCAAAGCGCTTACTCACGGTCTTGCTGACATCCCTACCGCCGATCCCGAACTGCGCGCTGCGCTGCGTGAGCGCGCGGAAAAAGAGGGCGCGCCCGCGCTGCACGCCGAGCTCGCCGCGCGCGACCCACAAACGGCGTCTCGCCTCGAACCGAACGATGCGCCCCGCATCCTGCGCGCGCTCGAAGTGCTGGAAACCACCGGCGAAAGCATCAGCGCGCTGCACGCGAACACCAGGCCCGCGCTTGCGGCGGATGCTTGGCGCGGCGTTGCGCTGACGCCGGAGCGCGAGGCGCTTTACGCTGCGATCAATGCGCGTTTCGACAAGATGCTGGCGGCAGGCGCACTCGATGAAGTCCGCGCCTTCGCCGCACGTGGCCTCGATGCGACGCTGCCGGCGATGAAGGCGCACGGCGCGCCGGCGCTCATGGCGCATTTGCGCGGCGAAGTATCGCTCTTCGAAGCCGCCGAGATCGGCAAACGCGACACGCGCCGCTACGCCAAGCGCCAATTCACCTGGATCGCCGGGCAAATGCCGGATTGGCCGCGCATCGCGGCAGTTGATCTCGAAAGCCGGGTGCAAGCTGCGAGGACGCTCCTCGCTACGTGACGGCGGGCACAATGCTATGCGGCGCGCCGGCTCCATGTTAGCGCTTTGAGCAGGGGAGAGTGCATGACTTGGGGCGTCAATGAATGGGTGGCGATCGGCTCGGCCATGCTGGCGCTGGCGTCGCTGGTGCTCAATTGGCTGGTGGTGCGCCGGCAGACCGAACTCCAGTACGAGACGCTGCGCGCCGAGATGGATTCCGAAGTCATCGCCTGGACGCATGAGGCGGTCGATCTCGTTTCGCAAAGCATCGCGCTGGCCAAGGGCCGAGGTTCTGCGTACAGCACCGAAGAAATGGCGCGCCTCGCGCATGAGACGTCCGAGAAGCTGTCCTCGGTTGCTGATCGCGGGCGGCTCTTCTTTCCGAACGAAGCGCCGGATAGGCACGGCCAGGATCGGGAGAGCGCTTTCCAAGGCTATCGCCCGCCCATCCTCGACGCGGTCATTTTCGCGTGCACGCGGCTTGGTCGCATGGATACCAGCGCGATGACGCCTGACGCGGCCGCCGCTGAGTTCCTGACCAAGTGCCGGCGTCTGCTGGTTTCCGAGGCGCAAAACGCCATCGACCCGCGCCGCCGCGGCCAGATGCTGCGCCGCCTGGCTGTCGGGCGCCTCGATGACAAGACCTCCGCCTATGCACTCTCGGCCGAGTTGGGCGAGGCGCTTGAAGCGTTACACCCAGGATATCTGTTGCAGCGGCGCGATGCAGCCTGGATCGCCAACCGTGAAGCCATCGCCCGCACGCATCGCCGCTAGGATGAAACACATGCACTTTCGCCGTACGTTTCTCGCATTGCTCGGCGCCCTCTCGCTCGCCTCATGCGCATCTCCGCCACCTTCGCAACAGCCCGCCATGATCACGCTGCAGCGCACGGTCTGCTTCGGCTTCTGCCCGGCCTATACGGTCAGCATCAGTAGCAGCGGCGAGGTGATCTATCGCGGCGAGCGGTTCGTGAATGTCGCCGGCGAGCAGCGCGCGCAGATTCCGGCCGAAGATGTCGATCGTCTGCTGCAACGCTTCGACGCGATCGGCTTCGAGCGCCTGCGCGATGAGTACCGCGCGCAAGTGACGGACTTGCCGACCACAACCATTACGCTGGAGCGCAACGGCCGCGCCAAGCGCGTCGTCGATTACGGCGGCCTCAGCGCCGGCATGCCCGAAGCCGTGCGCGAACTGCAGGACGAGATCGACCGCGTCGCCGGTACCGAGCGCTGGGTGCTACGCGACGGCCAGCCCGTCCGTACCCCGAACCCGGAACACTAAGCAGAAAGCGGCGCCATTGCCGCTGGCGGCGGCGCCGGCCGCCTCGTAAAACGGCGCGCTCAGCAGCCCATGAGGGTGGGGATGATCAAGATGTTCCGCGCTGCCGCGATCTGCGGCGCAGCGCTCCTTCTAGCCGCGCCGGCTTTTGCGCAGAACTTGGCGCTAAGCGCGCCGGCCTGGGCGCAAGCGCTGGTCGCCGCCGATGTCATCCCGACAACGGGCGGGCGCGCGCTGATCGCGGCTGAAGGCGTGCCAGTTTCAGTGCGCGTCACCATCGCGCCTGCGCGCGGCGGCGTTGCCCGCGTCATCCGCTACGATCTGCAGGGCGACACCGGCACGCTGGCCTTGCGCCGCTTCACCGGCCATCCGAGCACCGGCTGGTGGCTCTGGGGCGGTGACGCGCCGCGTGTTAGCGAAGTCAGCGCTGCACAGCGTACGGAAATCGCCAACCTCGTCCGCGCGGCGTCACGCGCTGACGAACAAGCGGGCGAAGCCTGCGCCACCGGCGAACAAGCTTACATCGAAGTCGCGATCGAGGGCCGCGCTAAGGCGCTATCACGCGCCTGCGTCGCCAACACCGAAGCAGGCGGGCGCCTCGCACTTCGTCTCTCCGAGCTCGCTGGCTCGCGCACTGAAGAAGAACTCGCAGTCGCCGCCCTCGACGAAGTCATGCAGGCCGACCGCGACTTCAACGCGCTGGCGCAGCGCGAGGGACTGCATGCTGCGTTCCGCGAATATGCCGCGCAAGATGCGCTTATCGTCACCAGCCGCGAAATCTACGAGGGCCGCGACGACGCCGCGTCCGTGTTCGCCGATTGGCCGGCCAACGCGCGTCTGCAATGGACGCCCGAAACTGGCCGCGTCTCCGCGCGCGGCGACATGGCCTGGACCTGGGGCAATTCGGTCTACACCGCGCCGGACGGCGCGCGCAGCGAGGGCCGCTACATCTCGGTCTGGACCCGCGATTATCGCGGCGACTGGCGCTACGCCTTCGACGCTGCGATCAGGTGATCTTGGACCTTCAGGCCCGCGGTCCAGGCATCACCCCGCAAACCCGCCCTCGGCTAGGAATTGCAGCTCTTCGCGCGTGCTGACGCGGCCAAGCATCGGATTTCTGTGCGGGAAGCGGCCGAAGCGGGCGATCACGTCGCGATGAATGCGCGTGAACTTGATGAACTGCGCATCGCCGAGCGCGTCCATGAGTTCTACGCAGCGCTCTTGCAGCGTGAGGTTCTCCGCATGCTGCAGCGGCATGTAGAAAAAGCCGCGCAGAAACGTGTCCGTCGCCCGGTCGAAACCGCGTTCGATGGCGCGCAGCGCCACGGCCTGCGCGAGAGCGTCAGTCGCATAAGCATGCGGCGAGTTGCGGTAGATGTTGCGCGGAAACTGATCGAGCAGCAGCACCAGCGCCAGCGCGCTTTCGGCGTCCAGCTCCCAGTGCGCCAGCTCGCGCCGCGCCGCGGCGTGGTGCTCGGCCTCGAAGCCGCGGCAGCGGCCGTCGAAGGTTTCATCCCTGACCCACCACGCCTTCGGCCCGGCGTCGCGCCAGAAGCGCACGATTTCGCCCGCACTCGCCATTACGCCGCCTTCGCCAGCGCGGCCTTGCGCGCGAACATGATGATGAAGAGCAGCGTCGCCAGGATGACGCCGAGCGAAGCGTACTTCACCAGCGTGGCGTCCTGGTTGGCGCTCAGCAGCATCACCGCGAGCCCGGCCGGCATGGCGATATTCGAAACGATCGCCAGCACGGCCTGCGGCGCGGCGAGACGCGAACTCGCCAGCGCCGGATAGGCACGGTGCATGAGCCCGAACGCCGCCAGCGTGATCCAGCCCAGCAGGTTGAGGTGAACGTGCGCCGGCACCAGCAGGAAGTCCTGCGAGATGCCCATGTAGATGCCGAGACCCTCGCCGAACAAGAGGCACAAGAGCGCCGTGGCGAGGAAGATGATGTCGTAACGCATATGGTCTCCGAAACTGGCGCGTGGCCGGGGCATCGTTTAGAGACCAGCTTCATAAGACGCCGTGCTACGGGCGTCACGAGGAAACGGATGCAAGTTTTCTATGAGCGCGACGCCGATCCGGCGCTGATTAATGGCAAGCGCGTCGCGGTGATCGGCTATGGCGCGCAGGGCCACGCGCACACGCTCAACCTGCGCGATGCTGGCGTCAGCGTGGTGGTGGCGCTGCACAAGGCGGCGCGGCGGATGGCGGATGCCGAGCGCGACGGCTTTGCGCCGATCTCGGTCGCCGAGGCGGCGGCGAGCTGCGATGTGCTTGTGATGTGCGCGCCGGACGAAGTGATGCCCGATCTCTATGCCGCCGAAATCGCGCCGCATCTGCGGGCCGGGCAGACGCTGATGTTCGTGCACGGCTTTGCCTATCATTACGGCTTCATCGCCCCGCCGGCGGACGTGAACGTCGTGATGGTGGCGCCGAAAGGGCCCGGAAAAGCGCTGCGCGAAGCGTTCGTGAAGGGCGGCGGGCTGCCGTGCATCGTCGCGGTTGCGCAAGATAATGGCGGCGCCGAAGCACTGGCGTACTCCTACGCCGCCGCCATCGGCTGCGGCCGCGCCGGCATGATCGCCTCAACGTTCAAGATCGAAACCGAGGGCGATCTTTACGGCGAACAAGTCGTGCTTTGCGGCGGCCTCACCCATCTCATCCGCACCGCTTGGGAAGTGCAGGTCGAAGCCGGCACGCCGCCGGAGCTCGCCTATTTCGATTGCCTGCACGAAGTGAAGCTGCTCTCGGACTTGATCCACGAACGCGGCATCGCCGGCATGCACCTCGCCATCTCAAACACGGCGGAATGGGGCGAATACGTCACCGGTCCGCGCATCATCGATGCACGCGTCAAAGACGCGATGCGCGCCGTGATGGCCGACGTGCAAAGCGGCAAATTCGCGCGTGAATGGATGGCCGAGCACCGCGCCGGCGGGCCAAGGCTGGCGAAGCTGCGTGAAGCGGCGGCGGCTCATCCGATTGAAGAAGCGGGCAAGCGCGTGCGTGCGCTGCTGGGGAAGGGGGGCAATTGATGGACTATCATCGCCTTTACGGTTGGCCGCTTGAAAATCCCGAGCAGGCTCGCCTGCTTCTTCGCGATCCGGACAAACATTGGAAGCGTGGCCGATCCGCGTTCGAAACCGCCACGGCTTGGATCGGAGCCCGCGGCATTCCAAAGAAAGTGATCGCGGTTCTCAATCAGGCGTCGGAATGGCAGGACGGCGAACTGGCTGCTGGTTTCTTCGAACACCCCACCGCGCTCGACACTCAGACTGCACCGTCCCAAACCGACCTTCTCGCGGTGTGCGGACTAAAGAACGGTCTCGGCGTTCTTGCCGTTGAGGGTAAGGCCGGAGAGTCGTTCGGCCCGCTAGTCGGGGAATGGAAAACCACTCCGGGCCGAGAAAGCCGATTCAACTGGGCTTGCTCAATGTTCGGGCTTGATGGTGCGACTTGCAGTGACTTTCGTTGGCAGCTCTTCCATCGCTCGGCGTCTGCTATCCTCGAAGCCAAGCGCTTTCGCGCCACGCATGCCGTCATGCTCGTGCATGATTTCAGCGGGACGAACAGCAGCATCACCGACTTCAAAGCCTTCGCCGACAAGCTAGGCCTTGCCGGCGCCGCGCCCGATGCTCTAAGCGCGCCAAAAAGCATTGATGGCGTTTCGTTGCGCTTCGGCTGGGTGTGCGACGATTGCGCCAAGGAGCCTTTATGACCCGCATCGGGACTCCACTATCTCCGAACGCCATCCGTGTCATGCTGCTCGGCGGCGGGGAGCTGGGCAAGGAAGTCGTCATCGAACTCCAGCGCCTTGGCGTCGAGACCATCGTCGTCGACCGTTACGCCAATGCGCCGGCGCAGCAGGTCGCCCACCGCGCGCATGTGATTGACATGACCGACGCCAAGGCGCTGCGCGCACTGGTCGAGCAAGAGCGCCCGCATCTCATCGTCCCCGAGATCGAGGCCATCGCCACCGACGAACTCGTGCGTATCGAATCCGACAAGCTCGCCACCGTGATCCCGACCGCGAAAGCCGCGCACACCACCATGAACCGCGAGCGCATTCGCGTGCTCGCCGCCGAAGAGCTGAAGCTGCCGTGCTCGCCATATGCGTTCGCCTCGTCGCTGGAGGAGATGCAAGCCGCGATCGACCGCATCGGCTTTCCCTGCTTCGTGAAGCCGGTGATGTCGTCCTCGGGCAAAGGCCAGAGCCGGCTGAAATCGCAAGCCGACGTCGCGCCCGCCTGGGACTACGCCATGAGCGGCGGGCGGGTGAAGCAACCACGCGTGATCGTCGAAGGGCAGGTGATGTTCGATTTCGAGATCACGCTGCTCACCGTGCGCGCTGCCAGCGGCACGCATTTTTGCGAACCGATCGGCCATATCCAGGTCGACGGCGATTACGTCGAAAGCTGGCAGCCGCAGCCCATGAGCGCGGCGGCGCTGGCGAGAGCGCGCGATATCGCCGGGAAGGTGACGGAAGCGCTCGGCGGCTATGGCATTTTCGGCGTCGAACTCTTCATCAAGGGCGACGAAGTCTGGTTTTCCGAACTCAGCCCACGTCCGCACGACACGGGCCTCGTGACGCTGGCCAGCCAGAACCAAAGCGAGTTCGCGCTGCACGCGCGCGCCATTCTCGGTCTTTCAGTCGATACCTCGCTGCGGGCGCCGGGCGCGAGCGCCGTCATCTATGGCGGCATGGATGCGCAAGGCATCGCTTTCGATGGCGTCGCCGATGCGCTCGCCGTGCCGCAAACCGAACTTCGTCTCTTCGGCAAACCCGAAAGCTTCAAGAAGCGCCGCGTGGGCGTCGCCGTCGCGCGCGGCCCGGACGTCGAAGAAGCGCGCCAGCGCGCCAAGCAAGCGGCGGCGCTGGTCAAACCCGTGCGCGCTGACTAGCCTCCCGCGAAAGGGAGGAAGACCCATGTCTACGCCGCAAGCGCCCATCAATTCCGGCTACGGCGCGCGCACGGAGGCGCTCGAAGCAACAGGCGGACGCGATCTCACGGGCAAAGTCGCCGTCGTCACGGGCGGCTATTCGGGACTTGGTCTGGAAACCACCAAAGCGCTCGCCGCCGCCGGCGCGATCGTCATCGTGCCCGCGCGCACGCCTGAAAAGGCGCAGAAGGCGCTCGCCGGCATCGCCAATGTTGAACAGGCTGCGCTTGATCTTGCCGATCCCGCCAGCATTGATGCGTTCGCCGGCGGCTTTCTTTCGCGCACGCGCGAGCTGCACATCCTCATCAACAACGCCGCCATCATGGCTTCGCCTTTGATGCGCGACGCGCGCGGTTACGAAGCGCAATTCGCCACCAATCATCTCGGCCACTTCCAGCTCACCGCGCGGCTCTGGCCTGCGCTGAAGGGCGCCAACGGGGCGCGCGTGGTGTCGCTCTCGTCCATCGGCCACCGCATCAACCCGCCCGACCTCGAAGATCCAAATTTCGAGCGCACCGAATACAACAAGTGGCTCGCTTACGGCCGCGCCAAGTCAGCCAATGCACTCTTCGCAATCGGCCTCGACAGGCGAGGGGCTCCTCACAATGTGCGCGCCTTCGCCGTCCATCCCGGCGGCATCATGACCGACCTGCAGCGCTATATGCCGGAAGAAGAAAAGCGCGCCATGGGCTGGATCGATGCCGACGGCAATGTCGATCCGCGTTTCAAGACGCCGAGCCAAGGCGCGGCCACCAGCGTCTGGTGCGCCGTCAATGCGCAGCTCGATGGCATGGGCGGCGTCTATTGCGAGGACTGCGACATCGCCCGCCTGGTCCCCGCCGATGACAAAAGCTTTGCTGGCGTGCGCCCGTGGGCGGTCGATGCAGTACTGGCGGACAAGCTCTGGGAATTGAGCGAGCGCATGACAGGTGTGCGGTTCGCGGCAGCATAGAACCGATTGCACGGGTCGAACGTACGCAGCTTATGCCCGCTACCGACGCTGAAGTCCGCGCCAAGTTCGCCGCTCTCGTCAACATGAGCGCGCGCGAAATCGAAGCGTGGCACAAGAGCGAGCAGTCCGCCTCGGTCGGCCAGGATTCCGGCGACGGCGTCTCCATCGGTGTGAAAGCCGGCCAGCGCACGGCGCAGCTCTTGCGCGCCAAACGCGCGCCGAGCGCGGATGATCTGAAGCACATGCGGCGCGTTGTCAGCTTTATCATCCGCCACAGCGCCCAAGCGCCGCGCAAGAACCGCGAGACCTCGCGCTGGCGCTATGCGCTCATGAACTGGGGCCACGATCCGTTCAAGGGGCGCGAGAGCGACAGTCCGTGGCGTTGACGAGCGGCGAAGTTGCGCCGCTCGTCCTCACGCAAGCTAGAAATGCATATTGGCGCTGAAGCGCACGCTCGATGTGTTCGGCGTCAGCCCTTCGTCGTAACCATCAGTCGGGAATGAGAAGCGCGTCTCATCCATTTCATCCTGACGCCATTCCGCGCCGAAGCTCCAGCGTTCGTTGAGCATGAACTCGCCGCCGACGCCATAGGTCCAGCCTTCGATGTCTTCGTTCACTGCGCCGTCAGTCGGCGCTGTGGCGTCCACGTCCATCGTCACCCAGCCCGCTTTCACGTAGAGCAAGGTGTTCGGTGAGATGAGGAAGCCGCCGCGGCCGCTGATCGACCATTCGCTGTTGATATCGACGCCGTTGACGTCGCCGCCGGTGCCGCCGTCATCGCCTTCGCGATCGCCCCACGCGCCTTGCGCTTCAAGTCCGAGCACCCAATTGGCGCCGACTTGGAAATTGACACCGGCTTGCGCGCCGTAGATCCAGCCGTCCACTTCCGGCGCGTCTTGATCGGTGAATTCGAACGGCCCGCCGACATCGCCATATGGCTGATCGACATCGCCGAAACCGTAACCGGTATGAGCGCCGATATAGAAGCCCTGCCAGTCTTGCGCTGCGGCGGACGCTGTGCTGGCCGCGAACAGCACAGCTGCACTTGCGAACAGTTTTGTGAGCATTGCGTACCCTCCCGTTCCTCGCGAACAGCAGCGTAGGAGCGTGCTCCAGGGCGCACAACGCAAAACGACAAGATGTTATTTTCGTTAGATTTGATCAGGCCAGTCTGATCTCGCGCAAGCGCTCGAACAGAAACTCCTGCGAGTTTATGGGCTCCGGGTAGCGGTTCGGATTTTCCGGTGTGATGCAGCTTGGCAGCGTCTCGATCAGATAATCCGGCGCGAAGTGCAGGAAGAACGGGATCGAATACCGTGGCAGGTGTGCGCGCTCCGGCGTTGGATTGACCACGCGATGCGTGGTGGAGCGCAGCACGTTGTTGGTCAGGCGCTGAAGCATGTCGCCAATGTTGACGACAAGCGCGCCCTCAGGCGGATTGACGTCAAGCCATTCACCTTCGCGCGTCAGCAATTGCAGGCCCGCTTCTTCCGCGCCGAGCAGCAGCGTGATGACATTGATGTCTTCATGCGCTTCGGCGCGCACGCCTTCAGCGCGCGGCGGCGTCGGCGGATAGTGCAGCAGCCTCAGTACCGAGTTGCCATCGCGCACCGCGTCCGCGAAGAAATCCTGGCGAAGGCCCACAAACAACGCGATCGATTGCAGCAGCTCGAGGCCCAGCCGGTCGAGTGCTTCGTAAAGCCCGTACACATCGCGCCGAAACGCAGGGATCTCCTCCGGCCAAAGATTGCGCGGCATGTAGGGGCGATAGCGATGGCCCTCGGGCAGCTCGCGGCCGACATGCCAGAACTCCTTCAGATCGACCGCCGCCGCGCCCTTCGCCGCTTCAACGCCGAACGGCACATAGCCGCGCTGGCCCGCGCCGCCGGCGTGGTGATAGCGCCGTTTCACCGCTTCCGGCAGCGCAAAGAACGCCTTCGTCGCCTCGAGCGCACGCGCAATCAGATCGGCATCGAGCCCATGATCGCGCACGATAGCAAAGCCGTAACGCGCATAGCTCTCGCCCATCGCGCGCGCGAAAGCGCCGGGATCCTTGCGCCGGTCGTGCAGCGAAAGTGCGGGCAGGGCATCGAGCGCCATCGAGTCGAAGCATCGCCTCGCCCGCATGCTGACGCAATCGGTTAACGCTGCGTTTACGATTCGCGGCCGAGCCTCTGCGTTCGGATCAGAGGAGTCGCATGATGTTCTTCTTCGGCGCACATTCCTGGCGCGGCGTCAGCGGCCGGCGCTATCGTTTCAAGTGCGTTCTGACCAAGAAGGGCCTGCCGCCCGGCGGCGTCGGCGGCATCTACGTGTTCGTGCGCCGCCGCTTCGGCTTTTTCCTGGAGCCGCTCTATGTCGGCAAGGCGCACGATTTGCGCTCGCGCCTGATGGGCCACGAGAAGTGGCCGCGCGCTTACTGGTATTACGGCGCCACCGAACGCTACGTGCTCGGCCCCATCCGCGATGAAGCTGATCGCCGGCGCATCGAAGAGGATCTGATCAAGAGCCTCAAGCCGCGCATGAACGACATGGAGATCCCGCAGGCCAAAGTCTCGAGAAGCCCCAAGCGCAACGCCGCCGCGGCCCATGCCTTCGACATGAGCGCCATTCTCGGCCGCCGCCCGCAAAAGGCGGCCTGAAGGCCGCCTCCTGCGCGCCCACGCTTGACCCGCCCCGCGCGGCGGGCGAATTGGCGGGCGAATGAGTGACGCCGTCCCGCCGCCGCAGGAGCCCGCCAAGTCGGGCCTTTTCGCGCGGCTTTCCGAGTTCGCCAACAACATGGACGCCCGCGCCTGGCGCGCGGTGGCGATGTCCGTGGCGATGGTGGTGGCGGCGTTGGTGATCCTGGTGATCGGCCGTCTCTTCTATGCCGAGGAGATCGAAGCCTTCATCAACGGCACTCTTGGCGAAGCGCGGCGCGGTCATTGGGGCCTCCTGGCCACCATCATCGTCTTCACGCTAACCGCTTATGTGGGCGCCCCCCAGATCGTGCTGATCGGCGCCTGTGTCGTCGCGTTTGGTCCAGAGCAGGGGTTCTGGAACGCCTGGCTCGCTACGGTCGTCTCGGGCGCCGCGACTTATTTCACCGGGCGGCTTACCAGCGCGCAGACGCAAAAGCGCTTCGGCGGCGCGACGGGCGGGCGCTTCACGCGCTTCATGGGCAAGAACGGCTTTCTCGCCAGCCTCATCGTCCGCTTCGTGCCGACCGCGCCCTTCGTGGTCGTCAACATGGCGTTCGGCGCGGCCCGCGTGAACTTCTTCGCTTTCATCGCCGGCCTCACCATTGGAGTCTTGCCGAAGACCGTGCTCGTCGCCTTCGCCGGCGACAGCATTCTCGACGCGTTGCAGGGCGAGTTCCTGGCCGCGCTGGTGATGGCGGTGCTGGCGATCGCGCTCTGGCTGGCCATCGTCATCGTCGTGCGACGCTGGCTGCGGCCGCAAAAGCTCGACAGCTGAACCGGTTTTTCGCGGCGCGCCGTGCGCCGGCATGGTAACTTGTCCGCCATGAGAACCCTTGCCGTCGCGCTCGCCGCGCTCCTTGCCGCCTGCAGCCAGGTCGCGCCGCCGGCCGAACTCGTTGTCGGCCCCAGCCCCGACCTGCCCGCGCCGCAGCGCGGCGGGGTCTTTGCCACTGTGAACACCGCCGATGCCGTGGGCTGGCCCGACAACGCCGCGCCGCAAGCGCCGGAAGGCTTCACCGTGACGCGCTTCGCGGAGAATCTCGATCATCCGCGCTGGATCCACGTCCTGCCCAACGGCGATGTGCTGATCGCGGAAAGTTCGACTAAGCCGCAGCAGGGCGGCGGCATCATGGGCTGGATCCGCAATTCGATTCAGCGCGGCGCCGGCGCGCTCGGCGACAGCGCCGACCGCATCACGCTGCTACGCGACTCCGATGGCGACGGCGATGTTGATGAACGCCACATCTTCGCGGAAGATTTGAACCAGCCGTTCGGCATGGCGCTGGTTGGCGATCATTTCTACGTCGGCAACACCGACGCCGTGGTGCGCTTTCCATACACGTCTGGCGCGACACGCCTCTCAGGCGCGGGCGAAACCGTGCTGCGCATCCCTTATCACGCCGCAGATAACGGCCACTGGACGCGCAACCTCATCGCCAACGCCGATGGCTCGAAACTCTACGTCGCCATCGGCTCAGCATCGAACATCGCTGACCACGGCATCGACGTGGAGGAGGGCCGCGCGGCGATCTGGGAGTTCAATCCGGATGGCTCCGAAGCGCGCGTCTTCGCATCAGGCTTACGCAACCCCGTCGGCATGGGCTGGGCGCCTGGCACAAATGCGCTCTGGGTCGCTGTCAATGAGCGCGACATGCTCGGCGATAATTTGGTGCCCGATTACATGACCAGCGTACAGGACGGCGGCTTCTATGGCTGGCCTTATTACTATTGGGGCAATCACCGCGACGAGCGTGTCGAGATTCCCGCCAATGTCCGCCTGCATGAACCACTCACGCCGGACTACGCGCTCGGCGCGCACACCGCTTCGCTCGGCCTCATGTTCTATGGCGGCGATGCGCTGCCGGCGCGCTATCGCGGCGGCGCCTTCGTCGGCCAGCACGGCTCGTGGAATCGCAGCGAGCTCGTCGGCTACAAGGTGATCTACGTGCCGTTCGAAAACGGCCGCCCCGCCGGCCAGGCCGAAGATTTCCTTACCGGCTTCCTCAACGAGCGCAACCAAGCGCAAGGCCGCCCCGTCGGCGTCGCGACGGATCGCACCGGCGCTCTGCTGGTGGCCGATGATGTCGGCAACATCATCTGGCGCGTTGCGGCTGGGAGCAGTCAGTAGAGTAGTTAGTAGTTAGTGGCCTAGCATTTGCCGCCGCGCACTGCGCGAAGCTGCTCGCCACTCACTACTGACTCTTCTTAATTCCGCACTTCGCAGCGCCAGAGCAGGCGTTGCCTCGGTTCGCCTTCGGCAAAGCGTGCGAGCGTCTCGTTGCGCCGCGCCACCGCTTCGACGGCGCCGTCGCCAGCGCACCCGCGCCCCGCGCCGCTTTCTTCCACCGCGCGCGTCGCTGCCGCAAACTCTTCATCGTTCAGCGGATAGCGCTCGCGCCGGAATTCGCCCGAGCGCGGATCGATGGTGAGGACGTCGAGCGAGCGCGCCTCGCCCAGCACAAGCGCGCGCCGGAAACGGCCATCGTCGGTCGGCGCAT
>JAEYPY010000147.1 GCA_023410295.1 Pseudomonadota bacterium | reverse complement strand
GATCTGGAGTGCAAGCTCACCGGCCAATCGATCTGGACCAAGGCCAAGCTCGCGCCGCGCGCGCTCACCACCTGCCAAACCATCGGCGTGCTCGATACGCCCGAAGACACCGGCAAAGCCGCCGCCGCGCTCGCCGGCTACAAGCTCTTGAAGCTCAAGCTCAACCACGACCGCCCGATCGACCGCGTGCGCGCCGTTCGCGCCGCGCGGCCCGACGCGCGCCTCGTCGTCGATGCCAACCAAGGCTTCACCCTGCCATTGCTGCAGGAATGCCTGCCGGAATTCGCCAAGTGTGAAGTCGAACTGGTCGAACAGCCGCTCCCGCGCGGCGAAGATGGCGGCCTTGAGGGCATGCCGCGCGAAGTGCCGATCTGCGCCGATGAAAGCTGCCTGCATCGCGGCGAGTTCGACCAGGCCGCGCGCCGCTATGACATCATCAACATCAAGCTCGACAAGACCGGCGGCCTCACTGAGGCGCTGGCGCTGGCCGACGCGGTGCTCGAGCGCGGGCTCGACGTTATGGTCGGCAACATGCTCGGCACGTCTCTGGCCATGGCGCCCGCTTTCGTCGTATCGCAAAAGGCGCGGATCGCCGATCTCGACGGTCCGGTGGCGTTGCGCAGCGACCGCATCGGCGCGATGACATACGATCACGGCGTCGTTGCGCCGTTCACAAGCGAGCTTTGGGGCTAGGGCGACCCGCATGGATGTGCGCGAGCTGAGAAACCACCTGGTGCTGAGCGGCGGCGGCGCCGAAGGCCGCCCCGAACCGCGCGAAGCGCCGGTGGAGGAAGTCCCGTTCGATCAAGCCTCGTTCGGCTCCGCCATCAGACGGCTGCGCACCGAGCGCGGCTGGACGCTGAAAGATTTGAGTGAGCGCTCCAAGATTTCACAATCGGCGCTCTCGCGGGTCGAGACCGGACAGATCACGCTTTCGTTCGATCGCGCGCACGCCCTCGCCCGCGCCCTCGACACCGACTTCACCCAGATCGTCAACCGCATGGTCTCGCCGGAGACACCGCGCGTTCATCCGCCGACCAACGCCACCGGCTGGCGCAGCGTGACGCGCCGCGGCGAAGGCCATCGCGTCACGCAGAACAACGGCGAGTACGAATATCTCTGCACCGAGTTTCTCTACCGCAAAATGGTGGCGGGCTTTGCCAGCGTGAAAGCGCGCACGCTCGATGAGCATGGGCCGTTCGTCACGCATCCAGGCGAGGAATTCCTGCTCGTCGTGGAAGGCGCAGTGGTCGTGGAGACCGAGTATTACGCGCCGCTGACGCTCGAAACCGGCGACAGCATCCAGTTCGATTCAACCACGCCCCACGCCGTGCTCACAGCCGGCCCCGGCCCCGCCCGCGTGCTCTTCAGCATCACCGACCCACGCTGGGAATAAGCGCGAGCATCGGTCAGCATCGCGCGCTTGAGGAGAACAAGCACAGCGGGTCAACGCGCAGCGGCGTAGGTGAAACCCAAGGGCAAGCCGGCGTCAGGGCTGAAGCCGTAGAGAGGCTCCTCCGGGTTGAGCGCGGCGCGCAGAATAGCGCGCGCCTTCATCAGCCCCTCGAAATCGACGCCGGTGTCGATGCCCATCGCCTCGAGCATGAACACCAGATCTTCGGTGACGATATTACCGCTCGCACCCGGCGCAAACGGGCAACCGCCGAGTCCGCCGAGCGAACTGTCGAACGTGGTGATGCCTTCATCCAGCCCGGCCATGACATTGGCGAGGCCAAGCCCGCGGGTGTTGTGAAGATGAAGCCCAGTCACAGCCTCCTGCCCCACTGCGCCGCGCACTAACCGGATGAGGCGGCGCACTTGGGCGGGGTTGGCGTATCCCGTCGTGTCGGAGAGGCCGATCTCGTCGCAGCCCGCCTCACGCAAACGCACGGCAAGACGAAGAATCTGTTCGTCCGGAATGGGCCCCTCCAGCGTGCAGCCGAACACCGTGGAGAGCGAACCCTCGAAGTGCGGACGCCGCTCTTTGGGCAGCGCGGCGATCATGGAGCTGATCTCCCGCGCCTCGTCGATCATCTGCTCGTGCGTACGGCGTACGTTGCGGAGACTGTGTGTCTCGCTGACGGACAAGGGGATGGTCAGCTTGTGCGCGCCCGCTTCGATCGCTGCGGCACCGCCCTTAGCGTTCGGCACGAGGACGGCGACGGTCAACCCGGGAATTTCCCGCGCGCGGCGGACAACTTCTCCGGTGTCCGCCAGTTGTGGCAGCAGCTTCGCAGGTACAAATGACCCAACCTCAATCTCGGTGACGCCGGCGGCCGCCTCTGCCTCGATCCACGCGAGCTTCTGCTCCAGCGTGAGAATATGGCTGATGCTCTGGAGCCCATCGCGCGGGCCGACTTCGCTGATGGTTACGCGTCGCGTCAAAGTGCAAACCCGCCTTCTCTCACACGTACTGTTGTTATATCATTAGAACTAGGCTAACAAGGCGCTTCATCCACGATGGAGCCTAGCATGCCTGCCGCCGAGCCATTGCCGCGCACCGAAGCGCCGCTGCACGGGCTCCGTGTCATCGAATTCACCCACATGGTGATGGGCCCATGTATCGGCCTGATGATGGCCGACATGGGCGCGGAAGTGATCCGCGTTGAGCCGGAGGACGGCGATCAGACCCGCCGTCTCAAAGGCTCCGGCGCAGGCTATTTCGCGATGTACAATCGCAACAAGAAAAGCGTGACCCTAAACCTCAAGTCGGAAGCCGGCCTCGCTGCTGCGCGCCGGCTGATCGATGGCGCGGACGTAGTGATCGAGAACTTTCGCACCGGCACGCTCGACCGCTTGGGCCTCGGTTACAACGCGCTGAGCAAGACCAACCCACGCCTCATCTTTTGCGCCGCAAAAGGCTTTCTCAGCGGCCCTTATGAGGAACGCACGGCGCTTGATGAAGTGGCGCAGATGATGGGCGGGCTTGCCTACATGACAGGCCCAAAAGGTCGTCCGCTCCGCGCGGGCGCCTCCGTGATTGATGTGACTGGCGGGATGTTCGGCGTGATCGGCATCCTGGCCGCTTTGGAGCAGCGTCATCGCACCGGCCAGGGCCAGAATGTGCAGTGTTCGCTGTTCGAAACCACCGCCTTCATGGTGGGACAGCACATTGCCCAAGGCGTGCTAACAGGCATCGCGCCCCCGCCCATGACCGAACGCACTTCGGCCTGGGCCATCTACGATCTCTTTGAGACCAGCCAGGGCGATCAAGTGTTCATCGGCGTCGTCAGCGACGCGCAGTGGCGCACGCTGTGCGAAGCCTTCGGCCTCGACGATTTCGCTGCGGACGAAACGTTGGCGCAGAACAATCAGCGCATCGTTGCGCGTGACCGCATCCTCGGCCGCCTGCGCCCGCTTTTCAAAACCATGGAAAAAGCCACGCTGCTAGCGACAATGGAGCGTATCGGCCTGCCGTTCGCGCCCGTCTCCACGCCGATGGATCTGCTGGACGATCCGCATCTCAATGCGGGCGGTTTCACCGAAACCGTCATACCGCACCCCGGCCATCCCGATGCGCGCCGGGCGCGCTTGCCGGCGCTGCCGATCGAGTTCAATCGCAAGCGTCCGCCCGCATGGAACGATCCGCCCGCGCCCGGACAGGACAATAACATCCTGCTCGAAGACTGACGGAGCGACGCGGATGGGTCTGACTCTGGTCGACAAAATCTGGGCCGAGCATAGCGCAAAGACGTTGGGCGACGTCACGCTTCTGGCGATCGATCGCATCCTTTTGCACGAGCGCACCGGCGGCGTGGCGCTCGCCAGCCTACGCGAGAGCGGTCGCACGGTGCGCGGCGCCGAGCGCGTGTTCGGCATCATGGATCACGTGGTCGACACATTCCCGGGCCGCACCGACAAGACCATCATGCCCACCGGGCAGGACTTCATCCGCACCTTCCGCGAAGAATGCGCACGCGCGAACATTGAACTGTTCGACATCGGCGATCCGCGCCAAGGAATCGTGCATGTCGTGTCGCCTGAACAAGGCATCGTGCAACCGGGCGTGACGTTGGTCGCGCCGGATAGCCACACCTGTACGCAAGGGGCAATGGGCGCGCTCGCATGGGGTATCGGCTCTTCGGAAGCCGAGCATGCACTGGCCACGGGCGTGTTGCGAGTGACCAAGCCAGGCAACATGCGCATCCGCGTTGATGGCGTTCTCGGCGACAGCGTCACAGTCAAGGACTTGGCGCTGCACATCCTTGCGGCGCTCTCTGCGGGCGGCGGCAAGGGCTGCGCGATCGAATATTGCGGCACGGCGATCGAAGCGCTGGAAATGGAAGCGCGGATGACGCTGTGCAACATGGCCGCCGAGTTGTCAGCCTTCAGCGCGATTATCGCGGCGGACGAAAAAACCTTCGCCTATCTCAAGGATCGCCCATACGCACCGAAAGGCGCGCGATGGGACGCGGCATTAGCCTATTGGCGGACGCTGCGAACCGACCCGGACGCCGTGTTCGATCGCGACATCGTCATTGATGCGGCCGATGTTGGGCCGATGGTTACTTGGGGGGTATCCCCGCAACAGGCGTCTCCGATCAACGCGTGCGTGCCGCCCTATGAGGTAGTCGCTTCGCGCGAGAGCAATGAAAGTTATCGGCGCGGCCTTGATTACATGGGGCTTGATACCGGCGACACACTCGAAGGTTTGAAGATTGACGCCGCCTTCATCGGCTCTTGCACCAATAGCCGCATCAGCGATCTTCGCGCCGCGGCCGCGATTTTGAGAGGGCGCAAGATAGCTGCTGGCGTCAAGGCCATCTGCGTGCCCGGATCGAGCCAGGTGAAGCAGCAGGCAGAAGCTGAGGGCTTGGACAAGGCGTTCACAGACGCCGGCTTTGAATGGCGCGAGTCTGGCTGCTCGATGTGTTTCTTTGCGGGCGGCGAAAGCTTTGCGCCTAAAGCGCGCGTGATTAGCTCCACCAATCGAAATTTCGAGAATCGTCAGGGCCCGCAGACACGCACGCATCTTGCCTCGCCAGCCGTCGTGGCGGCGTCAGCGCTCGCCGGCGCGATCGCCGATCCGCGCAAGCTTGAGGCGAGCACATGAGCGCGCGCACGCCCATGCCGGTCGTCGCGGGCGTCGCGGCGCCGCTGTTGCGCGCCAACATCGATACGGATGTGATCATCCCATCGCGCGAGATTCGCACCACCACCAAGCAAGGCTTGGCGGACGGCATGTTCGCGGGCTGGCGCTATACCGATATCGACGCGCGGGCGCCCAATCCGGACTTCGTTCTCAATCAAACACGCTACGCAGGCGCCACGATCCTGTTGGCGGGGCCCAACTTTGGCTGCGGTTCCAGCCGCGAGCATGCGGTTTGGGCGATGCATGAGTACGGATTTCGTGCGGTGATCGCACCCAGCTTCAACGCCATCTTCTATGGCAATTGCATTCGCAACAGCATTGCGCCCATTGTTCTTGGTGAAGCGGAGATACTGGCGCTGAGCGAGCACATGGAGGCAAGCGGGCCACGCCTTGAGATCGATTTGTGTACGGGAACGATTCGCTGTGCCGACGGCGCCGAGTTCGCCTTCACGATGCCGGATGAACCGCGCCAGATGCTCATCAATGGCTACGACGCAATTGACTTAACGCTTTTGCACGATGCAGAGATCACCGCGCAGCGCGAGCGCGCGGAGCGTGAACGGCCTTGGATCTTCTCGTTTGGGGCTGACCTTTAAAGGTCGAACCAGATCGTTTTCTGGCGCAGATACTTTTCGTACCCCGCTTTGCCTGCTTCCTTGCCAAAGCCCGATTGCTTCCAGCCACCGAACGGCGCCGTGAAGTCTGGCTTGCGTCCCCACGTGTTCACCCAAACCGTTCCGGCCTGTAGTCGACGCGCGGCAGCTACTGCTTCTTTTAGATCGCGCGTATAGACAGAGACCGAGAGACCATAATCCGGGTGATCGGCCAGCGCGAACCCCTCCTCATCGTCCTCGAAGCTCTGCACGGTCAGCACCGGGCCGAAAATTTCCTCCCGAACTGCGCGCATGCCCGCATCGACATTCTCAAGGATGGTCGGCGCGTACCAGGCGCCTGCGCCGCCGCCCTCCATGCGCGCGCCTCCACACCTGGCGACAGCGCCGCTGTCACACGCCTCGCGGACAATGCCCTCGATGCGCGCAGCCTGCTTTTCGTTCAAGATAGGCGGCAAACTTGCTTGCTTGGCCCAAGTCGCCCCCGGCTGAAGCCCGGCAAAGCGCGATGCAATCTTATCGACGAGTGCAGCGCGATGAGCGCGATGCACGATGAGGCGGCTGCCGGCGTAGCAGAGTTGGCCGGCATTGCGCGTAACGCCCCAGGCAACCTGTTCGGCCAAAGCGTCAAGATCGGCGGCGTTCCGCAAAACCAGCTGCGCGCCTTTGCCGCCCAATTCGAGTCCGACAGGTTTTGGTCCAGAAGCGGCGGCGTCGGCCATCAACTTGCGCCCGGTCTGCGTCGAACCAGTGAAGGCGACGAAACCGACTTGCGGATGGCGCACGATCGCGCTGCCGACGCCAGGGCCGTCGCCTTGCACGACATTGAATAGGCCAGCCGGCACACCTGCTTCGACCGCAAGTTCGGCAACGCGCACCGCGGAATACGGCGTCAATTCTGAAGGCTTCAGCACCACCGCATTGCCGGCCGCCAGCGCCGGCGCCACCTTCCAGATCGCCAGGATCAGCGGAAAATTCCACGGTGAAATAGCGCCAACGACGCCGTAAGGTTCGCTTACGACAAGGCCGAGCGCGTCCTCGCCCGTCGGTAGAGTTGCGCCATCGAGTTTGTCGCAGCACTCTGCATAATATCGAATCCATTCGGCGCTGTTGGCGACGTCTACTGCTTGCGCCTCGACGTAGAAGCGCGAGGACACCACCGATTCGAGCTGTGCAATTTCGTCACGACGGGCGTCGATCAGATTAGCCCAGGCGTGCAGCACTCGTGCACGCGCCCGGGGCGGCGCTTTTGACCAAGCCTTTTGCGCAGCCGCGCCAGCCTTCACGGCGCGGTCGACCAAGCCTTCATCACCCAACCGCAAGCCGCCATGAACGGCGCCGTCAGATGGACGCCGCACGTCCGCCAGGCGCCCTTCGCTGACGCGTGCGCCGCCGATGAAATGATAGTCCGGCGCCGGAACCGAGTTGGGGTCGAAGTGGATGCTCATGCTCTGCCCGTCACTGTCGCGATCAATTCAGTGCAATCGTCTGGCGCGCTTTCGCCGCGCCATGCGACGTGTCCGTCGGGACGCACAAGGACGAGGCGACGCTCATAAAGCCGCGCCAGCCGCGGATCCTGCAATTCAACAAGAGAGAGCGGCACACCCGCCGCCGCCGCGGCCGCCACCAGCGCTTCATCGCGCGAGGCGGCCCCGCCGAAGCGGACGAGCACGAAACCATCGCCGAAGAAATCGAGCATCGAGTGGCCCTCGTCCAACCAAGCGTGCGGCGCGCGCGAGCCCGGCCAAGTGGAGGGCGTCACCTGAGCGGTGTCATCTGGGGGCTCCGGCGAATTATCCGCGACGATGATTGGGGACTCCACGTAGCGATAACCGAGGTGCACGCCAGCACTGCTGAACTGACGCGAGAGAATGCGCAGCTTGCGCGTAAGGCGCGCACGCATTTCGACTCCGAGCTCATCGTCGCGATCGATATCCGCCTCGGTTTCGTCCATGACCATATCGATGCGATCGGAGTTGGCGGCCGAGCTTAGTGAGTTGCGTATTGCGATCGGTTTGCGCTCGAGTTCGTAGGACTCCAGCAGCCCCTCCCCGCCCCAACCGCTGAGCACCGCGTCCAGCTTCCACGCCAAGTCGCACGCGTCGCCAATGCCGGTGTTCATGCCGACGCCGCCGGTGGGAACGAACAAGTGTGCAGCGTCTCCCAGCAAGAACACCCGCCCCTCGCGCCACTTGCGCGCCACCGACTGGTGATGGTTCCAGTGCGTGACCTGCAGCAGCTCGAACTCGAACGGTTTTCCCATCGCGCGGTGCAGCGCGTCTTCCGGATCGAGCGGCGCCTCGGCCTTCGCCGGGTCGATGAAATAGTATTGGTAGTTCCAAATCTCTTTCCCATCGATGGCGGTGAAAACACCGAAACTGTCGGGCGCAAAGGTGAAGTAGAGATTGGCGACGCCCTTGCCATGCGCCTTGAGGAAATCAGGGCTCCGGAAGAGCAAGCTCACGTTAGCGCGCATCTTGCCGCGACCATTGTAGCGTATGCCGAGCGCGCGGCGCACGGTGCTGCCTCCGCCGTCGCACGCGGCCAGATACCCAGCGCACACACTTTCACGCCGGCCCGTCGCGATATGCGTGATCTCGGCGGTGACGCCATCGGCGTCTTGACTAAAGGTTTCGAAACGCCAACCGCGGCGGAGATCGATGTCCGGCAAGGCTTCAGCAGCCTCAAGCAAAATGGGCTCAAGCGCCTGCTGACCAATCTGCGTCTTGCCGTAGGGCGACCAGGCAAGTTCGCGAAACCGCGCCATCGCCTCGGGACTGCGCGTTCGAATTTCACGAATGGAAGGCGATCGGAAGCGCGAAAGCTCCTGACGCGCCAAGCGCGTCGCGAACACGATGTAATACGGCAAGTCGGTGTTGATGGTGGAGGCAAAGATCTGGTCTTCGAGCCCCCAGCGTCGAAAATACTCCATCGAGCGCGCGCCGAGCAGCGTCGCCTTTGGATGCGCGGTGACCTGATCGCGCTGCTCGACCAGCATGCAGGATTGTCCCCGGCGGGCGAGATCAATCGCCAAGGTCAGCCCGACCGGTCCGCCGCCGACGATTAGAACAGGCGTACGGATCATGCGACGGCCCCCTCCCTGGACACTAAGCAGCAGCTAACCCGCCTCGCGGGCGACGTTGATATGTTCATATGACAACAGACCACCGTTTCCCAGCCGCAAGCGACGCCGTACTTGCGCGACAGCAAAGTTGTCATAAAGTTAGGACAACCAGCCAGAGGGGACCGCCGATGACATTGACGTTCGAGCCGACGATGGTTCGGGAGAACAAGACTGCGCGCGAACTCTATGAGGCGGTGAAGGCCAATCCCGCGCGAGCACGCTTTGGTTTCGGCGACAAGCTCGCGATCGTGAACATCGATGTCCAGCAGGCCTACACCCGGCCCGACCTCTTTCCGAAGACTGCTTACGTCACCGATCCCGAGCAGATCAGCTACATCAATCAGATCAGCGCACTCGCGCGCGCCCGCGGCTGGCCGGTGATCTGGTCACGCGTCGCCTACAAGCCGGACGCTGGCGATGCCGGCATCTGGGGCACGCGCACCGACACGCCGGATAGTCTTCAGAACATCAAGTACGATTCCGAGCGTCACGCGTTCGATCCGCGCGCTGAGATCGATCACGACGTCGACCTCGTCTACACGAAACGGATGCCCTCCGCATTCTTCGAGACGCCGTTGGCGAGTTATCTCGTCTGGCACAAGATCGACACGCTGGTGATCACTGGGGGCTCCACGTCCGGGTGCGTGCGCGCCACCGCAGTCGATAGTTTGAGCCACGGCTATCGCACAATCGTCCCGGAAGAGTGCGTAGCCGACAAGCACGAGAGCTACCACTACGCCAACTTGACCGACCTTCAGCTCAAATATGCCGACGTAACCTCGGTGTCGGAGGTGATCGCGCGCCTGAAAGCCTAATCTTCAGGCGCGATCGTGAGCGAGAGCCCAGACAGCGCGTCGGTGAGCGGAATCTGGCACGACAAGCGCGAAACGTCCGGCCTGAAATGGTCGGTGTCTTCCAGCAGAGCCTCTTCAAATTCACTGCGCGGCGGCAGCTGGCCACACCATTCGGGCCCGATGAAAACATGGCACGTCGCGCAAGCCATGGCGCCACCGCAAATGGCTTGAACGGGATAGCCGTGCTGCTTGAGTGCGCTCATGAGCGATTGCCCAGGCGCGCACTCAATCAACGATTCCGCCCCCGTGCGGTCGATTACGTTCAAACGCATCGGCGATCAGTAGTCGTACCAGTAGGAATGCCAGCGCGCCTTGTCCTTCAGATAGCGGCCGGCGTCTTGCTTGTCCTTCGGTAGGTACTCCAGCCACAAATTGGGGTCGTAGCGCTCGCGGTACTGATCATAGACGTGCTTCGACAGCGAGAAGTGCACGTCCGGCAAACGGTGGCCCTCGCGATATTCTTTCATGCGAATGACGGTGCGGCGCTTGGTTTCGAACTTGTCGCATTCGGCGAGCACGACGCCCTTCGGCCCGAAGATGGACGAGCGTCCCACCCAATCGTTGCGCGGCGCGACTTCTTCGAAGCTTTGCCGGTCGGGATACAGATTGAGCGAGTTGTTCACCATCGTGACGAATACGTCATTGTGATAGGCGCACATCATCATGTCTTCCCAGCGGAAGCCGCCGGTGGCGCTACGGCAGATGATTTCCGCGCCCTTCAACGCCATGGCGCGGAAGATTTCCGGCTCATACTGTACAGCGGACATGGCGATGTTGCCGATGTCGGTTTGCGTCACCGGGATCACTGCATCCCAGCCGTACATCTCCACGAAGCGATCGAACACGTCGTAGATGCATGTCGTAAACTGCTCTCGCGTTTGCCGCGTGCCGCGCTTGGCGCGTTGCTTCCAATGCTTGGCGATAATTTCGCCGCTCGGGCCGAACAGCAATTGCATGTTCATCGAGTGACCTGGCCAATCCTTGTCTTTCCACAAGGAGCCCATGGTGATGTAGCAATTGTACTTCTTCGCCTTCTTTCCGACGGCGACGAGTTCGTCGCAACCTTCCTCGAACGCCACGCGCACCGATTGTTCGCGGTCGTAGTGCTTGAAGCCTTGAATCGGAAATTCGTGAAAGCAGAGCAGATCGCACGGACCGGATTGCTGCGCACGGTCGATGCAATCCAGAATGTATTGGAGATTTTCCGCCATCTGCGGACCGGGGTTGTCGCCATCGACACCCCTCACACGGGTCTGCACGATGCCGATCGAGACGTTGTCCTTGCGCAGCGGCGTGACGGGGTAAGTGCCATCCTCGCGTACGAATTTACCCACCTCAACGTCATGCCTAGACATTCACTTCTCCTAAGAATCCGGACGAACAAATGATCTCAAGTCAGCTCTGTAGGCTGAGATAACGGGAAAGGTGCTCACCGCGCACGTTCTCCTGCCAACCCTGGACACGCGAACTGACGAGGTAATTCCGCCGATTGAAATAGATCGGGATCACCGGGAACTGGCGCATCACCATCTCCTCGGCCTCGCGCAGCCGTTGCTTGCGCAACTCCGGATCAACCGTCCGATCCGCCGCGTCGAGCGTACGGTCGTAAGCTTGATCGCTGAAGAAGGAGAAATTGGTGTTGGCTTCGCTCTGCATCAGCAGCAAAAACGCCACTGGATCCTGATACGGCGCATAATACTGATAGCGCATCGCTTGATAGGCGCCGTTGCGCGCATCAGCGACGATGCTATTGCCGCCGACGTTCTCAAGCACCGCGTCGACGCCGATCTCTCGCCACATCGATTGCAGGGCGACGGCGACGCGGCGGTTCGATTCCTGACCGCCGAATTTGTACGTGAGGTTCAGCGGATTGGATTGCGAATAGCCAGCCTGGGCGAGAAGCTCACGCGCGCGGGCGCGGCGCTCGTCCATCGTTTGCGAACTCATCGCGATCTGCGCGCCCTGATAATTCGGCATTGCGCTCGGCACGATGGAGTACGCAGGCTCGCCCTCCCCGCGCATCAGGCTATTGCAAATCAAGTCGCGGTCGACGCTGAGCGAAAGCGCTTCGCGAACGCGAACGTCAGCGGTCGGTCCTTCGCGATTGTTCAATAGCGCATAGTACACGCCGATTGTCGGCGAAGAGCGGATGGCGTCCTCAAAACCCGCGTTCCGAAGCAATTCAAGCTGGTCGGGCGGAATATTGAACGCAACATCGAGTTCGCCGGCGCGGAAACGCGTCACGGCCGTGGCCGGGCGCTCGACCGGGTAGAAGATCACTTCCTCGATCTGCACTTGGTCGGCGGCATAGAAATTCGGGTTCTTGCGCAGCCGGATGAGCGTGTTCGGCACCCATTCTGCGAGCGTGAACGCACCACTGACGACAATATTTTCCGGGCGCGTCCAACGTTCGGCATGAGCTTCGATCGCATGGCGCGGCACAGCTGCGCTCGAGAACGAGCCCAGCACGTCCGGCAAGTAACTCGCGGGATACTCAAGCTCGACAGTGACCGTTCGGGGGTCGGGCGCGCCGATGCCGAGGCTTTCAACCGGCGCCTGACGCCGCAAAATCTGGCGGAAATTCCGCACTGCGCCAAGTACGCGCCCGCTCCGCGTTGCCGCCTCAGGATCGGCCGAACGACGGAAGGAATAGACAAAATCTTCGGACGTAAGCGCACGGCCGTCCGACCATTTGAGATTGTCCCTAAGGTGAAACGTGTAGCGCAGCCCGTCGGGCGAGATGTCGAAGGATTCAGCCAAGCCGTTCGTCAACGCGCCGCCGGCGTCATACGACATCAGCCCAGCGAACATGTCGTACATGAGCGCCGCACCGGCATTGCCGGGCACGTAATGGGGGTCGAGGGACTGGGGTTCGTTCGCCGTGCTGCGCCGCAGGACGCCGGCGGGACCACCCCGCCCGCCGCCGCCGCCGCCACACGCGGCCAGCGCCGCCGCGCTCAGGCCGGCTAGCGTCAATTTCGCGAAAAGACGGCGCGGAATCCCAATTTCACGCATAAAATTTACCCTTCGCACCGCCGCCAACTGGGTAGAAGTTAAAGGAAGTCACCTTCTGGCTCAATCCTTACTTCCCGTTGTCATGATATTATGCCATTAGGACATCTTAGGACGTAAACGCAAGGCGCGGTTTCGGGGAGAGCAAGGCTTGTCCATTCTGGCTTCATCAAGAGAGAGCGCGACGCCGACGCCCGCCGACCTGGTGGCGGCGGCGGAGGCGCTGGGCCCCACCTTGAGTGCGCGCGCTGCGGCGACAGAAGCCGCACGCGCTCTCTCCACGGAAACGATGGACGACCTGCACGAGGCTGGGCTGTTGCGGTATTTCGTGCCGCGCCGATACGGCGGATACGAGATGGACTGGGGGGTACAGATCCAGATCGGACGCACCTTGGCGCGCCATTGCGCCTCGACGGCCTGGATCGGGTGCGTTGTCGGCTCTCACAGCGCCTACGTCGCGCGTATGAGCCCACAGGCGCAAGACGATGTCTGGAAAAGCCAGCCGGACGTATTGATCTCCACCGGCTCGGTGATGCGCAATGTCTCGGTCCAGCCAGCCGACGGCGGATTTGTTCTAAACGGACGGTGGAGTTTCTCCAGCGGCATCGACCACGCCGGTTGGGCGCTGATGCGCGCCTCGATCACCAATGACCACCGGCAGAGCTATTTTCTCACGCCGCGCGCCGACTTTACGATCGAAGACGATTGGCGCGTGAGCGGCATGAGCGGCACCGGCTCAAAGAGCGTGCATATCAAGGATGCATTCGTACCAGCACACCGCGTAATTTCGATGACCCAGATGATGGCGGCGAACCCGCCCGGCGCCGCGGTGAATTCGAGCGTCGTTTCCACAGCGAGCTTTCGATTGTTCGCCGGAAGCGCGCTGCTTGGCCCCATTCTCGGTGGCGCGGAAGCGGTCCTGAACGCATTCCGCACGCTCATGAATGAAGGCCAAGCTGGTCAGGACAAGGAAGACCCGCAGGCGCTCTTGCGCATCGCCGAGGCCGCAGCGGAAATCGGCACGGCCGGTCGATTAGCCGACGGCTTGATCGAACGCCAGCTGGAAGCCGCCCACAGCGGCGCGCCCGTACCCAAAGCCGTACGAATCGCCAACGTCTTGGAACGCACTTATGCGGCCCGGTTGTGCCTGAACGGCGCCGCGCGCCTCGTCAACAGTCTCGACGCGGCGAGTATTACGCACGACCTGCCGATCCAGCGGCATTACCGCGATCTCCAGGGCATGGTGCAGCAGATCGGCGTCAATTGGGACCGCAACATGATCAATGGCGCCAAAGCGATGTTTGATCTCACCACCGATATCCCCGATCTCAACGCCGACTGACAGCGAGCTAACCACTATGACGTCTCACATCGAAACGCTCGCCGCGACATGCGCTGCTAGCGCCAGCAAAACCGACGCGAGCGGCATGGCCGCCGAGCACGCCGCGGAGATCGCGTCCGCCGGCCTCTACGACCTTGAAGCTAACGGCGCGCCGTTCTCCGCACGCGCAGAGGCGTTGCGCCGACTGGCCCACAATTGTGGGGCAAGCGCATGGATGGCGGCTTCAGGCGCACGCGCCGCTGCGCATGTGATGCAAATCAGCGCGAAGGCGCGCGCCGATGTTGGCGCTGGGTTCATCGCAACCGCAACAGCGCCCACCGGCGCCATACTCAAGCGCGACGGCGAGATGGCGACAGTGACGGGCGTTTGGCCGGCCGTGGCGGGACTGGCCTATGCTGAATGGATCATTCTTGATGGCGTGCGCGACGGCGAGACGCTTGTCAGCGTCATTGTGCCCACCAAAGATCTGAACGCGACGCCTTATCCCTATTTCGGCGGCCTGCGCGGGCTGTCCTGGCGCAGTGTCGAGGCCAGATCGGTGCGTGTGCCCGCGCACCGTATCGGCGCCGCCCTCAATCAAGATGTCACCATCGACCCGCTTCTCGGCGCCGTGCTTGGCGCTGCGGAAGGCGTCTATGCACTCTACACAACCTCAACGAAGGCGCGGATTAGCGGCGTTGGCGGACACGCAGTGGCCCGCTTCACGCAAGTCCAAGCGCGCCTGGCGGAAAGCCATGTCGAGCTGAAAGCATGCCGCGCGCTCTATGGCCAGCTGCTCGCTGATGCCGACGCAGGCCGCGCAACGCCAGAGATGTTGCGCGATCAAGCCTATATCGTACGCACAGCAATGGCCGCTGCACATCGCTTGCTCTCGCAGATGGGGGCAATGGGGCTCAGCGAAACCAATCCGGTGCAGCGTCAGTTCCGGGACCTGCGCGCGTTTGCCAGCGCGCCTGCCTTCAATTGGGACCGGAATCTCGCCGCCTTTGGCCGCGCCGAACTCGGTG
>JAEYPY010000130.1 GCA_023410295.1 Pseudomonadota bacterium | reverse complement strand
ACGCTTGCGCGCGCGCCCGCCCCCTCAGTCATCGCGCTGCGCGCGCTGACAGCTCCCCCGCAAGCGGGTGAGCAGTTACGCGGCGCCTTCCTCATTCGATAATCACCAGCGGCTCGCCGTATTCGACCGGCTGCGCATCGCTGACCAGAATCGCCGTCACTTTGCCCGCGCGCGGCGCCGGGATCGGGTTGAACGTCTTCATCGCCTCGACCACCATCAGCGTCTGCCCGGCGGCGACGCTATCGCCCACCTTAATAAAGGTCGGCGCGCCAGGCTCCGGCGAGAGATAGGCCGTGCCCACCATCGGCGAAGGCACCGCGCCAGGATGCTTGGAGAAATCTTCCGCCGCCGGCGCCGCCGCAGCAGCAGCCGGCGCGTGCGCCGCCGGAACAGGGGCTGCAACCATCGGCGCGGGCGCAGCCTGCACCATGTGCGTCACCGGCGCGGCCGTCAGCGTGCGCGCGATGCGCAAGCGCAGCTCGCCATGCTCGACTTCGATCTCGGAGAGGCCGCTGTCGTTGATGATCGCAGCCAGCTCGCGCACGAGGTCGGGATCGATTGCTGATTTTTTGTCGCTCATATTCTTCCTGCTCACGCGCTCTGGCTTTCCTCGGCAAGCAATGCGGCCGCTTCTACGGCCAGCAGATAAGACGTCGTCCCAAACCCGGCGATTACGCCCTTTGCGGCTTTGCCCACTAATGAAACGTGACGAAACTCCTCCCGCGCCCCAGGGTTGGAGAGGTGGGTTTCGATCACCGGAATCCCGATCGCCTTGATCGCGTCATGGAGCGCGACCGAGGTGTGGGTATAGGCGCCCGCGTTTAGGACAACCGCCGCCGCCTTGTCCCGCGCTTCCTGCAGCCAATCGACCAGTTCGCCCTCGATATTCGACTGCCGGAACACCACCGTCCGCCCCAGCTGGCCGGCGCGTTCGGCGCAGGCCTTCTCGATGTCGGCAAGGGTGGCGTGGCCGTAGATGTGCGGCTCCCGCGACCCCAAAAGATTGAGGTTCGGGCCGTTCAGCACGTAAATCGGCTTTCCGTCCGGCATGGGGCTCGCGGGCTGGAGGGCGCCCCGCTGGTTGCAGGGGCGTCGTGGGGGGCTTAAGTCCCCCGGATA
This sequence comes from Pseudomonadota bacterium, assembly GCA_023410295.1. Taxonomy (GTDB): domain Bacteria; phylum Pseudomonadota; class Alphaproteobacteria; order Caulobacterales; family Aquidulcibacteraceae; genus Vitreimonas. The sequence continues at coordinate 5,120 of JAEYPY010000130.1, read as the reverse complement.
GGAAAGGCTATGCGTCTGATCGTCAACGGAGAACCGCGCGAAGCGCCCGATAAGGCGACCCTCGCCGACCTGCTCGCCTCCCTGGAGATCGACGGCCGCCGGGTCGCCGTTGAACGCAACCGCGAGATCGCGCCTAAGTCCCTGTGGTCGCAGATTGTTCTCAGCGACGGCGACCAACTGGAGATCGTCCAGTTCGTCGGGGGCGGGTGATGGATTGGTCGGCGTGTCCTGAAGTGGAGCGCTCGCCAACCAAGGTCAGTGGCTCTTGGCTGTTCAAAGGCACCCGTGTGCCGGTACGAGCGCTTTTTGAAAACATTGAGGGCGGCGCGACCGTCGAGCAGTTTTTGGAGTGGTTTCCTGGTGTGCAACGCTCACAAGTTAGCGCCGTGCTCGCGCACGTCGGAGCAGACTGATGCGTGGCCTCGCCAACAGCCCGCCTGCAGCCCTACGTACTTTGCTGGCGATAATTGACCCCGGCGAAACCCACACGGAGATCTTGATTCCCGACGATCTATTGGCCCGACATCCCGAGATCGATCGGGGACAGCTCCGTGAGTGTCACAAGTTTCTGAACGACGTGCTTGCGCCGGACGCGACGCCGAACGCAGACCTGAAGGGCATGCTGAACCGACTTGCGGGCCACGGCGCGTGGGGCGTCCCGTTCGACTTTGGCGGCGACGCAAAGGCCGCGCGTCGCTTTCTTGATGCTTTGCGCGCTGCGCTCTCACGGAAATTGATATGACCGACACCCTCACCATCGCCGGCAAGAGCTACACCTCCCGCCTCATCATCGGCACCGGCAAGTACAAGTCCTACGCCGAGAACGCGGCCGCGCTCGAAGCCAGCGGCGCCGAGATCGTCACCGTCGCCGTGCGGCGCGTGAACCTCTCCGATCCGACCAAAGAGCGTCTCACCGATCACATCGATCCGAAGAAGGTGACCTTCTTGCCCAACACCGCCGGCTGCTTCACCGCGGACGAGGCGCTGCGCACGCTCCGCCTCGCGCGCGAGGCTGGCGATTGGAAGCTGGTGAAGCTGGAAGTGCTCGCCGACCAGAAGACGCTCTATCCCGACATGGAAGAGACGCTGCGCGCCGCCAAAATCCTCGTCGCCGAAGGCTTCGAAGTGATGGTCTATTGCAGCGACGATCCCGTCTACGCCAAGAAACTCGAAGATGCCGGCTGCGTCGCCATCATGCCGCTCGGCTCGCTGATCGGCTCCGGCCTCGGCATCCAAAACCCAGTCAACATCCGCCTCATCGTCGAACAATCGCGCGTCCCCGTCATCGTCGACGCCGGCGTCGGCACCGCCAGCGACGCGACCGTCGCGATGGAGCTAGGCGTAGACGGCGTCCTCATGAACACCGCCATCGCCGAAGCGAAAGACCCAGTGCGCATGGCGAAAGCGATGAAGCACGCGGTCATTGCCGGCCGCGAAGCATACCTGGCCGAGCGGATGGGGAAGAAGAAGTACGCTGATCCGAGTAGCCCGCTGGGCGGGTTGATTTGAAGCATTGAGTGATCAACGCGGACGCATTGATGCCGCTCTCCGCGAGTCACGTCGCAAGTCATTTATGGCGGACGTCCGGGCTTCCTGGTGGATTGTTGGCGGTCTCTCTTTGGCGTTTATCGGCGCGGGCTATTGGATCGCATCTCCGAGGACGCTTGTCGCCGAGGTTAGTGGCGTCGCCGACGGCGCACACCAGCCGCAGTCGGAAGATGGCCGCGCGCCACTGCGTTTGAACGTGGTCGTTGAAAACGGAAGACGTGTGTCGGTGACGCTGCCGCCAGGACAACTCTATCGGGCAGCAACGCCAATAGAACTGGAAGTTTATCGACGCGATTGGCCGCCGCACGTGATGTCATACAGGTTCGTTCGCTACGCTGATACGGACTAAAGCCACCCGCTAAAACCGCGAGTGCGGATTCACCGCGCCCTCTACCGGCCCCGCCACCACATCCCAGTGCTCGACAATGCGGCAGTCTTCTACCCGAAACACATCCGCAATGGCGTAAGCCGGCGCGCCTTCGGCAGGCGTAAAGCGGGCGTGCAGAAACACCATGTCCCCTTCGGCAATGGTGCGAATGATCTCCCAGCGCGCTTGCGGTACGGAGGCGATCACGCCTTCAAGGAAGCTGGCCGTCGCCTCCCGCGTGCCGCCAGGAATGTCTGGCTTATGCTCGATGAAATCGGGCGTCATGTAGCGCTCGAACGCCGCGCGAGGGTCACGCTCAGGCGATACGAGCGCTTCGGTATAGAAGGCGACGACGACGTCGCGGTTGTCACACTGCGCTGTGCTTGATGGGCGTTCGCTGTGCGCACACGCTGCGAGCGCAAAGCCCGCGGCAGCGAGCAGAACAATAAAACCACGCATGTGCTTCCCCCGTTAGCGCGCAGCTCGCCAGCCATCTAGATCATGAAGCGCTCGTTCCGCCAGCGCCAGCTTCTTCGCCCGCCCGCGCTCTTCGCCTTTGAGCTTCTTGCCATCGGGCCCATGCGTCGGCGCGGCGATTTCTGGAAACAGACCGAAGTTCACGTTCATCGGCTGAAACGAACCTTTTCCGCTGACGATATGTCCGCCCGTCACGTGCGCGATCAGAGCGCCAAACGCGGTGGTGGCAGGAGGCGGCTCAATTGGGCGCCCCAAACGCTCAGCCGCAGCGAACCGCCCAGCCATCATGCCCATAGCGGCGCTCTCAACGTAGCCTTCAACCCCGGTCACTTGCCCCGCAAAGCGCACGCGCGGCTCCGCGCGCAGACGCAGCGTGCCATCCAGCAGCTTCGGCGAGTTCAAAAACGTATTGCGATGAATCCCGCCCAGCCGCGCAAAGCGCGCGTTCTGCAGGCCGGGGATCATGCGAAAAATCTCTTCCTGCGCGCCGTATCTCAGCTTGGTCTGAAAGCCCACCATGTTGAACAGCGTGCCCAGCTTGTTGTCTTGCCTCAGCTGCACCACCGCATGCGGACGCTTACCAACGCGCGGATCCATCAGCCCCACCGGCTTCATCGGCCCAAACCGCAACGTCTCCGGCCCACGCTCAGCCATAACCTCGATCGGCAAGCAGCCTTCGAAGTAGGGCGTATTCTTCTCCCACTCGCGAAACTCAGTCTTCGCGCCCGCATTCAGCGCGTTGATGAACGCGACATACTGCGCCTCATCCATCGGGCAGTTCACATACGCCGCCTTATCGCCGCCCGGACCTTCCTTGTCGTAGCGCGACTGCTTCCAGGCGATGTCGAAATCGATGGAGTCCGCATGCACGATCGGCGCGATCGCATCGAAGAACGCGAGCGAGTCTTCGCCGGTCAGGTTGCGAATTGAGTCGGCGAGGGAGGGGGAGGTGAGGGGCCCGGTGCAGAAGATGACGCTTTCTTCCGCGGTCGCGAGCAACGAGTCGAGCGATTTCACCTCGCCGCGCTCGACGCTCACTAGCGAATGCGCCTCCAGCGCCGCCGTCACCGCGTCGCTAAACACATCCCGGTCTACCGCCAGCGCGCTCCCCGCCGGCACCTGCGCAGGCGCCGCGCTCGCCATCACCAGTGAACCCAGCCGCCGCATCTCCTCATGCAGCAGCCCGACGGCATTGCCGCGCCAGTCATCGCTGCGGAACGAATTAGAGCAGACCAGTTCGGCGAACTTCTGCGTCTTGTGCGCGTCGGTCATCCGCACCGGGCGCATTTCGTGCAGCACCACCGGCACGCCGGCGTTCGCCAGCGCCCAAGCCGCCTCCGACCCGGCCAAACCGCCGCCGACCACGTGTACAGGTTTCATAAGCGCCCACATGCCGCGCCGTGGCCGGCGCTTCAAGCCTCGCGCGCCGCTGCGTTTCACGGCATAAGCCCGCGCCGGAGGCGCCTCATGGCGGAAGCCACGAAAATCCCGGTCCGCGACTGCGTCGGCGCAGCGCTGCGTTTCGCCGTCGAGAACGCGCGAGCCGTTGCGGTCGCTAGCGCCATCGCCGCCGCGATCCTGACGCTGCTGACCGGGCTCGCGCTCATCGTTGCGCCGCTTGGGCTGCTCACCAGCCTCGGCTCCACCTTCGTGCGCGCGTGCCTCTACGGCGTCTTCATCGCCGCCGTACTCTACGGCGCCGGCGTCTCGCGCGGGCGCATCGTCAGCGACGGCGCGCGCGTGTGGGCGGCGATGGCGATCGTTGGCTTCTTCATGTTCATCGTCATGTTCGTGGCATCGATCCCCGGCATGATCGTGCTGCTGAGCGGCCCGCTCGCGCCCTACACTGACGAACTCACCCGCGCCGGCCAGGACCAAGCGGCCGTCGTGCAGGTGATGACACAGTTCGCGCAGGAGCAGCCGCTGGCTGTGCTGCTCTTCGTTCTGTTCTACGCCATCCTCTGGCTCTTGCTCACCTCGCGCCTCTATCTCGCCGCGCCCGCCAGTGTCGACGCCGGTCGCGTGCTCACCTTCGAAACTTGGCGCTGGACGCGCGGCGCCGTGATGCAGATCACCTGGGCGCGGCTCATGCTGCTCGCGCCGGCCTACGTGCTGGTGAGCGCGCTTGATTACTTGGTGGCGCAAATCTTCGGCGTGAACGTGCTCGATCCCGCCACCGTCGCCAACCTTTCGCAGGCCAATCCGGTCGCGTTCCTCGGCTACGCTTTCGCCACCACGTTCATCACTTTTGCCATCTATTCCTCGCTCGAGGCCGGGCTTTCCACATCACTCTACCGTGTTCTCCGCCAAGAGCCGCCAGCGGGAAAGACGCTCGACCGGGTCGTCAACTCAGACTAAACCCGCGCTCCCCATGCGCGCCTCACGTCCTTACGTCGCCGACCTGCTTCGGCTTGCCGGCCCGGTCGCGCTTGCGCGTCTCGGCATCATCGGCATGGCGCTGGTGGACGTCATCGTCGTCGGCCAGCTCGCGCCCGACGAGCTGCCGCATCAGGCGCTGGGCTGGGCGCCGACCGCGGTTTTCCTCGTCGCCGCCATCGGCCTTTTGCAGGGCGTGCAGATTTGGGCTGCGCGCTCGATCGGTGAGAAGAACCCCGAAGGCGCCGGCGTCGCGCTCCGCCGCGGGCTCGTGCTCGCGCTCGGGGCCGGGCTTCTCTCCGCCGCCGCCATGTGGCTCGTCGGGGAGCGGCTTTTCACCACGTTCGGCATA
>JAEYPY010000110.1 GCA_023410295.1 Pseudomonadota bacterium | reverse complement strand
TTCGCGTCCCCTTTATCCCCATCACCCCCCACAACGAACGGCCCCCCCCTGGGGCGCCCAGCCCCACAACCACCGCCCAGGACGGCGCCTTGAGCCATTGCAGCGCCGCAAAGCCCGCAGCGGCCAGCGCGAGATCAGCGGGGCCGCGCACGCTGGAGGTGAAGATCGGATCGTAGAGCGCGGCGGCCAGCACGCCGACCACGGCCGCGTTGGCGCCGGCGACGAAGCCAAGCGCGCGGCGATAGCGCCTGAGCCTGCGCCAGAGCGGCACGCACGCGGCGGCGAGCAAGAGTCCGGGCAGAAACACGAACGTCAGCGCGACGATAGCGCTGGCGAGCCAGTGCGCCTCGCCGGGACCGGCAGCGCCGAGGAACGCGGCGAAGGCGAACAATGGACCGGGCAGCGCTTGCGCAGCGCCATAGCCGGCGAGGAAGCGGCTCTCATCGATCCAGCCCTGCCCCACCGTCTCCGCTTCGAGCAGCGGCAGCACGACGTGGCCGCCGCCAAACACCAAAGCGCCGGCGCGGTAAAAAGAATCCGCGCGCGCCAGCAATGGATCCCCAAGCGTCTGCGCAGCAAGCGGCAGCGCGAGCAGCAGGATCGCGAACACCGCCAGCAGACGTGCTGACCGTCTCCACGGCGTGCGCGGCGTCTCTTCGGCTTGCGCCGGCGCGACCTGCGCGAAAACCAAACCCAGGATTCCGCCAAGGGCGATGAGCGCCGGGGCAAGCCAAGCGCTTCCGGTCAGCAGCAAAATGATCAGCGCGGCCACGGCGATCAGTGCGCGGAGCCATGTTGTGCAAAGCGAGCGCGCCATACCGAATACGGCCTGCGCGACGACGGCGACGGCGACAAGCTTCAGCCCATGTGCAATCGCCTGCCCCGCCGGCGTTGCGAATAGGACAAGGCTTGAGGCCGCGGCGATCATCAGCACCGCGGACGGCAGCGTAAAGCCCGCCCATGCTGCGGCGCCGCCGAGCGGGCCAGCGCGCTGCAGACCAAGCGCGAAGCCGACTTGGCTCGATGTGGGGCCGGGCAGAAACTGGCAGAGCGCGACGAGATCGGCGTAGGCGGCGTCATCCAACCTGCGGCGGCGCGTTACGAACGCGTCGCGGAAATAGCCCAGATGCGCAATCGGACCGCCGAACGAGGTCAGCCCGAGCCGCAGAAATATCCAGAATACGCCCGCTGCGCCGCCCATCGCCGCTGGCTAGCGCGTTGGGGTGACAGTGTCACGACGGCGCGCGGCTGGCTTCGCTCTCGGGCGCGCGCTCATCTTCGCCGCCATAGACGATCTCGCCGCCGGCGACGCTGCTTTCGCTTTGGGGGGCGTAGCCGCCTTTCTCCAGTGGGCCTTCGCGCGTGGTGCGCCGCCAGAACATGGCGAAGGTGACGGCGAGTGCAGCGGCGCCGGCGAACCAGAACATGCCTGCAAGGCCGAACACGTCCGCGAGCGGGCCGATGATGAGCGGACCAATCACCGAGCCGCCAGCCCAGACGAACAAGAGCCCCGCGGCCGATTGCGTGAGCTTTCGCGGTTCGGCGCGATCAGCCATGTGCGCCACGGCGATGCCGTAGAAGGAGAGCGCGCCGCCGCCCCAGAGAAAGAAGAGCGCAATCGATTGCCAGGCGGAGATCTGGCCGCTCCACAGCGCGAGCGCGAAAGAGGAGATGGCGGCAAGACCGGCGAGACCGGCGATGACAAGGCGCCGATCGACGCGATCGGAGATACGGCCGGCGGGCCATTGCAGCAAGAGCGAGCCGACAAAGGCGGCGGAATAGAATTCGGCCGCTGCTTGCGGGCCGTAATTTTCAGCGGCGTAGAGCGGCGCGAGCGCGAGCACGCCGCCATTGACGAGCCCTGCGCCAAAGCTGCCGATGACGGCGGCGGGCGCGGTGGCGAATTGTTCGACGAGCGCGAGCGGCTGCGCTTTCGGCGGCGCGGGCTGTTCGGCGCTGGTGAAGCAGATCGGCACCATCGAGAGCGCGGCGAGCGCGGCGGCGATCATCCAGGGCTCCGCTTCAGGCGGGGCGTAGCCGAACGAGAGGAACGGCCCCAGCGCCAGCGCACCCTTGGTGAGCACCATGTAGACGCTCAGGACTTCGCCGCGCACGCGCGCGCTGATCGAGAACGAGAGCCAGCTTTCGATGGCGGCGAACATCAGCGCGACCGCCATGCCGGCGATCATGCGGGCGACGCCCCAGGCCCAAACTGCTTCCGAGAAATGCAACGCGAGCGTCGCAACAGCGAAGATGGCGGCGGACGCGGCGTAGACGCGAATGTGGCCGACGCGCGCGAGCAATTGCGTCGCGATCATGGCGCCCATCATGAAGCCGGCGGAGTACGCGGCGGCGATGAGGCCAAGCGCGGTGCGCGAATGCCCCTCCTCCGTGAACGAGAGCGGAATGCGCACGCCGAGCAAGCCGCTGGCGAGCTGAAGGATCGTGACCGCGATGATCAGCGCAGCAACGTTGCGCAGCAGGCTCGTCATGGCCGAGCCCATGTAGGCGGCTTCGCCTGCTTCTGGAACGGTGCATTTGTGGAGGGCTGTCAGCCAAGCAGGAATTCGAACATGAACCGGCCTGGCAGGAAGGCGAAGGCGCCGGCGACCAGGAGTCCGCCGACAAACATGCCGGTCATGGCCTTCTTGTGGGTGACGACTTGGCCGCGGCGGATCGCGTAAACCGCCATGGGCAGGCCGATAATGGTCCAGCCGCTGAGCAAGTGGATGAACGAATAGAAATTACCGTTGAGCCCGGTGATGAAGAGGCTCGAGACAGCGGTCGTTCCCATGGCGAGGACCCAGGTCCAGCCTAGCGTCTTGTGGAAGCCTGTCCCCTTCTTGCGGAAGAGGATGATCAGGCCGACGAGCAGCGCCGTCACCGCAGCCATCACGTGCAGCTGCACCGCGAACGGCAGCCTTATCCACAGCGCCCAGTCGGGCGCATGCGGGGCAAAATCGCCAAGACTGGACGCCATCCGGGGCGCGAACGGAACGATGCTCACCAGGATGATCGCCAACGCGACCACGCCGCCACGCCGGAGGCGGAAGGGTTGGCGCAGTGAGGTCTCAAGCATGGGTTCGTGTCTCCGCATTGATCTGCTAGAGACCTGGCCAAGGACGGACGATTGTGCAGCAAGGTTTACGCGAAACGGCCGCGCAAACGCGCGAAACGGCGGGCGACGCAGCTGGCGCTTCGCCAAATGCGGCGCGTGGCTGGTCCGAGTGGGCGCAAAACATCGGCGTCGCCACGGCGGCGGGTGGGTTTCTGGCCTTCGTCGGCGCGCTTGGCACCGACGCGATGCCGCTGATGCAGCGCTTTCTCTACTGGCTGCCAATGATGTGGGTTGGCAGCGTGCTCGGGCATCTGGTCGGCGAAGCGGTGGGGCGCTTCGTGCGTGCGGAAACGAATGTCTGGCTGTTCGGCGCGGCGTTGACGCTGGTGCTGTCGCTGCCGGTTACGCTGATGGTCTGGCTTTATAACGGCGCATTCATGGGCGGTCTGCAGCCGGTCGCTGCATTGCCGGCCACGCTCGGCGTGGTGCTCGTCATCTGCGCGGCGATGACCGCGCTGATGATCCTGGTGAGCCGGCCCGGGCGGGTCACGCACGCGCCTATGGAGGGCGCGCCGGCGCCGCGGGTGCGGTTCATGGAGCGGCTGCCGGCGAAGCTCAAAGGCGCGGTGATCTACGCGGTCTCGGCGGAGGATCATTATCTGCGCCTGCACACCTCCAAGGGCGCCGAGCTCATCCTGATGCGGCTCGCGGACGCGATTGCTGAACTCGAGGGACTTGAGGGCGCGCAGACGCATCGCTCGTGGTGGGTGGCGAAGGACGCGGTCGAGAGTGCGCGTCGCGATGGGGACAAGATGGTGCTGACGCTGAAGGGCGGCGTCGAAGCGCCGGTGAGCCGGCCGAATGTGCGGCCGTTGCGCGAGGCGGGCTGGTACTGAGCGCGTCGCATCCCTCCCCTTGCGGGGTGGGATGCGCGTTGCGGATCACTGCGCCGGCGCAGCGGGCGTGGGCGTCAGGTTCCAGTCGTTGTCGGCGACGAGATAGGCGAACACGGCCCAGGCGGCGACGTTCTGGCGAAGCGCTTCGGGATCGATCGCGGCCATCGTGTCGTTCGGGGTATGGTGGTAGTCGAAGTAATCGCTGCCATCCTGATCGAGATCGGCGATGGCTGCGCCCGCTTGCGCCACGGCGAAAATATCGGCGCCGCCGCCGGCTTCGTTGTCGCCGAGGATGATGCCGAGCGGCGCAAGCTGACGCTGGATCGCGCGCGCATATTGCAGCCCGTCTTCGTTGAAGCGCGTGGTGAAGCGCCAAATGCGGCCAGCGCCGAAATCGCTCTCGGCGGCGACGACGTGATTGTCGCTGCCATGGACGCGGCCATAGTCGCGCCCGCCCCAAACACCGTTCTCTTCCGCGCCGGCAAGCAGGATACGGATGGTGCGTCGCGGACGGCGCGGCAGATCGCGAATCAGCTTTGCAGCGGCGGTGATGATGGCGACGCCGGCGCCGTCATCGATGGCGCCTTGGCCCATGTCCCAGGAATCCAAGTGCGCGGCGAGCAGCACGATTTCGTTCGGACGCTCGCGGCCGGGAATCTCGGCGATGACGTTGCCGGAGGGCGCATTCTCACGCACGTCGGTTTGGATGTTGAGGCGCACGCGCGTCGCGCCGCGTTGCGCCAAGCGACCGAGAATGTCGGCGTCGGCCGGCGAGATCGCGGCGGCGGGAATGGCGACGCCTTCCGGTTGGCGCACATTGCCGCCCTGGTGCGCGAAGCGGTGCGTATCGGTGCCGACGGAGCGGATGATGCAGGCGACGGCGCCTTTGGCGTGCGCCATCGGCGCGCAGCGGCCGCGCTTGGCGACAGCTGCGCCGTAGCCCGAACCGTCTTGCGAGCGCACCATGCGCTCATCGATGAAGACGATGCGGTTTGCGACGGCGCTCGCAGGCGCGGCGTCGAGTTCGGCTAAGCTGGTGAAGCGCACGACTTCGGCTTCGAGGCCATCGGCGGGCGTTGCAGCCGAGCCGCCGAGCGCGGCGAGCACCATCGGCTGATGTGACGGCGAGATGATCCAGCCTTCCTCCCGCACCGCATCCCAGTACGGCATGGTGAAGCTTTCGATGCGCACATTGCTGAAGCGCTGACGGCGCAGCATCTCCACCGCCCAATCGCGCGCACGCGCTTCGTTCTCCGAAGCCGCCAGGCGCGGGCCAACGCTGGTCACCAGATCTTCGACGAGATCGTACGCGAGATCGCTTCCAAGCGCGGCGCTGCGCAGCCGTTCGACGGTGCGTTGCTGCTCGGCGCTGATCTCCGCGACGGGCGGCGGCGCTTGTTGTGGCTGCGCATGCGCCGCCGAGGCGCAGGCCAGCGCAATAAGTCCGAGTGCGATGTGGCGCATGGATGTCCCCCTGACTGAAGCGTTCAACTTGGCGGCGCGGGCGCGGGATGCAAGCGCGAAGCGACGGACGAATCGCCTCATTTGCGTAGGGTTTTCAGCGCTGGCGCGCTTTCCACTGCGCTTTGGATTGGCCGTAGATATCGACGATTGCGGCCTCGAACGGCGGCGCGAGGCGGACGTCCTCGCGCTCGCACTGCGATCCCAGACGCTTGGCGAGCGCGATCGACGGCGCGTTGGCCTTGTCGATGCAGTGGATGACGTGGTCCCATCCGAGATGATCGAAGGCCCAGTCGATGGCGGCGGTTGCGCCTTCGAGCGCATAGCCCTGCCCTGCCGCGCTCGCCTTCAGGCCCCAGCCGACTTCATCGCCGGGCCACGAGCCTTCCTTGCCACCGGGACGCCAAGGACCCAAGCGGCCGATCCATTCGCCGGTGTCGCGGCGCAGCACCGAGAACATGCCGTAGCCCAGCAGCGTCCATGAGCCGGCAAGCTGCGCCATCGTGCGCCACGCCGCATCGCGCGGCGCGACGCCGCCAATGAAGCGCATGGTCTCTTCCTCGGCGGCCATTTCGGCGAAGCCATCGAAATCCTCGTGCTTGGGCGGACGCAGGACGAGGCGCTCTGTGGTGAGAGTTGGGCCGATGTCGGTCATGGCCTTATTTAGCGCGCAGCGCGCGTTTGCGAAGTCAGAACTATTTGACCGCGAACGCGGCGCCGGATGGGAGGCGCAGGAAGAAGCTGGGAGGGTGTTTGGCAAAGAAGGCGTCCGCCGCAGCGCGCGCGCCGGGGAAATTTTTGTAGCCGTAATCGTCGAGATAGATGATCCCGCCGGCGGGCATGCGCGGGTGGAAGAATTCGAGTGAGGCCAGCGTCGGGTCGTGCATATCGACATCGATGCTGACAAAGCCGTAGCTGCGGCCCTCCACCTCCTTGAAGCGATCGGGAATCCAGCCGGGATAGATATCGACGAAGGCATATGGCGCCATCAGCGCTTTGAACGCGTCGAGATCGGAGCGGAAAGCAGCTTGGCGGCGCGCTTCCTGGTTCGCATCGGACGCGCCGGCGCGATCAGCGTCGGTGAAATCGGAGAGGCCATCGAAAGAGTCGAACACGGCGAAGCGGCCGGTGGCGCCCACGCGCTCGATCAACCACGCCGTCATCAGCGTTGAGTGGCCCTTCCAACAGCCGCATTCGGCGACGTCGAGATCCGGAAAGCGCTTGAGGGCCTGCGCGGCGAGCTGATGGCGGACGAGAAAGCGCGCGCGCTTGGGTAAGTTGTCGTGCTGACCGCCTTGGGCCAAGCGGATTGCTTCATCGTAGTCGCGCTGCAGCGGATCGTTGGCGTCGTAAACGTCAATATTAGCGACGCCGAGATCGTCGGCGGATGCAGCGGCGGCCTTTAGCCAGCGCACGCGGACCTCAGCCGGTTTGCCGGAATGGCCCGAATTGACATGGCTTCTCCCCGTGACTCGTCACGTTCAAGCCATATCCGGGCCTGCGGTTCCCACCGATTGCATCAACACTAAAATATAGAGCGAGGCGGGTTAGCCGACGCTGGGGTCGATGCCCTTGCACGCATCGACAAGGCCCTTAACGGCGCCAACGCTCTTATCGAACATCGCTCGTTCTTCGGCGCCGAGTTCGATCTCGACCACCTTTTCTACGCCGTTCTTGCCGATGATGCAGGGCACGCCGACGTAAATGTCATTTAGGCCGTATTGGCCGGTGAGGTTCGCCGCGCACGGCAAGAGGCGGCGCTTGTCGCGCAGGTAGCTCTTCGCCATCACCATCGCGCTTTCGGCCGGCGCGTAAAAGGCCGAGCCGGTCTTCAGGAGATTGACGATTTCGGCGCCGCCGTCGCGCGTGCGCTGCACGATCTGGTCGAGCTTCTCCTGGCTGGTCCAACCCATCTTCACGAGATCAGGCAGCGGGATGCCGGCGATGGTGGAGTAGCGCACCAGCGGCACCATGGTGTCGCCGTGGCCGCCGAGCACGAAGGCGGTGACGTCTTCGACCGAGACGTTGAATTCTTCGGCGAGGAAGCAGCGGAAGCGCGCGCTATCCAAGACGCCGGCCATGCCGACGACCTTGTTGTGCGGGAGCTTGGAGAATTGCCGGAGCGCCCAAACCATCGCGTCGAGCGGATTGGTGACGACGATGACGAACGCGTTCGGCGCGTGTTGCGCGATCCCCTCGCCCACCGCCTTCATCACTTTGAGATTGATGCCGAGCAGATCGTCGCGGCTCATGCCGGGCTTGCGGGGCACGCCGGCGGTGACGATGCAGACATCAGCGCCGGCGATGCCGGTGTAATCGTTCGCGCCCTTCAGCGCTGCATCCTTGCCGAACACCGGCGAGGCTTCGGCGATGTCGAGGCCTTTGCCTTGCGGGACGCCCTCCACCACGTCGAACAGCACGACATCGCCCAGTTCCTCGCGCGCGGCGATGTGGGCGAGCGTGCCGCCGATCATGCCAGAACCGATAAGGGCGATTTTTGCGCGGGCCATGAGAAGATGCTCCGGAGGTGGAATTGAAGGCGCCGCTCTAGCCCTGCC
>JAEYPY010000277.1 GCA_023410295.1 Pseudomonadota bacterium | reverse complement strand
ATGTCCATGTGTGTAACTGGGCCTTCGACGCGCGCGCCAGCGGGCAAGCGGCCAGGCCAGCGCGCAAAGAATGGCGTGCGGATGCCGCCTTCGAAGAAGGTTGCCTTCCAGCCGCGGAACGGCGCGTTGATCTCGGGCATGCCGACATACCAGGCGCCGCCATTGTCACTGGTGAAGATGACGAGCGTGTTCTCATCGACGCCATTGTCCCGGAGCGCCTGCATGACGCGGCCGACGCCGCGGTCGAGTGCGAGGATCATCGCGCCATAGACACGCTCGGTGTGATCCTCGATGTCGGCGAGCGCGTCGTAATCGGCGCGCGTCGCTTGCAGCGGCGTGTGCGGTGCGTTGAAGGCGAGGTAGAGAAAGAACGGGCGGTTGCGGTTAGCCTCGATAGCGGCGACGGCTTCATCAGCGAAATAGTCGGTGATGTAGCCTTCAGGGCGGAAGCGCTGGCCGCCGTTGAATTGCACAGCGTAGGGCAAGTTGGCCCAGATGAAGCGATCGATCGGATCGAACGGCAGATAGGCGTTGACGGCGTTGGGATCGTTGCGCGGCAGGAACATGCCGGCGCCCGCCATGAAGCCGAGGCTTTCATCGAAGCCTTGCGCCTCGGGGCGCATGTCGGGCGTTTCGCCGAGGTGCCACTTGCCGACGTGCAGCGTGCGATAGCCGCGCGTGCGCAGCACTTCGGCAATCGTGGTTTCGCTTGCCGGCACGCCGAGGGATTCCACCGGCGGCATGGCGGCGACGCGTTCTTCGTGAAAGAGGGGCCGGTGCAGATCGTCCGCGTCGCCGTGCGAAAGATAGCGGGAGAAGGCGACCGGCGCGGAGGTGAATTCAAAGCCGAAGCGCGTGGGATAGCGGCCGGTCATGATCGCGGCGCGCGAGGGCGAGCAGGTGGCGTTGGCGGCGTAGGCGATATCGACGCTGACGCCTTGCTCGGCGAGCGCATCGATGTGGGGGGTGCGCACGCGCCCGCCCGCGACGCCGCCATGGCGCGAGATGTCGTTAAAGCCGAGATCGTCGGCGACGATGACGATGATGTTGGGCGGGCGCTCGCCTTGGGACGGCGTCTCCGGCCCTTGCGCCCAACTCACCGGCTGGTTCGGCGCGATTGGATCGCGAATGCTTGAAAGGAGCCCGGGCAGGTAATAGCCCCACGTTTTCAGCGCCAAGAAGCCGCCAAGGCCCATCAGCGCCAGCACGCCAGCTGCGATCATCCACCGCTTCATGGCCGCTCCTCCCCGAAGGCGCTTGACGCCCGCCATTAAAATGGCACTCTTAGTGCCACTATATCGGCCGCCTCGCGGTGGTCAACGCATTTTCGTGAAAGGCCTTTCCGATGCAAATCCTGCGCACGCCGGACGATCGATTCGCCAACCTGCCGGATTTTCCGTTTGCGCCACACTACACCGACGTGACCGACGCGGACGGGACGAAGCTTCGCATCGCCGCGATCGACGAAGGTCCGCGCGCGGCGGGGCCCGTGCTGTTGATGCACGGTGAGCCGACCTGGTCGTTCCTCTATCGCAAGATCGGTGCGCGGCTTGCCGACGCCGGTCATCGCATTGTCGCGCCCGATCTCGTCGGCTTTGGCCGCTCCGATAAGCCGGCAGCGCGCGAGGACTACACGTACGAGCGCCACGTCGCGTGGATGAGCGAGTGGCTGCGCGCCAATGACCTGACCCGCATCACACTTTTCTGCCAAGACTGGGGTGGGCTTATCGGGCTTCGTCTCGTGACCGCGATGCCGGAGCGGTTTGCGCGCGTAATTGTCGCCAACACGGGGCTGCCCACCGGCAGCGGCGCGACCCCCGCGTTCGAAGCTTGGCTTCAGTTCAGCCAGGGTGTGCCGGTGTTTCCAACCTCGAACATCGTCAATGGCGGCTGCGTGCGTGATCTCTCCGATGCGGAAAAGGCTGCTTACGACGCGCCATTTCCGGATGAGAGCTACAAGTCCGGCGCGCGGCAGTTTCCCGCGTTGGTGCCGATTAAGCCGGAGATGGCGTCAGTGGCTGAGAACAAGGCGGCGTGGAAAGTGCTGGAGGCGTTCGAGAAGCCCTTCCTCACAGCGTTCAGCGATCAGGACGCAATAACCCGCGGCGGCGAGGCGCGCTTTCAATCCGTCGTGCCTGGCGCGCGCAACCAGGAGCACACCACGATCAAGGGCGGCGGGCACTTCCTGCAGGAAGATCAACCCGAGCAGATCGCCGACGTGATCAACGCGTTCATCAAGCGCACGCCATGAGCGTGGTGGAGCAGATCGACGGCCGGCGCGCGCGCGCCGACGCCAATCGACGCCGCATTGCCGAGGCGATGATCGAACTCGTGCGCGAGGGTGAAGTGTCGCCGAGCGCCGATCAAGTGGCGGAGCGGGCTGGCGTAGGGCGGCGCACCGTGTTTCGCTTGTTCGACGACATGGAGGGTGTCTACCGCGAGATCCACACGCTGATGGCGGTGCAGCTTGCGCCGATGTTCTTGGAGCCGTTCGCCAGCACGACCTGGCGCGAGAAGCTCGATGAGATCGTCGACCGTCGCGCGAAGATGTTCGAGATCATGCTGCCGGTGAAATCGGTGGCCGATATGCGCCGGCCGGCGTCGCCCTTCCTGCAAAAGGAACACGAGAAGCTGACGCAGATGCAGCGCAAGACCTTGCGCGCGGTGCTGCCGGAGCGTGTCGCGGCGCAGAAGCTCGATGCGCTCGATCTGGCGCTGAGCTTTGAGTCATGGCGGCGCTTGCGGCGCGAGCAGAAGCTTTCGCCTAAACAGGCCGCGGCCGTCGTGCGCCAGCTGGCTGCGGCGCTGGTGGATTATTAGCCGCCGCTAGCCGGCCCGACCGTCCGAAAGCCGATATGCGACATGCCGAGCCCCGGATCGCCTGGCTGACGCGAGCCGCTGCGGAAGCGTGAGCAGAAATTGCTGGCGCACAGCTGTGAGCCGCCTTTGAGTACGCGCGGCGTCTCGCCATAGCCGCGCGTTAGATCGCTGAGGGCGCCATCTTCGTAGATCGTGCTGGTCCACTCCCAGACATTGCCGATCATGTCGTAAGCGCCGCGTGCGTTTGCAGCGAAGCAGCCCACGGGCGCCAGGCCGGCGAAGCCATCCTCACCCGTGTCTGCGATCGGAAAAACGCCTTGCCATGTGTTCGCGGCTGGCGCGCCATCGCGGTATGCTTCTGCGCGTACATCGTCGGCAGCGGGCGCGTCGCCGCGCGCAGCGAACTCCCATTCATGCTCCGTCGGCAAGCGCCGTCCGGCCCAGCGGGCGTAGGACTCCGCGTCTGCGTAAGCGACAGCGACGACAGGATAGCGGTCCTTGCCGGCGATGGATGAGTCGGCGCCGTCGGGATGACGCCAGTTCGCGGTTGGATCGACGCGCCAGCCGCGGGCGGTGCGGTCGAAGACAGCAGCGCCGAGTGGCCTGCCATCCGGCCCGCGCTGTTCTGCGACGGTGACGTAACCAGTCGCTTCAACAAAGGTGGCGAACTGAGCGTTCGTCACTTCATGCGCGTCGATGGAGAAGGCCGCAACGGCGCCTTCGCCGCCGACACGCTCTTCGGGCTCATGCCGATGTTCGCCGCGGATGACGCGCCCGGCAGGCACGTCAATCACGGCGCCGAGTTCGAACGCGGGGCATTGAACACTGGCTCGCTGCAGCGGCTGCTCGCCGCACGCGGCGAGCAAGCAAGCGAGTGGGATGAAAGTCAGTTTGAAAGCGCCGCCCATGCGCGCAGCATGCGATAGGACGGGGGCAGGGAAAAGAGCGTCTGCGAGGCAGGCGTGGTGGGCGCGGCAGGACTCGAACCTGCAACCAGACCGTTATGAGCGGCCGGCTCTAACCATTGAGCTACGCGCCCCTAGAGGCCGGCTCACCTAGCATCGCGCGGCGGGCGCCGAAAGAGCGGTGAGCGCGTTATGCTGGGCCATGGACAGTTTCTATGACGTCGTCGTGCTCGGCGCGGGCGCAGCCGGGATAGGCGCCGGCCGTCGGCTGGCGAAGTCCGGCGCGTCATTTCTGCTGATCGAAGCGCGCGAGCGCATCGGCGGGCGTGCGCTGACGATCCAGCAGAGTGGTCATGCGCTCGACCTCGGCTGCGGCTGGATGCATTCGGCCGATAAGAACGTGCTTGCGGCGATCGCAGAGGCGATGCCCGCGTTCGAGGTGGATAAGACGCCGGCGCCATGGCAGCGCCAATCCGGCGACCAGGCGCTCAGCGGCGCCGAGCAGCGCGCGTTCGGCGAAGCATTCGCCCGTTTCGAGGCGCGGATCGACAAAGAGGCAGAACACGGCCCGCCAGTCGCGGCGAGCGCTTACCTCGAAGAGGGCGGCCGCTGGAGTGCGATGATCAACGCCGTCTTCTCCTATATCAGCGGCGCCGCGCTCGATTGCATCGATGCGCGCGACTATGCGCGCTACGAAGATACCGGGGTGAACTGGCGCGTGCGTGAGGGCTATGGCGCGCTAATCGCCGCGCTCGGCGATGGGCTGCCGGCGGAGCTTGGCGTCGAGGCACGGAGCGTCGATTGCGGCGGCCCGCGCGTGCGCGTGGAGAGTGCGCGCGGCGCCGTCGAAGCGCGCGCCGTCATCGTGGCGCTGCCAACCTCATGTCTCGATGCGCTGAACCTCACACCGGCAATCGCCGACAAGATCGATGCCGCCCATGCGCTGCCGCTCGGCGCTGCGGAGAAGCTCTATTTCGCGCTGGCGCAACCCGAGGAATTTCCCGTCGATGGCCATCTCTTCCCGCGCTTCGATACCGAAGACATGGGCTCGTATCATTTACGGCCGATGGGTAAGCCGCTGATCGAGGTTTACTTCGGCGGTTCGCTGGCGCGGGGCCTTGCAGAGGCTGGCACAGAGGCGATGGCCGATTACGCCAAGCAGGAACTAGCGGGCATTCTGGGATCCGCTTTTCCCGCGCGGCTGACCACGCTCGCGTCGTCCGCCTGGTCGCGCGATCCACACGCGATGGGCGCATACTCCTATGCCAAGCCCGGCTGCGCGGAGCTGCGGCAAGTGTTGGCCGAGCCCAGGCCGCCGCTCTTCTTTGCCGGCGAAGCCTGCTCGCGCACTCGCTACTCGACCGCGCACGGCGCATTCGAGACGGGTTACACCGCCGCCGAACAGGCGCTTGCGTTCCTGGGTTACGAGGAGCCGTCGCCGCGCGCGTAGCCGACGATCGCGGCGCGCACGAAATCATCGAAATTGATGCTGTCGAGCTCGTCGGGATGCTTGGCCCAGGGCGGGCCATCCAGCATCTGCACGGTGATCTCGGGCTTGCCGCTGTGACGCTTGCGGCGCGTGATCGCGTGCTCGGCTTCCTTTTTGACCCATTCGGACTCCGCCGCCGCACGCGACCAGCAGAGGTGGAAAAGATCGGCGCGGTCGATCTCGCGGCGAAGGCGAGGGTGCCAAGTCTCGCCTGACTTGAGTGAGGTGCGGTCCCAAAAATGATCGACGCCGGCCATTTGGTAGGCGGTGGCGATGGTGGCGACGCTTTCGCGGTCCTTGCTCGAATAGGAGAGGAAGACGCGCTTGTGGCGCTTCAGCCGAACGCGGTCGCCGAGCGAGTGCGGCTTCTTCGCCGGTCCGGAGACGTTGCGGGTGAAAGCAAGCACGCCGATTTGCGCGTCATTGATGAAAACGCGCGCTAACAGCACGACCTGCTTCACGCTCGGGTCGGCTTCGACCGAGAACGCGAAGTCGATCGGCTCGCCGGCCCATGTGCGGCGCTGCAACGCGCCATCGCACGCGGCGCCGCGCACTTCGAGTGCGATGCCGATGCTGGCGCCGAGCGCCACATCGCCGATGCTCATCCCGCTCGGCGCGGCGTCAGTGCGCGGATCGATCTTCTTGGCCGCCTTGATCACCGCGTTCAGGTCTTTCGGCTGGTGCACAACGATGCGCACCAGTTCAGGCGTGCCGCGACGCAGCTTCTTTGGTGCGAATGCTGTCGCGGCCGCGGGCGCGCTTGGCGCGGTGGCGGGCGCGGCGCGTCCAACGGGCGCAGTAATTGGCGGCGGCGCGACAGGCGGCTCGACGCGCCGCGGCGGCGCAGGCG
>JAEYPY010000274.1 GCA_023410295.1 Pseudomonadota bacterium | reverse complement strand
GCGCGGGGCGGCAGCGGCCGGCTGCGGACGCGCGGCAGGCGTCGCGGCTGGCGCCGGTACCGTGCTCGGAGCATCGCCCAGGCTTCGCTTTCCGAACATCAGGGCCCCTTATCGCTTCAGGAACGGGATCTTGTCGGTGAGCGACGGCTTCTTCGCCTCCACCGTCTTGCGGCCCGTCAGCGATGCAGCCAACGTATCGAGCGCGACCGCCGTCTTCGACGCGGGCGCAACTTCGCCAATCATCTGGCCGTTATTGGCGGCCATGCCGAAAAGCTGGGGATCGAATGGGATCGACGCCACCGGCTCCGCGCCCAGCGCTTCAGCGAAATCCTTGAACGGAATTTCCGGCCGCTTCGGCACGCCCACCATCGAGAGCACCACCGACGGCGGTGAATCGTACGGGCGCAACGCACGCAGCAGATCCATGATGTTCTTGGTGTTGCGCAAGCTGGCGAGATCGGGGCCGGCGACGATAATCGCATCGTCCGCGGCGAGTAGGGTGTGCTTCACCCACGAGGTCCAGATGTGCGGCAGGTCGAGTACGATAAACGGGCTCGTGCGGCGCACCCGCTCGATCACGGTCTCGAACGCCATCGGGTCGAGTTCGAACTCGCGCTCGAGCGTCGCCGGCGCCGTCAGCATCTGCAGACGCTGGGTCTGCTTGGTCATTACGCGTTCGAGGAAGATATCATCGACCCGGTCCGGCGCCGTCAGCGCATCGGCGATCGATTGCGGCGGATCCTGGTTGAAGTCGAGCGCGGCGGTGCCGAAGGAAAGGTCGAGGTCGAGCAGCGTCGCGCTCGATTCCTGACGCTCGGCGATAGACCAGGCGAGATTGTGCGAGATGGTGGAGGCGCCAATGCCGCCGCGCGCGCCGATAACGGAGATGATGCGCCCGGCGAAAGGCTTGTCCGGATTGACGTAGAGCCCGCACACCGTGCGGATGAGATCGATCGGCTGCAGCGGCGGCACGATATATTCGCTGACGCCCCGCGCCATCAGCTCGCGGAAGAGGGCGATATCGTTGACCGCGCCGATGATGACGACCTTGGTGCCTTCCTCGATCACCTGGGCGAGGCGGTCGAGATTATGCAGCATCTGCTGGCCCTGCATCAGCGTGTCGAGGATCAGCAGGTTGGGGCTGGCTTGCGCGGCAAAGCGCGAGATCGCCGCTTCGATGCCGCCTTGCTCAACGCTGATCTCCGCACGCGCCATGCGGCGGTCGACGGCGATGCCGGAGATGATGTCGGCCACTTCGTGACGGTCGCACGAGGCGTGGATGGTGATGCGCGGCACCGGCTGTTCGGTGATGCGGCCCTCTTCGCGCGCCACCGTCACCGGCGCTGCGGTCATTTCCGCGCCCGTAAGGCCGTAAGGATCGTGATCGCCGAGTGCAGGGCCGGCTTCGTTGGCGGGCGCGGGCAGATCGGCGTCGAACGGCGGCAGGTCCACGCCTTCGAGTTCGCCGACGCCGAACGCGTCGTCGTCCTCAAGCACGAACTCCTCGTCGGCGTTCAGTCTCCAATCCGCTTCCGGTTCGGGATTGCTCATGGCTGTTAATCCACCGCGTTGCTGATCGCGACGCGCTCATCGCCAGTGCGCGTCGCATGCGTTTGTTCGCCGGCACGGTAAGCTTCCATCACCGTGTCGCGGCGGCCGGAATCGCGCGGATCTTCTTCACGCGGCCGCATCAGATCGGCGGGATCTTCCACCATCGCGGCAAGATTGGCTTGCGTGGAGCAGCCAAAGCTGGCCCAGGGCTGGTTGTTGCTTTGGTGCGCGAGGTCCTGCTCCCAGAGTGGGGCGCAGTCCGGCGCATGCGCCTCGTAGCGCGCGTAGCTGACGATGATCGGCGCGCCGGCTTCGCCGCTCGCATCGTAGGTCGAACCGGCGACCGCGGCATAGGAGACGCCGGACGCAACCAGCGCCATGCGCGTTTCGTTGGCGAGCACGGAGGCCGCTTCCGAATTGGCGCCGCCCGAGGGCGTGCTCAGCACCAGCGCGCCATGGCCGAATCGCAAATAGCCGCTGGCGAACGCATTGAGTTGCGCGCGTGAGGCGGAAGAAAGAGTAGCGTCGTGCGCGGAGACCGGGATCTCCATGCGCTCGGCGGTTTGCGTCACCTCGATGCGATGATTGTCGGCCGCCGTCGGCGACGCCGCCATGCCTTCAGGCGGCGGCGGCACGCTGGCGCAGGCCGTGAGCGCGCTCACGCCGATCAGCAACATGGGCAGGCGGGATTTCATGACGGTCCTCATTCGATGACGTGTCCGTGCGGCCCATGCAGGCGTTGCGTTTGATCGCCTTCGCCGCCTTCGGCGCGCGCGGGACGATAGAGCGTGTTGAGCCGGCCCATCAGCAGGCTTTCGCCTTCGCTCGGATTGCGGAAGCCGTCGGCCGGCGTGCGCAGGCGGTCCGGCGCCGTCGGACGCACCAGATACGGCGTGACGATGATGACGAGCTCGGTTTCGTTGTTGACGAAATCACGCGAGCGGAAGAGCGAGCCGAGGATCGGCGTGTTCATGACGCCCGGCACGCCCTCAAGCGCGTGGCGCGTGCGCTCGTGGATCAGCCCGGCGAGTACGATCGATGAGCCCGATGACATTTCCAGCGTCGTCTCGGCGCGGCGCACCTGCAGGGCAGGGATGTTGATGCCGCGAATGACAGTGGTGGTCCCGTCGTCGTTGCGGATCGGCGTGTCGCCAGTTGAGATCGCGCCCTCGCTGGTGAGTTCACTGACTTCGGTCGCCACCTTGAGCGAAATGCGTCCCCCCGACATGACGATCGGCGTGAAGGCGAGTCCGACGCCGAACGGCTTGAATTCGACCGAGATCTGCCCGTCGTCGGAACTGACCGGCACCGGGAATTCGCCGCCCGCCAGGAAGCGCGCGGCTTCGCCGGAAATGGCGGTCAAGTTCGGCTCGGCGAGCACGCGCAGCAGACCGGCGCGTTCGAAGGCTTCGATCGAGGCGTCGGTGCGGCGCGCGCTTTCGACGCGTGCGGGTCCGAAGGTCTCGGTGTTGGTGTCCGGATCGAACTCATAGCCGCCGACGCCGGCTTGGCCAGGCGTGATGGTCGGATCGACGTTGGCGCTCGGATAGGTGTAGCTGTTGGGGCGCAGGATGTTTTCGGCGACGCCGCCGGAAGCGGCGAGACCGCCAAGCACGCGCCCATTGATAGAGAAACCATTGCTCGTGGCGATGTCGAGGAAATCGTCTTCGCCGATCAGCTGGTTGATCATCTCCTCATAGTTCGCGTTGATGCCGAGCTGGCGCACCAGCGTGCGGCTCATCTCGACCACGCGCACGCGCACGAGCACCTGTTCGCTGCCCTGCACCTGGATGAGGTTGACGACGCGGTTCTCCGCACTCGCGCCGCCGCCGCCCGAGGTGGCGAGATATTGGAGCGCGAGCTGGCGTGCGCGGTCGGCGTCGGCGGCGCTGCGCGCGTTGCCGGAGAGCACGATCGATCCGTTCACTGCCTCGGCGCGGATTTGCGATTCCGAAGAGTGGCGCCCGAGAATGTCGTTCAGAGGCTCGACGTCCGGCTCGACGCGGATTTCCACGTTGGCGATCTGGCGGCCCTGTGCGTCGAAGAAGAAGATGTTGGTCTGCCCGAGCTGACGGCCGATCACATAGGCGCGGCGCGCCGTGCGCACCGTGGCGTCGGCGATCTCGGGATTGGAAATCAGGATGTCACGCGCGTCGGCCGGCAGATCGATGATCGCTGACTTGCCAAACGGCAGCACCAGCGACGCCGATTGGGCGCCGCGTCCGCCATTGTTGATCTGCACGTGCGAGGCGTCCGGCGGCTCGACTTGCGCGACCGCGAACGGCGGCGCGAAAGCCACGGCCGCTGAAAGCGCCGTGGCTAGGGAAACGCGAAGGGACTTGCGCGGGCTCATCGACTTCCCCCGGTGACGGCGCCGAACGCGTGGATGCGCACCGAACCTGATTGCTGGCTGACGGGCCTGCTTCTGGAGCCGCTCGTCATGCCGACCGTTTCAACTTGAACGCCGCGTAGAGCGAGGCTGATCGTGCCGAGTTCGTCCGCCAGCGCCAGGGCGCGGGCGTCTTCTTGCGTAAGCTCGAGCACTGCAAAGCCGCCTTCGACGCGGGCAGGGCCTTCGCCGCTCGTCTGAGGCTGGGTCGTTTCGCCAATGGCCAGAACGCGAACGTCTTCGAGGACGATGTTGCTGTTGACTTGCTCGCCGCCGCTTTCGCGATTTTGCGCCCGCGCGGTGACGATCACGTCGACATGGTCATTCGGCTGGATGTAATTGCCGGCGGCTGTTTCGGAATCGATCTCAATCGAGACCGCACGGAAGCCTGGCGCCAGCTGAGCGGCCATGAAGCCGCGGCCATCGGGCTGCACCACGGCGCTCATGGTGATCGGCTCGCCGCGCACGAACGGCCGGCGCGTTACAGCGCCGACAAAATCCGCTTGCGCCGAGGGTTGCGCCGAAAGGCGCACAAAACTCTGGGACACGGAATCGGTCGGGAATAGAACGACGGCAAGATCGCTCGGCGCGAGCGCTGCGCCCTGGGGCACGTCGCGTGCGGCGACAAGCACCTGCTCGCCGGCGATTGCGGCGGTGTCCGCGACCGGCGCGGCTGCGTCGCCGGAATTCATGCCGCGAATGAGCAACAGCGCGCCAACCGCAGCGATGGCGGCGACGACAAGGACGATCAGCTGACGCGCTGACATGTGCTACAACTCCCCGCGCGCTTGCCCCGAACCACGCAATGGTCGAACAGACCATGCTGTGGCTAAGGCATGGTTAACGCGCCAAAACGAACGGAAGCGACGGGATGGCCATGAGGCCGCCGACCATGATGGCGACGCCGTATGGAATCCCGCTGCCGTGGACCAACAACTTGTTTACGAATGCGGGCGCGCCCTCGACGTAGGGCACCCACTTGCGCGCCTGCATCAGGATCAGCGCCATCAAGCCGCCCGAGAGCGCCATCCAGAAGATGAGCGGCAGGAACGATGCGTAACCGGTCCAAACCGCCGCAGCGGCCAGGAGCTTGGCGTCGCCGCCGCCGATGATCTTCGCCGCGAAGAGCCCAAAGCCGACAACGAGCACGGCAAAGCCGAATAGCAAGTGCCCGCCGATCTGCAGAGGCGCCATGGCGTGCGAGAGCGCGAAGACCGGAAAGCTCGCGACCAGCGCGATCGAAACCCAGTTGGGAATGATCAGCCGTGCGATGTCGCTGCACGCCGCATAGACCAAAAGGCCCGCGAAAACAGTGATCGCCAGCACCGTAAACATTCGAGCCAACATGCGGTGTCGGCATGAATATTCTGTTTAATCTTAGCTCGCGGCGGGCTGTATTAAACGGTCCTCAAGCTGGACAGGCGTGCAAAACAAAAGCGCCGCCCCGAGGGAGAGGGGGCGGCGCTTAGGAGAGGGAGAGAAACAAGAGCGCTGCGCGCCGCCGAGGACGGCGCGCCGCGTTAGTAAGGCTTAGCCGGGCGTGTTGGACGCCGCGAGTTCGCTGTCGATGTTCTCGAAGGTGGTTTCGAGCTGGCCGCCCAGCGCGCCGACGGCGGCGATGATGGCGACGCCGATGAGGGCGGCGATCAGGCCGTATTCAATAGCGGTGGCGCCGTCTTCGTTGTTCAGAAATTGCTTCAACATGGTATGCTCCGTTGGTCGAGTGCTTTTCACCTGGCCCGGTGGTATGTCGCACCCGACACCCATCCCAGACGCAACCGGGAACATAACCGCGAAGCGTAAACAGAGCGGCCAACAAGCAGAGTTGAAATGGCGTTAACGACGCGGGATTTCGCGGGCGACGCATCGTCATTGTTATTTGCGTGCGCGAGGGCGCAAGTCTTAGCGATCCCGAAACCAATTCGCGCGTAGCTCACTCTGTAACAAGGATGATGCCGATGCGCGTCTCGCGTTTTATTGTCGCCGCGTTCGCGGCTGTTTCCATGTTCGCGGCCGCCGGCGCAGCTGAAGCGCGCGATATTCGCGTCGCGCTGGACCAGGCCTTTCCGATCCGCCTGGCTGAGGCCGCCGAGGGCGTCGCCATCGGCAATCCGACGATCGCCGGCGTCTCCGTCCAGAACGATCGCTTCCTTTTCGTCACCGGCCGCTCGTACGGCTCGACCAATCTTGTCGTGGTCGGCGCAAACGGGCGCGTACTCTATTCCGGCCGTGTTGTCGTGACGCCGGACGAGACCGATGTCGTCATGATCACGCGCGGCACCGAGACTGCGCGCCTTGAATGCACGCCGCTTTGCCGCCCGCGTCCGGACATCGGCGACGGCGAGCGCTCGCAAGAAGTGAATGGTCAGATCGCCAGCCGCGGCGGCGGCGTTCGTTAAGCCGCGTTCACCGCTTCATTTGACGGAATATCAGCCAATCGGCGCCTAAGCTGGGCGTTCGGAGGCGATATGGCGCGGCGCACCTTCCCAAGCTTGCGATTGTTGCGGCGCTTTGCGCGCGCGCGGCGCGGCGCTGCCGCGCTCGAGCTCGCACTCGTCGCCGTGCCCTTCTTCTTGCTGACGATCGGTCTGGCTGAGATCGCCATGATCGGCTTTGCCCAGACCAGCCTCGACTCCGCCGTCTCGCAAACCGCTCGCCAAATCCGTACCGGTCAGGCGCAGATGGGCAGTCTCGACCGCGACGACATCGCCGAGATGATGTGCAACGAGGTAACCTCGTTCCTGGTGCTCGAATGCGACGGCAATCTGGTGCTCGATGTCGCCCGCTTTGACTCCTTCGTCGATGCCGACGCCGACAATCCCGACGCTGTCTCCGACGAAGACCAGTTCGAACCCCCGAGCCGCTACGAGCCTGGCTTGCCTTCCGAAATCGTCGTTGTGCGCGCCTATTATCGATGGGAGATCATGTCGCCGCTGTTCGGGCCGGTGTTCGAGACCATCAACGGCAGCGGCGAGCGCATTTTGGTCGCCACGATGATGTTCCGCAACGAACCCTATCAGGCCTCCGGCGGCGGAGTGTCATCATGAAGCTTCGCGCGCGCATTCGGCGTTTTGTAAAATCCAAGAAGGGACTCGCCGCGCTCGAGTTCGCCATCATCGCGCCGATGATGATCTTCCTGCTGTTCGGTTCGGTCGATCTGATCGACGTCCTGGGCGCCAACAAGCGGTCGCAAAACGTTGCCGCCTCGCTGGCGGACGTGGTCGCACGCGACAACGCGGTCTCGCTCGACGAAATCAATGGTCTGTGGTCGGCGCTTGACGTGCTGATGTTCCCGGACAGCGCCGCGGACATGCAGGTGCGGGTTTCCAGCATCCGCATTGAATCGGCCAGTGTCGCGCGCGTTGTCTGGAGCAGGGGACACGGCGGGATGTCCGCGCGCAACAACGGCGACACGGTCGATCTGCCGGATCAGATGATGCGGCCAGGCACCAGTGTCATCCTGGCGGAAACGGCCTACCCCTACCACGTTCCGCTCGGCTTTCTCTATGCGGGGCAGCGCACCTTTCGCCACACCGCCTACCGCCGCTCGCGCCTTGTCGATCCGATCCCGTGCACTTGGAGCGGCTGCTCTTGACGCGCGCCCCCATCGCGGGACACTCCCGCGATGGACAATCCCAAAACGCCTGAAGAAGCCGTCGCGCGCCTCGAAGCGCTGCACGAACGCGCCGTCACCAGCCTCATAGAAGCTGTCCGTCGCTTCGCCGAGAAGGGCACGCCGCCCACGGCCGAAGAACGCGCGCTCTTCCGCTATCCCGAGCTGCGCATCACCTATCTGCCGGCAGGTCCCGCGCCGCGCGTCGCGCGCGCCTACGGGCAACTGATGTGGCCCGGCGAATACGCGGTCTCGATCACGCAGCCAACGTATTATCGCGACTATCTGCTCGAACAATTGCAGCTGCTGGTCGGCGATTACGGCGCTGAGATGAGCGTGCGGGTCAGCGAGACCGAGATCCCGTATTCCTTTGTGCTCGACGCCGCCGGCGCCGGCGCCTTCGACAACGTGCCGGCCGAAGACCTCGCGCGCTATTTTCCCAATCCGCGCCTGACGCAAGTCGGCGACGCCGTCGTCGATGGATTGCGCATCGAGCGGCTCGACCGTGCGCGTCCGCTCGCTTTGTTCGATGCGCCGCGCGTGGATTATTCGCTGAAGCGCATCGAGCATTATACCGGCGCGCCATGGTCGGACGTGCAGCCCTGGATCCTCTTCACCAACTACCAGCGCTACGTCGATGAGTTCGTGCGCTGGGCCGCGGAAGCCGTTTCGAACGGGCCTAAAGGTTGGGCGCTCTCTGGCCCCGGCCGCATCCGTATCGAAGCAGGGGAGAAGGACGCCGAAGCCAGGGCGCTCGCCGCGCCGTGGCGCAAATACCAGATGCCAGCCTATCACCTCACCACGCCGGACAATGACGGCGTCACGCTCGTCAATATCGGCGTCGGGCCATCGAACGCGAAAACCATCACCGATCACCTCGCCGTCTTACGTCCGCATTGCTGGCTGATGATCGGCCATTGCGGCGGCCTGCGTCACACCCAACGCATCGGCGATTACGTGCTCGCGCACGCCTATCTGCGCCGCGACAAAATCCTCGACGATCGCGTGCCGCTCGAAGTGCCGATCCCCGCCATCGCCGAAGTGCAGATCGCGCTGCAGCAAGCGGCTGGCGCGGTGCTTGGCGATCCGACGGAACTGCGCAAACGCATGCGCACCGGCACCGTCGTCTCCTACGCCGATCGCAATTGGGAGCTCAATTACAACCAGGAACGCCAGCTCCTGAGCCAATCGCGCGCCGTCGCCGTCGATATGGAAAGCGCCTGCATCGCCACGCAAGGTTTCCGCCTGCGCGTCCCGTACGGCGTCTTGCTCTGCGTTTCCGACAAGCCCGCGCACGGCGAGATCAAACTCCCCGGCACCGCCGACCGCTTCTACGAACGCTCCATCGCCGCGCACTTGCGCATAGGCCTGGAGACAATCGCGCTCTTAAAACAAAACCGCGATCGCCTGCACTCGCGCAAGCTCCGCGCCTTCGACGAGCCGCCGTTCCGCTAGCCGCTCAACATTTAAAGCCTCCACGCCTAGCGTAACCGCCGTTTCGGCTTTGTGCCGCGCGTCACTTGCGCAGCGCAGCGTCATGCGTCACAGCGCCACCACGTGGGCAGCGTACATCGGAGGATACGATGGGTCTGTTTGCCCTCGCCTACGGCGTCATTGTCTACGCCGCGTTCTTTGCAGCTTTTCTCTATCTGATCGTTTTCGTCGGCGGTGACGCCCTCGGCGCGTTTCTCGCAGCGCCGAAAACCGTGGACGCCGGCGCTTCGTCCGTGCCGGCCGCCTACGGCGTTCTCGTCAACATCGCGCTGCTGCTCGCCTTCGGCCTGCAGCACACCGTCATGGCGCGGCAAAGCTTCAAGCGCGTCTGGACGCGCATCGTGCCGAAATCAGCCGAGCGCAGCACCTTCGTGCTGGCGACGACAGCGGTGCTCGTCGCGCTCTTCACTTACTGGACGCCGCTGCCGGCGATCGTCTGGCAAGTAGAGAGCCCGCTTTGGACGGCGGTGCTCATGGCGCTTTTCGCATCCGGCTGGGCGCTGGTGCTCTTGTCCACCTTCCTGATCAACCACTTCGAGTTATTCGGCCTCGCGCAGGTATGGCGTGCGTGTCAGAAACAAGAGGCGCCGGCGCCGCGCTTCATGACGCCGATGCTCTACAAGGGCGTGCGCCATCCGCTTTATCTCGGCTTCCTGATCGCCTTCTGGTCAACGCCAACGATGACCGCCGGCCACTTGCTCTTCGCCGCGATCTGGAGCGCCTACATCTTTGTCGCCATCGGCTACGAAGAGCGCGACCTCGTGCGTCTCTTCGGCGACCGCTACCGCCAATACCAGGCGCGCGTGCCGATGATCCTGCCTTTCGGTGGCGCTAACGACTAGCAATCCTGGGCCGCGTGCGTGAGCACGCGGCCCACCACAGTGCTCATTCCGTATGGCAC
>JAEYPY010000254.1 GCA_023410295.1 Pseudomonadota bacterium | reverse complement strand
TTCACAGACAAGGGGTCACGGCGGCGACGGCAACAAGGCGGGAGTGACTTACCCGCCCGCGCGCGGCAACGCGCGCACGTTGCGCCGACGTCTGTCCGTTGGCGGCGCAACGACGTTTGAGGCCGGCGGAGTCGGTTTCGGGACACATAACCGACTCCGCAGCCTCTCCTCTAACTTGGCGACGTCGATTGCAGAATCCGTCGCTCTTTTCTCAAGGTCCCGATGGCGGATTTGTTATCACCGCGCGCCTGGGAATTCGTGAAGCTCGTCGCCGGTGGTGTCGAGCCGCGCGACGCGCATGTTGCCGCGGGCTATGCATGTGATCGTGGGAACTGGGTGGCCAACGCCAACCAACGCGCCAAGCGCTATTCTTTCGAAATCCAAGCCGAGAAAGAAAAGCTCGGAACCGCAGCCGGCCCCACCGTCCAGGATGCCGCGCTGTTGGACCAGCTCGCGCGGATCGATGAGGCGCTTGTGCTCGCGCGCGAGAGCCGCAACGCCAACGCTGTCGTGAAGCTCGTTCGTGAGCGCGGCCGTATACTCACGTCAAAGGCCGGAAGGAAGGCAACGGAAGCGCAGGCGCGCGCCGGTGACGCCCGCAAGACTCCGTCGATAACCCCGCGCCGTCCCGCGCGTGATCCTGCCGTCGCGGCCGCTGTCGATACACGATTTCGCGAGAGCGGGGTCGCTTCCTGGCTGGCATTCTTCGAATCGGCCTGTCGGCCGAGCGATGGCGACATTGTACGCGCAGAAGAGGAAGTGCGCCGCGTAGAAGCCGTTGCGGCGGCCAATCCCTATTACATGGGCCATGCACAGAAGCACGGTGGCTCCTCCGACTTCTCCGGTGTGAAGCTACCTCCAGAGATCGATGCGGCGATGACGCGCGTTCGTGCGGAGTCATTTCGTCAGGAGGTCTTGGGCGGTCTCGCCATCGGCCGTTGGAGCCGCGAAATCGAGCTGCATTATCGCGCCTGCGGACATGATGCCGCGATCGACACGCTTCTCGCGTCGCGTGGAGTCGTCCCGGATGTTCGCAAATGACCCCTGGATTTGGAAGTAGGGCGGCAGGCTTTGATTTACGTGCTCGCGCGCTTGCGAATGCTGAGATGACGGCACGCGCGCAACAAACGATATGGACGAGTTCGACACCCGGCCAGCCGCTCTGTAAGCTGGTCGCAAATCCTGGGCATCGCTGTTTTATTTTTTGCCGGTACCGCCGCCAGTTGGCGGATTGCCCGCTGTGCCTTGCCCGGAAGGTTGTTTGCCGCCCTGAAATTTTCTCCCGGTGCCGCTGGGCTGCTTGCCCCCTTTTTCAAAGTGTGCTCGCGGTGGCTGCTTCGTCGGTGGCTTAGTCATCTGTTTGGCCCTTATTTCTTGCCGGTGCCGCCTCCCGTTGGCGGTGATCCCGACGGTTTGCCAGACGGCTGTTTGCCAGCTCCTGGCTTGCTGACACCGCTTGGCGGCTGCTTTCCTTTTTCAATCAGCGTGCGTGGCGGAGGTCTCGAAGGAGGCTTGGTCATGAGGTTCACTCGACTCGATTATTGAAAACTCAATTGTGCTCAGCTCGCCGGAGCATATCAACATCCCGAACGCGCGCTCGGTCCATTTGCCGTCAGGTCCGATATCGTAGGTGCGTTCGAGGTAGATGTCGCGTTCGCCTGGTTCGGTGGACACAAAAGAATCTTTCCCGCAGTAAGCCCCGTAAGCGTTTCCGTTCTTCAGAGTGACTACGATCCACTCTGGGCAATTGCCCACCCGCCATTCCCAGGCGGTGGGAGCGCTGTGGATTAGGTTCAGACCCAAACGGCGCATCGCGTTGTAGAGAAAGTTGCTTTGTGCCGCCCAGCCGGAAGCGAGACCCATTGCTCCGGGAACGATGAAGGCCACGGCGAGCCAGCCAAGCCACCGCGTGAGCCAGGTCCCCGGCGTTTCCATGGCCAGCAGGATGAAAGGCAGCGCCAGACTATAATATATGGCGGTGATGGCGATGTAGTGGAGGACGGCCTCGCTGGCTTTAGGCATGCGTCCATGCGTGAACTGTATCCGAACATACATGAACACGACAGCGGGTACCGTGAGTGCAAGCAGGTAGTAGGCAGCCTCTAGCGAGCTGAAATTTGGCATGCACAACTCCTATGCGCGGGATATGTTTAGAGTCGTCGGAAATCACTACCTACGCGATGGGCCGAGGTTCGACCGGACGCAGCATCGGTTGGAGCGATAACTAGGCCGCTTCGCTCACTCGCGGCTAAGGGTTTCGAACCGCATCTCATCAACTATCTCTTGCGCGGTCTCGCCCATGGCCACGCACGTCGTCGCTTGCCGCCCAATCGACTCGGTGTCGCTTTGCTCAAGCGACGCCATGAGCCGCGTAGCCGTTACTGACGCCACCGAGTCGATGAAGTCATCCCACGAGCCATAGGCGCGCGGGGGTTCGTCAGGCCGCTCCAGACGATGACGCACGCTGAGCATGTAGCCAGCGGATAGGCGCGCACCTCGCCCAATGGCGCGCGCATTCTCTGCCGACGCGGCGTTGCCCAGCGCGTCTTCGACCTCAGCCCAGAACGTCCAGTAGCCGACACACTGAGAAAAAGTGTGTGCCATCTCATAGGCATCACGCGCGCCCTGGTCGATTTCGGCTTGGGTTTGGGCGCGTGCGTCCGGCAGAATGAGGAACGCAGCCGCCACAGCGAAAAGCCAGCGCCGCAGGATCATTCCGCGCCCTCCCAGTACTGCGGCATTATGTTCTCCCACGCCAAATGCCGTAAAAACGGTTGTGCTCAGCCCCTAGATCGCTAGGCGACCCTTTCCGCTGCCGCGATCTCGCCGACCCAGTATCCGCGATAGTTGGCATCCCAACTGCCGCCAGGATTTATTTTCGCAGCATAGGCGGAATTCGAGACGTAGACCTGCATGTTGGCGCCGT
This sequence comes from Pseudomonadota bacterium, assembly GCA_023410295.1. Taxonomy (GTDB): domain Bacteria; phylum Pseudomonadota; class Alphaproteobacteria; order Caulobacterales; family Aquidulcibacteraceae; genus Vitreimonas. The sequence goes on along the minus strand of JAEYPY010000254.1, from coordinate 3,738 downwards.
TCGTATCGATGATGACGTCGCCAGCCTGATTGTTCGTAATGATGGGTAAGCCGCGCCGGCTCCACTCGCGGTAGGCAAGATGCGTGCTTGCGGCGTTGCCGAACAGCGTCAGCGCTGGCCGAACCACGTCCAAAAAGCCAAAGTCGCGATCGGAATGCCGACCATGATGCGGCGCGAGCAGAACCTCGACGTTGGCGATGTCAGCAGCATGGTACTTCAGCACGTGTTCCCATGTCTTATCGTGCGAGTCACCCGCCAGGAGAATACGCCCGGCGCTGGACTTGTAGAGGATCACATAAGAACAGTCGTTGAAATCTTCGCAACCGTTGGCGTCGGAGACGAGTTTAGGCGTGGGAGAAAGGATGTAGAGGCCGTCACCTCCAGCGTTGTCGCTGCCATCGATGTTGTAGAATTTTCCTCTGTCGTTCGAGTGAAGCACAAGCCGCTTTGTCTTGGTGTTTGCGCCGCTTCGGAGGCCGCAATAGAAATCCCAATCTTCTCTATTATACGGGCTGTTGCTCCAGTCGTCCTTCCGACAGGTGTTTGCGGTGTCCCAGAAGTTGGCCGGAGAGAATTGCTCGAAAAACGCTTTGATGCCGCCCATGTGGTCCATGTCTGGATGACTCAATACGAAGCGAAACACGCTCTTGATACCGTGATCCAGCATGTATTCGATGGGATTAGTGGGCGAGTCCTTCTGGTGGTAGTTCTCTTTGAGCACTTGCATGATCAGGCTCGATGTTTCGCTAAGCGGCGGCTTCGCGTGGTTCACGTCAACGACCGTTACGTTACCACTCGCGTGCTGGATGATTGAGCAATCACCTTGGCCGACATTGAGAAAATGAAAAACACCCATGCTAGGCGCCCTTCGCGCTCGCCGTCGCCAACACAGTGCTGATGAGGCGCCGGCCGTGAACACGCGCGGCTTGGCCGGTCATTAGGAACTGGGCAGTGAGAATGAGGAGATAAAGCATCACGTTGCCGACGCTGGCGAAGGTGATGATCGCGAGTGCACCGAGACCGATGAGCATGAGCGTTGCTAAGAAGCAGTAGTCGCGAGTAAATAGATACTCGCGGTGCGCTTGCTCCACCGCAGCTTCGCTCTCGACGGACTTGTAGAGCTTATACCAGAGTGCGTTCTGCGCCTTGGCATCTGTAGGCAGTGGCCCGAACTTGCGCTGGAGCGTGTCCATATCGACGCGCGCGTCGCTCGGTCCCCACCGTGTAAAGGCCGCACTTCCGGGTAGGGGATCGTGAATGCGCCAAAACACGAGTCGCGCTTTGGCGATGGCGTCGATCTGGTGATTGAGCACGCCGACAACGATCAGGCCCAGGCCCGCAGGCAGGATCGGCCCCCAGTCTCGCGCCAAGTCTCCCAGATCGCCGGACAAAACCCCCGCCGGCCGGCTCAGAACAGCGAACAACAGCAGGTTGCCGGCGGTAACCGCCCACAGTCCTAGCCTGTTCTGATCCTTCAGCGTTGACGCCACGTCGTTCCAGCCTGTTCCTCGGATGTTCTAACGCGAGTCGCGGCAAGGGGGGAATCTACGGTTGCAGCGGCGAGGTGCGGGCGGTCGTCTGAGGCTCAACCCCGCACCCGGAAAACCGGGGTGACAATAGCGGCCTAGGCGCTTCCTGCGTCATGGAGCCGGCGATGTTGGAAGTGGTTGGCGAAGTGATTGGGATGGAGGGCTTGCGAAGCGCCATCGGCGGCTGGACCGTCGTCATCCTCGCGGTGTGCTACACGGCGTCCCGGTTGCCGGGGTTCGCCCTTACGGCGCTTCGCAACTATCGCGAACTCCGCCGCGAACTCCGCACTCCTACAAAGACTCCTACAAATCAGAAATCGCGCCATAGCTAAGTCTATGATATACAAGGGCTCTGAAACGCGATGCCAGCACATCGCCCGCTCCAATGAAATCAACACCTTAGAACCGCAATCGGAGTGGCCGGCGAGAGCCGGAACTGCGGTTGGGGCAGCGTTAATATCGCTGCGCCAACAGCGGCGGTTGTGTCTCCACCGGCTGCTACATTCCATTCCGAGGCCGCAACATATGGTGGTTCGCAGGGGTCCGGCAGGCCAGATGTTGACTCCGCGGAACAGACTCGCGTAGGGAGAAAATGTCGCACCCTACAACCTGGGAGAGTCCTCGATGGCGAAGAAGAACAACGAAGTCACCAGCGCCCGCGCCGCCTCAGCCGCCAGCAAGACGCTGAAGAGTTCCGGTTCCAGCAAGGCGGCGAAAACGGCAGCGGCTTCCGCGCTGACGCAGCGCCCCAACAAGAAATGAAAGATGGAGGCCAATGAGCCTGAGTTATCCGCTCGACGACGAGATATTCATCTTCTCTTCCCACGCCTGGGCGTATCTAAATCGGCGTGACGGCCTGACCGACCTGCTGACAACGTCGTGGGTCAAGGGCGTCGACTTCTTCGACCTCTCGGTCACGTCGCGCCATCCAATCGATTCAGAAGACGACGCCGCATTGGCGTACGAACTGCGCGAGCGCGTGCGCGTCTGCGATGCGCTCTTGGTCACCGCCGGTATGTTCGTGCTCAACCGGCCATGGATCAAGTTCGAGATCGACATGGCCTTCGCGTTTAATCGGCCGATCATTCCGGTGATCTTCAACGGTCAGGAGCGCGTGCCCAAGGTGGCGCGGCAGTTCGCATGGTGCGAGCCGGTGAAGTGGCGCGGCGACAGCATCCGCGAAGCAATCCTGCAATTCTTGCCGCCGCATCGGCGTCAGGCGTTTGAAGCAAAGCTGGCGCAGCGCGCAGCGGCGAAGGCCGAGGCGCAGCGGCGCGCGGTGATCGCCGCCGTTGCATACGCCGCGCAGCAGCGCCGCCCGCCTCCGACGCCGCAACCGGGGTTCTTGCCGCAGAAGCCGCGGACTATTGGCGCGGACTATCGGCGCGAGAGCTACGCTCTGCCGCCAGCTATTCCGCCGGCATTACCACCGCGCCGACGATAAGCTTCGGATGGCTGACGCCGCGCTTTAGGCGGCGGCGCTCTTTTCTTGCACGAAGCACAGGCCCGCCGCGCCTTCGATTTGCCAGACGACTTTGGCGCGGCAGCGCAGGCGCAGGGTCGGTTCGCAGAGGAGGACCTGCTCCGGGAGTACGGTGCGCACGTAGTATTCGACGCGCGCGCCCCCGACGCTCAAATCCTTGACGGCGACGTCGATGCGTTGGCCGTCTTCGAGCAGCAGCGAGCCATGGCGGAAGAACGGGCGGCGGAAGGCCCGCGCCATCAGCTTCGGCGGCTCGACCACTTCGAACTCTTCTGCTGTCTCAGTTTGCGCGGGCGCGCGCCCGGTGAGGGCGGCCGTGATCGCGGAGAGCCGCGACATCAGCGAAGGAGACCAATCGGACATGGCCTTCTGTTACGCCGATTGAGATAACGTGAGCTTACGCGTGCGGTAATATCGCGCCTGTTCCGGCAAATTCAGCGCTGGAAGTGGGCGTGATCGAGCGCTTCGACGACGCGTTCATCGGCATCAGTCGGCGCCGTGGGGCCGCCCAGGCGCAAGATGCGGTCGGCCTGCTTTAGGCTGTCGGCGCACTGGTAATAATGAAGCCGCTCCGCTTCATTCGTCGCCGCCACCAGAAGTTGCATCAGCCGTGCGTGATCGTCGGGTGCGCGGGCGTTGGTCATTAGCACGCGCAAGCGACGCAGCATGTGGCCGAGCGGCGGTAGTTCGCCGGCTTCGTCCAAGCTGCGGCGCTCCAGCAGACGC
>JAEYPY010000238.1 GCA_023410295.1 Pseudomonadota bacterium | reverse complement strand
TCCACCAGCGTGCCGTCGAGGTCGAAAACGATGGTCGCGTCGGCCAGTTCGCCGCTGGTCATTGCTGCTCCGATATCGGCGCGCATCCATCGCGCGCGCGCCCGGTTTGAGCTATGACCGGCCCAGGATTCGGACAAGCAGGTCAAAGCAGATGAGCCGAGCGCGGGCCGCGATCATTCTGGCGGCGGGACAAGGCACGCGGATGAAGTCCGAGCTGCCCAAGGTGCTCCACCCGGTCGGCGGGCGGGCCATGCTCGATTGGGCCATCGCCGCGGCGGCCGAAGTCGGCGCGACGCGCACGGTTGTCGTCACTGGCCCTCACGCGCCGGCCGTCGCCGCGCACGTAGAGAAATCGCTCGGCGCGGGCGCGACCGCGATCCAGGATGAGCCCCTCGGCACCGCCCACGCCGTACGCGCTGCTGAGGGCGCGCTCGCCGGCTTCGACGGCGATGTCGTGATCCTCTATGGCGACGCGCCCTTCGTGCCGGCCGCACGCATCGAAGAAATGTTCGCGCTGCGCGCCGCGCATGGCGGGCTTGTCGTACTCGCGTTCGAAGCCGCCGATCCCACTGGCTATGGCCGCATCGTCCGCGCCGGAGACGGCACGCTGGAGCGCATCGTCGAACACCGCGACGCCAGCGAAGCCGAACGCGTCAACCGGCTCTGCAATTCGGGCGTGCTCTGCGCCGACGCCAAACAGCTGTTCGAGCTTTTGGCGCAAGTGAAGAACGAAAACGCCAAGCGCGAATTTTATCTGACAGACATCGTCGCCGTCGGCCGCGCCGCCGGGCATTGGACGCATGTTCTAGTCGGCAAAGAATCCGACGCCATGGGCGTCAATTCAAAAGTCGAGCTTGCCGCTGCCGAAACCGCCTTCCAGCGCCGCGCGCGCATCGCCGCGATGGAAGCGGGCGTCACGCTGATCGATCCGGACACCGTATATTTCTCTTACGACACGGCGATCGAACCGGATGTCGTGATCGAGCCCAACGTCTTCTTCGGTCTCGGCGTCAACGTGCGCCGCGGTGCGCGCATTCACGCCTATTGCCATTTCGAGCGCACCGAGATTGGCGAGCATGCCGAGATCGGCCCGTTCGCGCGCTTCCGCCCGGGCGCCAAGCTCGGAAAGAAAGTGAAGATCGGCAATTTCGTCGAAGTGAAAAACTCCACCTTCGGCGAGGGCGCGAAAGCGAGCCACCTTGCCTATATCGGCGATGCGGACGTCGGCGCGCGCGCTAACCTCGGCGCGGGCACGATCGTCTGCAATTACGATGGCTTCGACAAATATCGCTCCACCATCGGCGCCGACGCCTTCATCGGCTCGGACACCGCGCTCGTCTCGCCCGTCACCATCGGCGAGCGCGCCTATACCGGCACCGGCAGCGTCATCACCAAGGACGTGCCCGCCGGCGCGCTCGGCGTCGCCCGCGGCCGGCAAGTCAATCTCGAAGGCTGGGCCGACGCCAACCGCGAGAAGAAACTCAAGGCGAAAGCCGAGAAAGGCAAACGCGAATGAGCGGAGATCTCGCCAAAATCAACGCCGCGCAAGCTGCACTCGATTTCGTCAAGGACGGCATGATCGTCGGCCTCGGCACCGGTTCGACTTCGGCGCATTTCGTGCGCCAGCTCGGCGAACGCGTGCGGCAGGGCCTACGCGTCAAAGGCGTGCCGACCTCGGAAGCGACGCGCAATCTGGCCGAACAGGTCGGCGTGCCGCTGTTGGAGATCAGCCAGGTCACCTCGATCGACGTTGATGTCGATGGCGCCGATGAAGTCGATCCATCGTTTCGCTTGATCAAAGGCGGCGGCGGCGCGTTGCTGCGCGAAAAGATCGTCGCGAGCGCCTCCAAGCGCATGGTTGTGATCGCCGACGAAACCAAGTGGGTGGAAACGCTGGGCGCTTTTCCATTGCCGGTGGAGGTCACGCGCTTCGGCTTCGCGCTGACCCAGGAGCGCGTGCACGAAGCGTTGCGCGAGACGGGCTGCGAGGGCGACGAGGTCGTGCTCCGCGTCAGCGGCAAAGCCAATGAGCCGGTGATCACCGACGGCGGCAACTACATTCTCGACGCGCACGCCAAGCGCATTCCCGACGCCGAAGCGCTCGGCGCAGCGCTGAAGCGCATCGCCGGCGTCGTCGAGCATGGTCTTTTTCTGGGCCTCGCGCACACTGTCATCCTCGGCAAAGCCAAGGGCGCGGAAATCAAGCAGCCGCGCTAGCGCGCCAAGCGTCGGCCAAGCGGCGAAAGCCCGCCTGATCGATCTCCTCAGCGCGCGCCGTCGGCGCAAGGTCCGCTGCATTCAGCAAGGCTTCCGCGTCCGTCGTCAGCGCGCGCAACGCGCTGCGCAGCATTTTGCGCCGCTGCCCGAACGCGGCGGCGGTGACGCGTTCCAGCGCACTGAGATCATCATAGGGATCGGCGCGATCCGTCAGCCGCACGATAGCTGAAGCGATTTTTGGCGGTGGCGTGAACGCGCGCGCAGGTACGGTGAATTCAAGCCGCGCGTTGCACCGCGCCTGCACAAGCACGGCGAGGCGCCCATAGGCATCGTCGCCCGGTTTGGCGACAATGCGCTGCGCCACTTCTTTCTGAAACATGAGAATCATGTCCCCACGCCAGGCACCCGCTTTAAGCCACTTCACCAGGAGCGGCGTGGCGACATTGTAGGGCAGGTTTGAAATAATGTGCGCGCTTGTTTCTCCAGCAAGCAGCGCCGCTTCATCCGCCTCTAGCGCGTCGCCATGCACGATGCGCAGCCGGCCCGCGCTCCACTGCAACAACGGCTCCAGCAACGGCAAGAACCGCGCGTCTTTCTCGATGGCGATCAGCGGATCGGCGCCCGCCTCCAGCAAAGCGCGCGTAAGCCCGCCGGGTCCAGGTCCGACCTCAATCACCGGCTTGCCGGCAATGTCGCCCGCCGTCTTCGCGATACGCCGCGTGATGTTGAGATCGAGCAGAAAGTGTTGGCCGAGCCCCTTGTTAGCCCAGAGTCCATGCGCTTCGAGTTCATCGCGCAGCGTCGGCAGGTCGGCCGCGTTCAACTCGATCGTCCATTCTGTTTGTCTTGCACTTGAATCGTGCGCACAATCGTCAGGATCACGTAGATCACGAAAGCGGCAATGCCCATAAAACTGGGTCGTTGACCTGAGTTCATGAGGTTTTCCGGCGCTGCGCCATTGCCCAGGCCATCCGTAGTGCGGCGCGGAAACTGTCCGCACGCGCCAGACCTTTGCCGGCGATGTCGAACGCCGTGCCGTGATCCGGCGAGGTGCGCACGATCGGCAAGCCGAGCGTGACGTTGACGCCGTCCCAGAAGTGCAGCGTCTTCAGCGGAATGAGGCCCTGATCGTGATAGAGCGCGATCGCCGCGTCATAACGCGTGCGTGCTTCTTCGTGGAACATCGTATCGGCCGAGCGTGCATCGCTCACGTCCCAACCCTCCGCGCGCAAAGCGGCTGCAGCGGGATTGATGATCTCGATCTCTTCGCGTCCGATCGAGCCATCCTCGCCCGCATGCGGATTGAGGCCGCACAGCGCAATGCGCGGCGCAGCGATGCCGAAATCGCGCTTCAATGCTTCACCGAGCACCTTGGCCACGCTGACGATGCGCTCATGTGTCAGTTCACTCGGCACCTGCGCCAATGGCGTGTGAATGGTCGCGAGCGCCACCTTCAGCTGCGCACCGGCCAGCATCATCACCGGCCCACGCGCATGCGCCCATGCATCGCCAGCGGTGAGATGAGCGATGAACTCCGTGTGGCCCGGGAAACCAAAATCCGCCGTGTGCAGCACGGCTTTCGCAATCGGCAGCGTCACCAGCGCTGAAGCGGCGCCGCTCTGCACCGCCGCGACGCCGCGTTCGATCGCAGTGATGGTTGCGCCAGCATTGACCGGATCGGGCTCGCCAGGCGTCTCCTCCATCGCCAGCGGGGTATGCAGCACCGCCAGCGTATCGTCGCTGGGCTCAAGCTTCGCCGAGTCCTTGAACACAGCAAGCTTCGGCTTCGGCAGGCCCAGCCGGACGCTGGCGCGCTCTAGCGAATCGGGATCGCCGACGAAGAAGAACGGCGGTGCGCCGCCGCGTTCGGCCCAGACGCGCGCCGCCAATTCGAGGCCGATCCCGGCGGGATCGCCCATCGAAACGGCGAGCGGCTTCATAGCATTATTGACGCGTGATGATCGTCGCTTCGCGGCGCAGACCGCGCAGGTGACGCTCGGCCACCATCGCCAGTTCTGCTTCGCGCAACTGGCCTTCGATCTGCTCGCGGCTCGGGATGTTCGCGCCGCCCACCTGGCGGGCGCAGACGAAGATCACGCTTGCTTGTTCGCCTTCGGTGGCGACCGCTGACGCGCCGCCGGCGCCAATGCCCGTGATGCGCTGCTGGATCGCGGGCGAAAGATCGGATTCGGTCGCTTGTCCAAGATCGATCACGTTCGCGCCTTCGATGCCGCCAGCCTGCCGATCGAGATTAGCGCAGCCGGCGGTGCGAATCCGCTCCAGCGCGTTGGCGCGGGCGGCGGGCGCCGTCACTTGGCGCAGCGTCACGACGGACGCCGACCCTGCCGGCGCACCCGAGCGGCGGTCGCGGACGGCGATGATGTAAACGCCGCGCGGCGTGCGCACAGGCAACGAGACTTGGCCTGGCTGCAGCTGTTCAGCGACGGCCTGCAATTCAGGTTGAAGCTCGGTTGATGCGATCCAGCCAATGTCGCCGCCGGCGACGGCGGAGGGCGCTGCCGAGAACTGACGGGCGACCAGCGGGAACGGCGCGCCGCGCTGCATTTCTTGCAGCAGCCGGAGCGCGCCTTGCTCCATTTCGTTGAACTCGGCTTCGTTGTCGGCCGGCAGGAATATCTCGGAGATCTGATATTGCGGCCGCGTGGCGTTGGCGGCGATGCGCGCCTGTGTTTCGGTGACTTCGGTTTCAGAGACGCGCAGGCGCGTGCCGTAAAGCCCGCTGATAAGCCGGCTCCAGACGATGTCCGCTTCGATCTGGCTGCGCAGGGTCGAAAGCGAGATGCCGTCAGCCGCGAGCTGCTGCGTGAGTCCGGCGACGTCGGTATTGTTCTGGCTTGCGATATCGGTGAGACGGCTGTTCACTTCTTGCTGGCTGACCGTCACCTCGAACTTCGCCGCTTCCAGAATCTGCAAGCGTTCGTCGATCAGGTCGCGCAGGGCCTGCGCCCGAGCGCGTTGCTCCATCTCCGGCGTCCGCTCGATGCCAGCTGAAACCAGCAGCATGCCGGCGCGTTGGCGCACGTCGAAGGTGGAGATGACATGGTCGTTGACAATGGCGGCCACGCCCTCAGCGGCCTGCCCCATTGCCGGCGAGGCGGCGCCGGCCAGAGCAGCGACCATGAACGCCGCCGCTGCAGAAAACTGCTTCAAACTCATCACTAGCTCCGCCTCAGCTCCCGCCGAACACCCCCAGCGAGCGCAGCCCGATCCGGATCTGGATCCCCTCGTCGGGACCGATCGTTCCCCGCTCGGTATCGTTGCGGGTGTAGGCAATCTCGAGGAAGGTGCAATCGTCCTCGTAAATGGCCCGGATGTCCTGGCGCAGATTTATGTCTGAATCTAGGTCGCGGGTCACACCGAGCTGCATGCGCCAGCCGCGGGCAAGGTCGACGCCCAGCTGCGCCGCCACTTGCTGGCTGGGATCGTCCGGCGGCGCGAGTGTCTCATCGACGCCGAAGTACCGCGTCGCGAGCGTGAACCGGCCCATCGAAGCGCGGACCCCAAGGTCGATGCGCTGGAGGTCCAGGGTTTCATCTTCGAGGCGAAAGCGGGCCTCGGCTCCAAAACCGCTGCCGAGGTCAGCCTGCACCGCGGCGACCCAGTCCGAGGTGTTCCCAGCCAGATTGTTCGCGTCCGTAAAGCCCGTCGCTTCTTCGTCGCGCCAGCGGCGGCCGAACAGCAGCGACGGGCTTTCCCCACTGCGCGCGCGCGCCGTCGCGGGGACGCCGGCACTTACACGGGCGCCGGGCTCCCAG
>JAEYPY010000173.1 GCA_023410295.1 Pseudomonadota bacterium | reverse complement strand
GTGGTGCACCCACACGCCGAAGGCCATGAAGCCGGTGGCGATGATGGCGAGCACGACAAGGCTATGGCCGACGAGCGGCGTGCGCGCCACGGCCGGCACGATCATCGACATAAGACCCGCCGCAGGCAGGAAGATGATGTAGACGTCCGGGTGGCCGAAGAACCAGAAGAGGTGCTGCCACAGAATCGGATCGCCTCCGCGGAGCGCGTCGAAGAAGGGCCAGTTGAGCGCGCGCTCCAGTTCGAGCAATAGCGTGGCGAGGATCACCGCCGGAAAGCCGAGGATGATCATCACCGCGAACACCAGCATCGACCAGGCGAAGATCGGCAGCTTGTCGAGGCTCATCCCCGGCGCACGCGTTTTCAGAACGCCGATGACGATCTCGATCGCACCGGCGATGGCGGAGATTTCGATGAAGCCGATGCCGAGCAGCCAGAAGTCGGCGTTGATGCCGGGCGAATAGGCGGTCGAAGTGAGCGGGGGGTACATGAACCAGCCCCCGTTCGGCGCAACGCCCGCGAAGATCGAGCAGAAGAAGGCTAGCCCCCCAATGAAGTAGGCCCAGAATGCGTAGGCCGAGAGCCGCGGAAACGGCAGGTCGCGCGCGGCCAGCATTTGCGGCAACAGCAGAATGCCGAGCGCCTCTACCGCGGGCACCGCGAAAAGAAACATCATCACCGTGCCGTGCATGGTGAAAATCTGATTGTAGGTCTCTTCGCCGAGAAAGCCGTTGAGCGGCAGCGCCAGTTGCGTGCGGATCAGCAGCGCGAGCACGCCGGCGAGGATGAAGAACAGGAAGGCGGCGCCGACATAATAGATGCCGACGAAGTTGTTGTTGACGGCGGTGAGATACTCGATCCCCTTCGGCCCGCACCAGATGCGCTTCAGCTCTTCCAATTCGCCTTCAGGACGCGGCTCTTGTGTGGGAAAGCGCTTATAGAGGTCGCGGTCGAAGCCGGTTTCGCTCTTCACCGCAGGCTCTCCAGATAGAGCGTCAATGCTCCGAGCTCGTCAGCGCTGAGCTGCTCGTAGGAGGGCATGCGTACGCCGGGCTTTAGATCATTCGCGTTGCGCACCCAGCTATGCAGCGTCGGTCGGTCGTTATCGAGAGTGCCCGCGCCCAGGGTGCGGCGGCTGGCGAGGTGAGTGAGATCTGGCCCAACCCGCCCGTTTGCTTCGGTGCCGCGAATGACGTGGCATGCTGCGCAACCCGCTTCACGGAAGAGCGTTTGCGCTCCGGCGTTCGCGCCGTTGCTTGTGGCGGGCGCCGCTTGCGCTGCGCGCCAAGCCTCGAACTCTGCCGGCGCGACGGCGATTACCTCGAACGCCATCAGCGCATGCGCCGCGCCGCAGAACTCCGTGCATTGTCCGCGATAGATGCCGGCCCGATCAGCTTGCGCGCGCAGCACGTTGCGGCGGCCCGGAATCATGTCGAGCTTCGGGGCGAGTTCTGGGACCCAGAAGCTATGGATGACGTCTGCCGATTCCAGCTCCACGGTCACCGGCTGGCCCACGGGAATGCGGATCTCGTTGGCGGTCTCGAACAACGGCCGCTCGCCGTCAAAATAAATGACGCGCCACCACCACATCTCGCCGATGACGCGGATGCGCATTTCCGTTGGCGGCGGCGGCTCAACGATGCGCGCGCTCGTCCATAGCCCGTAAGCGAGGCTGGCTGTGAGCACGACAACGGGAAAGATGATGCCGCCGATCACTATGGTGCGCGGTTGTTTGATGATCTGGCGTGCTTTAGCGTTTGTTATCGCAAGCGCGAGGATCACGAGCACGATCACCAGGACGACGATACCGACGGTCAGCATCACCCAGGTGATTTCAGCCAGTGGCGCGGCGAATGGCCCGGCGGGACGAAGCGTCGGCGGCGGCCAAGTTTCGCTCGCAATCACTTGTGCTGCTGCTCGCATCCGCCAACCCCGCGCGCGATGTGGTGTGCGATCATGGAACACGCCGATGTGGCATCGTGTTCCGCACAGATGCATGCGCGCGTGGCCCTGATGATTCTGGCGCTGATGGCGGCCGGATGCGGCGGCCCGGTTGCGCCGCCGCGTCAAGCTTCGGGCGAAGGCATCGCCGTCGGCGCCGGCCCCGGCGGGGCCTTCGATGCTTGCTTCACGTGTCACGGTTTGAACGGTGAAGGCCGAGGCGATGCGCCGCGACTGGCCGGGCTCGATGCGGGCTATCTCACCAAGCAATTGTTCGATTATGCGAGCGATAGACGCGCCGACGCGACGATGAGCCCGATCGCCCGCCGGCTGAGCGATCGCGATAAGCTCGCCGTCGCGCAGTATTATGCGCGCATGCCTGCGCCTGAGATCGCTTTGCAGGCGCCAGCGCCAGCGCTTTTTGTGCATGGCGATGCAGCGCGCCGACTCGACGCCTGCGCAAGTTGCCATGGGGAGGATGCACAGGGGCGTGGCGCGGGAAATCCTGCGTTAGCGGGCCAGCCGGCACGCTACACCGCCGAACAATTGCGGCGCTGGAAGTATGGCGAGCGGCGCAACGATCCCAGCAATGTCATGGCGCAAATCGGACGGCGCTTGACGGACGAAGAGATGGAAGCGCTTTCGCGCTATCTGGAGGGCGCGCGCTAGGGGCGTCCTCCGCCGCGGGCCAGAAGGGGGATCATGCGCGCGAACACGTCGTCCTTGTCAATGAAGTGATGCTTGAGTGCAGCGCCGACGTGCATGACGATGAGCGCCATTGCCAGCCAGACCAACCACAAGTGCGCGCTTTCTGCGGCTTGCTCGATTTTGGCGCGCTCGATGAAGCTGAGATCGTCCGGCAACGGAAAGGCCGAGAGCGTCAAGCCCCACGGCAGTGCGATCTCGCCGCCTGGCGCGGTTTGCGAGAGCATGATCCAGCCTGATACCGGCAGCGCGAACATCACCCCGTAGAGTGCAAAGTGCACGGCCTCGGCCGCGAAATGCTGCCAGCCGGGCATGTCTTCGGGCTTTTCCAGCTCCGGCAGAATGAAGGGCGCCATGATGCGCCAACCCGCACGCATGAAAGCAAGCAAGAGCAAAACGCCGCCCACCAATGCATGCAACGCATACCCGTCGAGCTTTTCATATCCCGGCGCGAGCAAGCTTACTCGCCAGCCCCAGAACAGCTGGAAAAAGACCAACGCCGCCATCGCCCAATGAAAGGTGATGCCGATCGGGTGATAGTGCGGCCGCGTTTCACCGCGCGGGCGGATGTCCTGATCGGTGGTGGCGATGATGGTCATGGACCACCAACGCCAGTGTGCGCATGCAGGTTCAAGAAGTGGTCGGAGCGAGAGGATTCGAACCTCCGACCCCCTGTCCCCCAGACAGGAAATGCGGGTGTTGCATTACTTTTCATCGTGTTTCACTCCGCGAAATGAACCATGAAAAAGCGGCGCTTGGCTGTTGCTTCGGGTTGCGAACCGATTCAGGGTGTCTCAGGTTTTTGTGTCCCCGCTGAGTCCCCGGGGCCGAGTAGAGGGTAACGTTCGAAGTGCCCAGACGCAGCGCGGTGGCGTTTACGGACGCCTACATTCGCGGTCTCAAACCGCAAGATGGGAAGCGCGCGGCGTATTTCGATGGCGCGACGCCCGGGCTGGAACTCCGCGTCTCGGCCGGGGGCCAGAAAACGTGGGCTTATCGATATCGCGACATTGGCGGCCGCACGCTCCGACTGGTCCTCGGAACCTTCCCGGCGGTCGGGCTCAAGGACGCGCGTGAGAGCGCGCTCCAGGCGCGAGCGCATGTCAGCCGGGGGGCGATCCCCAAATGGAGAAGCGCGCCGCCAGGGCCGCTGCGCGCGCTCAACGCATCAAGACGCTGAAGGACCTGGCGGAGAGCTATCTCGAAGCAGCTGAGGTCAAGAACAGGGCTTCGTCCGTCGCGGTCGATCGGCAGCGGATCGAAACTCACATCATCCCTAAACTGGGAAGCCAGCCGGTGGCGGCCGTGACGCGCGCCCAGGTGCGAGAATTGGTCAGAGACATTGGCAAGCGGGGCCATGAGGTTATGGCGAACCGCGTGGCCAGTACCATTGTGAAGCTATACCAGCACGCCCGCAACGACTTGGACATGCCGATCCAGAACCCGGCGGTTGGGCTGCAGTCCACCTATGAGGAGGAGTCACGCTCACGCGTACTCAACGACGAGGAGGTGAGGAAGATCTGGAGGCGGTTGGCCGGGCCATCGTTCGCGCCGTTGAGCGAGCCTATGGCCCTATGCCTCAAGCTCGCCGCACTGACGCTTCAGCGCGGTAAAGAGGTTAGCGGCATCGATGTCCGTGAGTTGCACCTAGATCAACACATCTGGATCATCCCCGGTGCGCGCACGAAGAACGGGCGCGAGCATGTAGTGCCGCTCTCGCCGCAAGCCGAAGCGGTAATCAAGCGGGCGCTCTTACTGCGCCCCAAACCAAAGAAGCCCGCCAGAACCAAGCAGGCTGTACTGACCGGCCCTCTCTTTCCATCGCCGCGCGACCATGCAGCGCCCATTACGCGTCACGCCCTGACTCGGGCGATGTCGCGGTTGTGTGAAGAGGTTGGGGTGAAGGATGCTAGTCCGCATGACTTGCGGCGTACCGGCGCGACGGCGATCACCAGCGAGCGCATTGGCATGCCGCGCTTCGTGGTTTCCGCAGTGTTGAATCACACTTCGGAAATGGGCGGGATCACCAAAATCTATGATCGCAACGAGTATTTGCCTGAGAAGCGACGTGCGCTGGAAGCGTGGGCGCGCGTATTGAAATCAATCGGAGAAGAAAAAGTGAAGCGTTCGCCAGAAGCCAAGGCGGCGCAGCACTCATAGATTGTCATCGGCAGGGATAGGCTGGCCGGCCGACAAGCGCGTTTTCCGCACGCGTTTCCCTGTCGCCCTTTGCGGCGCGTCTGCGGAGGCGCGAGCGAATGAAGCAGTTTGTCCCACCCGGCGGCGTCCTCTTCCTGGATGCTTTTGACGCCGTGCATCGGCGGATGTTCGGAGGAAAATATATCGCTGACCGCACTCAAGCCGAGCAAGCTGAATACCTTCAGCTTGGGCAAAAGCTGCGCCTGACGGAGGCCTCAAAGCACGATCCGCAACAACTCGATCAGTGGAAGTTACGTCGAGCGGACATGGTGCGCCGTGCCGATGCGCGAAGCGCCCAGGTTCGCCAGACATGGATGTGGTGGCGAGGCCAGCTGTATAACAACGCTCCGCCGACGAGACTCCTCGGCACGTCGGGTGTCACGCTGGATGTACCGGCAATAGTGTGGAGTCGAGAAGATTTTCGCGGTCAGGCCTTCGATGGCGGCTGGGTCCGTTTCTATGCCCCGGGCTATAGTGACGTGCTCGTGGGAACGCTCTTCTTCTGGCGCGCTGAATTGGAACGATCGATCGCGTGGGCGGAGACGCAGCCATCGCCTTTGGAGGCGCATGCATCGTGGAGCGAGATCAGTGCTACCCCGGAAGTGTCTCGTGAGGCGGTGCCGCCCGCGGGTATTGCGCCGGGCGGCAGAGATAAATTCAAGATCGAAGGTACCAAGAAGGCCTGGCTTACGAAGCAATTGGGTGGGGAACTTGCGGGCCCGCTGCGGGACGCGGAGTTCTACAAGGCCATAGCGTTGAACCTTGCGGCAATGAATCAAGCGACGGCATCGGACGACGAGGTAAGCGCCGAGGCAAATCGCTGGCGGTCGCTGCACAATCGCTACATTGGGAAAGCGTAGTAGCTACGGCGGTTTAGACCGGGTTTGCAAACACCGAGGCTGCGGTTTGCAAACTCAATTCTTTTGCAGAGACTGCGAAACCCGTTCAATTGATCTGCTCTGCAAGCCCATGAGGGCGGCTGAAACGCGGAGCAGAAATGAACCAGCTAGCATTCCTGTCGCTCGGCGACGTCTGCGAGCGCCTCAGTGTCTCTCGCGCCACTCTGTGGCGTATGACGAGGCGCGGAGATTTCCCGAAACCCGTCCAACTCTCGCCTGGGCGCGTAGGCGTGCCGGTTGACGAGTTCGACAATTGGCAGCGCTCGAAACGCGCGCAACGCCAGGCCGCGGCTTGAGCGCCGCCCTTCCCCATCAACGCAAAAGCGCCGGCGGGCAACCGGCGCTTTCGGCGCATCACATGCGCTGTGACCTTGGATTCAGCGAGCAGGTCAATGACAGAGTTACTCCCGCAGTCCCCCGGTATCAAGCCTCCGGCCGCGCCTCCGCTCAACATCGATCTAGGCGGTTATCCAGTTACGGCCGACATGGTCGCCATTGCAGCTGGTTTCGTCGGCGTTGCGGCGCGCGGCTGCCGCAATCGTTTCGCCCGCGCCAAGCTTCATGACGCGGTTCGCGCTGCGTTGGATGCCGCAGAAGCCATCAGGCGCGACGAACGCCGCGTGAGCGGAGGGCGCCGCCATGCGTGAGAAGACGAGACGGCGCTCTCCGATCGATAGGCAGATCGCGTTACGGTGGATGCTGGACGCGCTCGAGCCGCAACCGTCGCATGAGCCATATCTCGCCGCGTTGAAGCGGTTCGGCCTTGATCTCACAGAGCTGGGCGAGACCAACCCCGACTACTGGCCGCCAGTGTTCGATTTCATCGAAAAGGTCGATGCTGCGCTCAGTGTGTTGGGGGAAGGCCGTCGCTCCCGGATGCTAGAGCTGGCGCAGCGCGTGCAGTGCTTGACCCCACGCGAGCACGCATTCGTCTTAGGCGTGTTCATCGAGTGCATGGGTGTGGCTGGTGCTGAGACGGGGGACGCGCAATGAGCGGCTTGCCGACGCGCCTTCCGCACGCTCTCAGCGCCGTCGAGCACGGCTTTGAGGTGTTTGCACTGCATTGGGCAAAGGCTCCCAATCGATGCAGCTGCGGCGACATCATGTGTCCGAGTCCGGCGAAACATCCCTACCGCCGGTTCGCACCGCGTGGCTTTCATGACGCCACGCGTGACCGGCGCCTGGTGGAGAAGATTTGGGCCGACGTGCCGCCGGCTAACATCGGTCTGCGCACGGGGGCCGTGATAGTCCTCGACATCGATCCACGTCACGGTGGTGACGAGAGCTTGCGCGAACTTCAGCGTAAGCATGGCTCGATCCCGCCGACTTGGCGCTGCCTGACGGGCGGCGGCGGAGAACACATCTATTTCAGAGCGCCGGCGGCACGCACAATCCGAAACAGCGCCGGATCCATCGCTCAAGGCATCGATGTGCGGGGCGAGGGCGGTTACGTACTGGCCGCTGGCTCGCTGCACGCGTCTGGTCGGACCTACGAATGGTCGGTGGATCACCATCCCGATGAGCTGGAGCTTGCAGACGCTCCCGAATGGCTCGTTACGCTCGCCGCGAGTCCGCAGAAGCCAAGCCGCACCGCCGAACAGTGGCGGGCCATAGCCGCGCAGCCGGTGGCGGAGGGCAAGCGCAACGCCACAGCGGCAGCGCTCTATGGGCACTTGGTGCGGCGTGACGTGGACGCAAAGGTTGCGCTCGAACTGCTGCGCGCCTGGAACATCGCGCGCTGCAGCCCGCCGATGGCCGATGCCGAGGTGGTCACTATCGCTGCGTCCATCAGCGAACGTGAGCTCATCCGCCGCAGGGAGGCGTCCTGTGGCCGTCGTTGAGTCAATCGAAGCCCTTGCAGAGCGTCAGCGGCGCAGCCGCGATGCTCACCAGAACAATGTCGTGGAGCCGGTCCTCTCTGAGGATGAGGTCGCGCGCATGTTCGAGGACCGGTTCAATGGCCGGCTTCTTTACGATCATGACGCTGGACGCTGGCTCGAATGGGATAGTACGCGATGGCGGCCGGACCGGATCGATCGGGCGCTCCATTATGCGCGTGAGCTTGCGCGCGAACTGTCTGCAGACAAGTCGAGCAAGACCCGTTTGGCTGGGGGCAAAACGAGTTTCGCGGCTGGCGTCGAAAGATTTGCGCGCGCAACTCCCGCCTTCGCGCGCACTTCCGATGAGTGGGACCGCGATCCGCTATTACTGGGCACCCCGGCCGGCACGGTTGATCTCAGGACCGGCGAGTTACGCAAGGCAAGCCCTGAAGATCGCATCACACGCTTGACCGCAGTAGCGCCGTCTGAACGGGCGGAGTGTCCGGCGTGGCGCAAGTTTTTATATGAAACGACCGCGGGTAACGCAGAGCTGATCGCATTCCTGCAAGCTTGGGCGGGCTACTGCGCCACCGGCGAGACCAGCGAACACGCGCTGGTGTTCGTGCATGGGGGCGGTGGCAACGGCAAGAGCGTCTTCTTGAATGCGGTCGCCGAAATCATGGGCGACTACGCCGTCACAGCGGCCATGGATACATTCGAGGCGTCGAAATCAGGTCGCCATCCGACTGACCTTGCGATGCTGCGCGGCGCGCGCCTAGTGACGGCCTCGGAGACCGAAGAAGGCCGCGCTTGGGCCGAAGCGCGGATCAAGGCCATCACCGGCGGCGATCCCATCACAGCGCGCTTCATGCGGCAGGACTACTTCACCTACAAACCGCAATTCAAACTGACCATCGTCGGCAATCATATGCCCGTACTGCACAACGTAGACGAGGCGGCCCGGCGACGTTTCAACATCGTTCCCTTCCTCTGCAAGCCCGAGCACCCTGACCCCAAGCTGCCGGAGAAACTGCGCGAAGAATATCCAGCCATTCTCCGGTGGATCATCGACGGCTGCTTGCTGTGGAGAGAGCACCGCTTGCCGCGGCCGAAGATCGTGACGGACGCCACGGCCGAGTACTTCGCGGAGCAGGATCTGTTTCAGCAATGGCTGGATGCGTGCTGCGAAGTGCGGCTCAGCAATGATGCCCGGTTCGAACAGGTGAGCCGGCTCTACGCCTCATGGAAGGGCTTCGCCGAGCAAGCAGGCGAGCGGCCAGGCAGCTCCAAATCGTTTGGTCAGCAGATGCGCCGGCGCGGCTTCAAGCCAGGGCGAACCGGCTCCACTCGCTTGTTTCATTTCGTGAAACTGCGCGAGCAGGCCGCCATTCCGGATTATCACCAATGACGGATGACCGATCATGACGCGACAGTCCCTATCCACCCCTTACGCGCGCGCGCGTACGTGGGGAATAAGAACAACGGTCACAATGCGTCATCGGTCACGCACAACCGTACCGCATGCCTTTGCAGGTGCAGCGGGTCCTTCCCCGCATTCCTCTGAGAACGGGCCGACATGGGCGTTTTGCTTCGCTAGCGCTGAGAAGTGCGCGAGGGGTGTAAGTCGCTTGGCGGGGGCTGCCGCATGACAACACCCCGTTTTCTATCGGCGCATAACGGCTCCGCGTGCGTAGGTCATACAGGGCAGCAGGAGGAGAGCGCTGGCCGGTTTCTACCGGCGAATACCGGGGAGGCAGACGGCCTGCAGCCCGCTCTCGTTGCCCGAACCAAGCCGCCCCTGTGCAAGGTCGCGGGCTCAACAGACGCCCATGGCCACCTCTCGATCAAGCTCGATCACGAGCCCGGTGCATTACTCGCTTGCTTTGGCGATCGCGGCGACGAGCAGATCGGCGCAGAGCCGCCCCCGTTCTCGGCTCAAGCCATCAGCGACGTGCTCCAGATCGCGTTGGGTAGCCGCAAGCTCGAGCCCAACCAGGAGCTTACCGGGCAGAGCATGGCCGCCGTGAATGCCATGCTGCAGGCGGCGTCAGCCTTCGAACCGACCAACGAGGCCGAAGGCATGATCGCGCTGCAAGCCGCGGCGCTCCATCACGTTACGATGTACTCGCTGGCGTGCGGCATGCGCTCGGAGCGAAACGAGTTTCGGCAGGCGCATCTCAGCACCGCCAACAAGAGCGCCCGCACGTTCGCGGTGCTGGTGGAGACGCTGAACAGGAGCCGCGGCAAGACGACCACGCAGCGGGTCATCGTGGAAAACGTCAACGTCCAGGCCGGCGGCCAAGCCGTTGTCGGCGCCGTCGCCACCGGGGCGGGGGCTCAGCAGAGCGAGGTGATTCAATCCCATGCGTTCACGGAAAGAGGCGCTCGCCGCGCTGGCGATTGCGCATCAATCACGGCGCTGCCTTGCGCGAACTCGGAGCGGCAAGCCGTGTCAGCAAGCGGCGGTGAAGGGGCGGAAGCGATGCCGGATGCACGGCGGCGCAGACGGCGTCGGCGCACCAAAGGGCAATCAGAACCGGTTGGTGCACGGGCACTACTCCGCGGCCGCGGTGACGATGCGGCGCATGATGCGCGAGCTGATGAAGGGCGCGCGCCAAATCACCTGAGAGGGGCCGTCTGATGTCCCCCATTAGCCGCCGCCCAGAAACGCAGCAGGGGCACGCCGGCGCTGGCGAACCTGACGCGCTGTTCGCCGCGCTCTCCGATGACGAGCTGGAGACATTCGTGGACGTGCTGCACGCCACGCAAGCGGGCCGCGTCGCGGACGCTGAGGCGATGCTGGAGACGTGCGACGAGGAAACCTGTGCGCGCTTCGTCGCGATCATCACGCAGTACACAGTAGAGGGAGCGCACTGAATGACGTTCCCCCTAATGATTGCGATGCTCCACCACA
>JAEYPY010000118.1 GCA_023410295.1 Pseudomonadota bacterium | reverse complement strand
ATTCTACCCGTTCTGCGCGCCGCCTGGACCGCTGGTCATGAACTCCACCAACCCCGGCAATGTCTATCTTGAGCGGCTCGTCCATTTAGGAAATTGCCACTTATTTCCACACATCAAGCTGGGATTTCGGTCTTATGCGAATGAGACGAGCATCCGCTCGCACACAGTAATTGGCCGCTATTGCTCAATCGGCCGCTACTGCTCGCTCCCAGCGGGGCATCACCCGGATGACTGGCTCACCACCCATCCGATCGTATTCGAATCCGGTTACCGACCAACGGTGCCGCCAAGGACTGGTGCGGCACCCTCCCTGCACACAACCATAGGTAATGATGTTTGGATCGGCAACCATGTCGACCTCATGCGCGGCGTTACAATCGGCGACGGCGCGATCATCGGCTCAGGTGCAGTGGTCACCAAAGACGTGCCGCCGTACGCGGTCGTGATCGGTACGCCGGCAAAAATCCTGCGTTACCGCTTCACGGAAGAGATCATTGCGGAGCTGCTCGATATTCAATGGTGGCTTTACGAGGAGACCTTGATCAAGGAGCTGCCGTTGCATGATCTGCCTCGCACGACTGCAATGCTGCGAGAACGGATTGCATCGGGCAAGTACCCGATACTCGAACCGCATCACGAACTTTGGACCTGATTTTGCGCGGTTCCTCTGGGCCCGCGGATCACCATCCAATCACTTGCTTCAGCTTTAAGTAGATTGCGACCGCCCCCAGCACGCCCACGACCGTCCAAGCGACGCGGTGCCAAGCGCGAAACGCTTCGACACGCTTGCGCTCCCTCTCATTCTCACGGTGCCATTCGTCGGGCATGACACTCCACGCCTTCGTTACCTACTTAGCACGTGTTCGCGCGCGCTGGCATGCACTTTCCCAAATACGCCGATACCCCGCCCCCAATCCTCCACCACACCGGCCCCCCCTTGATTTCGCGCGCACCGGCGCGGGCTCAATCCGACCGGGTTGCGTCCTCTGCTCTGCTGGCCCCTTGTCTGACAGGAAGGACTTCGAAGTGCGCCGAACCTCTGAGCGATGGCGCGCATTCGTTGACCGCTCGGTCAGCGAATGCTATGTGTCAAGCTGAGGCTTGATCCATGTACACCACCGATATGAGCGGCAAGAAAAAGGCCGAGGCCGTGAACGAGGACCCGGCGCGCGTCGCCGCGTTCGAAGCGCGCGTGGCCAACGATGAATTCATCGAGCCGAAGGATTGGATGCCGGAGGCGTACCGCAAGACGCTGATCCGCCAGATCTCGCAGCACGCGCACAGCGAAATCGTCGGCATGCTGCCGGAAGGCAATTGGATCACGCGCGCGCCGAACCTGCGGCGCAAGGCGATCCTGTTGGCGAAAGTGCAGGATGAAGGCGGGCACGGGCTTTATCTCTATGCCGCGGCGGAGACGCTGGGCGTCACGCGCGACGAGATGACCGAAGCGTTGCTCAGCGGCAAAGCCAA
The DNA here is from genome assembly GCA_023410295.1 of Pseudomonadota bacterium. Lineage (GTDB taxonomy): Bacteria > Pseudomonadota > Alphaproteobacteria > Caulobacterales > Aquidulcibacteraceae > Vitreimonas. The sequence continues at coordinate 19,020 of JAEYPY010000118.1, read as the reverse complement.
GTATTCGACCATCTTCAATTATCCGACGCTGACCTGGGCGGATATCGGCGCGATCGGCTGGCTCGTCGATGGCGCGGCGATCATGAACCAGGTGCCGCTGCAGCGCACTTCGTATGGCCCTTACGCACGGGCGATGGTGCGCATCTGCAAGGAAGAGAGCTTCCACCAGCGCCAAGGCTACGAGATCATGATGCATCTCGCCGCCGGCACGCCCGAGCAAAAGCGCATGGCGCAAGATGCGCTGAACCGCTGGTGGTGGCCCTCGCTGATGATGTTCGGCCCGCCGGACGATAAATCGCCCAACACCGAACAAAGCATGCGCTGGCGCATCAAGCGCGACACCAATGACGAGCTCCGGCAGAAATTCGTCGACATCACCGTGCCGCAAGCCGAAGCGATCGGGCTTAGCGTGCCCGATGCCAAGTTGAAGTGGAACGAAGCGCGCGGCCACTATGATTTCGGCGAGGTAGACTGGGATGAGTTCTACGCAGTGGTGAAGGGCGAAGGCCCGGTCGCCAAAGAGCGCATGCAAGCGCGGCAAAAGGCCTGGGACGACGGCGCCTGGGTACGCGAAGCAGCGCGGGTGCACGCCGAGAAGCGCGCGGCGGCGCGGATGGCGGCGGAGTGAGACGATGAGCGATCCGCGCAAGGAATGGCCGCTGTGGGAAGTGTTCGTGCGCGGCAAGGGCGGGCTTTCGCATCGCCATGTCGGCAGCGTGCACGCGGTCGACGCCAAGATGGCCGTAGAGCACGCGCGCGATACTTACACGCGCCGGCTTGAAGGCGTGAGCCTCTGGGTCGTGCCGTCTGCGGAGATCACCGCCTCCGACCCGGGCGACGCCGCGGCGCTGTTCGAGCCGGCGGAAGACAAAGTCTACCGCCACCCGACGTTCTACAAAATCCCCGACGGCATCTCGCACATCTGATGGACGCGCTCGCCACATATGCGCTGCGGCTCGGCGATGACGCGCTGATCATCGGTCAGCGGCTCGGCGAATGGTGCGGACATGCGCCGGCGCTGGAAGTCGATCTCTCGCTGGCGAACGTAGCATTAGATGAGATCGGGCAAGCGGCGCACCTTTTAGGACTCGCCGGCGCGATCGAAGGCAAGAGCCGCGACGCGGACGCGCTGGCGTTTCGCCGCGACGTGATGGATTTCACCAATTGCCTGTTGGTTGAGCAGCCGAACGGCGATTTTGCGCAAACGATCGCGCGGCAGTTTTTATTCTCGCACTATCAGGAGCTGCTTTATGCCGCGCTGGCAGCGTCGAAGGACGAGCGCTTCGCGGCGATCGCAGCCAAGGCGCTAAAGGAAGTCACCTATCACGCGACGCTGGCGAGCGATTGGGTGGTGCGCCTGGGCGACGGCACCGAAGAGAGCCGCGCGCGCATGATCGCGGGGCTCGACTGGATGTGGCGCTTTGCGGACGAATTGTTCGCCATGGATGATATCGATGCGGCGGCGATGGCTGCTGGCGTTGGCGTTGATAAAGCCGCGCTGCGCGGGGCTTGGGATCAGCGTGTCGATGCGGTGCTGGCCGATGCGACGCTGGAGCGGCCGCCGACGCGGCGGCCTGTCGTTGGCGGCCGTAGCGGGCGGCATTCGGAGCATCTGGGGCACTTGCTGAGCGAGATGCAGTTTCTGCAGCGCGCGTATCCGGGGGCGACGTGGTGAGCGGGGCTCGGAAGCCTCTTCCCGCCTGGCCCAACAGTGAAGAGTCTCCGCGCGCGCCTATGGTCGCACTCCTACAAGCATTGGGCACAGTGGCTGATCCAGAAATTCCGGCGGTTTCAGTGCTCGATCTCGGCATCGTGCGCGAAATTCATGCTGATCGTGTCGTGATCACGCCGACCTACACGGGTTGCCCAGCGACGCTGGCGATCGAGCAAGCGATTCGGGCGGCACTCGACGAGCACGGCTTCTCCGAAATCAATATCCAGACCACGCTCTCGCCACCGTGGTCGAGCGATTGGATCAGCGATGAAGGGCGCGAAAAGCTGCGCGCTTATGGGATTGCGCCGCCGCCGAAGGGCGCGGGCGCGTCGTCGCTGAAGAATGCTCAGACGGCGGAGTGTCCGCGCTGCGGTTCGAGCAATACGGAAGAGATTTCGCGGTTTGGCTCTACGCCCTGCAAGGCGCTGTGGCGCTGCAAGGCGTGCGCGGAGCCGTTCGATCGGTTCAAATGTCACTGATGAGCATTGATTTTCACAAACTGCGCGTCGCCGAGGTGAAGCGCGAGACGCCGGATGCGGTGTCGGTGCGGCTTGAGCTGCCGGAAGAGCTGCGCGAGACGTTTCGCTTTCGGGCCGGGCAACACCTCACTTTTCGCCGGCAAATCGGCGGTGAGGAAGTGCGGCGCAATTACTCGCTGTGCGTCGCGCCCGATGAAGGCGTGCTGAAAATCGGTGTCAAGCAGATCGCGGGCGGCGCGTTTTCGGGCTGGGTGAATACCGAACTCAAGGCAGGCGACGAGCTTGAGGTGATGGCGCCGCACGGTTCGTTCTGCTGGAGCTTCGATGCGGGCGCGCGGAACGAGTACGTGGCGTTCGCTGGCGGCTCGGGCATTACGCCGATCCTTTCGCTGATGAAAACCGCGCTTTCGCTTGAGCCGCATTCGCGCTTCACGCTGTTCTACGGCAACCGCAACTCGATGGGCGTGATGTTCCTGGAGGAGATCGCGGCGCTGAAGGACCGTTACCTCGACCGGCTGAGCGTCTATCATTTCCTCGAAGAAGAAGAGGAAGAGATCGATCTGTTCAATGGCCGGCTCGACCGCGCCAAGACCGATGAGATTTTGTCGGCGCTGGTGCGGGCGCAGGATGTCGACGCCTTCTTCATCTGTGGCCCAGGGCCAATGATGGATGCGATCGAGGAAGCGCTCACCGCGCGCGGCGTCGAGAAGCCGCGCATCCTGATCGAGCGCTTCACCACCGGCCCCCTCTCGCCGGCGCAAGCAGCGGCAGCGCGGGAGCTGGAGCAAAAGGCGGCAGGCCTGCGCATGAGCGTGACGCTGAACGGGCGGCGCGTGCAGGTCGCGTTCGATCCGGACAAGCACTCGATCCTCGACAATGTGCGCGCGGCTGGATTGCCGGCGCCGTTCGCGTGCAAGGGCGGGGTGTGCGCGACGTGCCGCGCGAAAGTGACGAGCGGCGAAGTCGAGATGAAAGTGAATTACGGGCTTTCGGCGGAGGAATTGGCCGAGGGCTATGTGCTGACGTGTCAGGCGACGCCGGTGAGCGAAGGCGTGGCGCTGACGTATGATGTTTGAGGTTTCATTATCACTACGGTAAACCCCTCGACGGGAGGGGTGGGACGTGGATCAGTCAATCATATTAGGCGCCATCATCGCGCTTTGCGTTATCGCGATAATCGTCATGGCGCTTCGGGGTGGCAAGGGCGACGGCTCAGTATCCAGAAGTCTCTCAGATACGGCTCAAGCGGTCGGGGCATTACGCGAGCGGCTTGCTGTCATCGATCAAGCGCAAGCCAACATCTCAAATCTGACCGGACAAATTCTCACACTCCAACAAATCCTGTCGGACAAACAAAGCCGCGGCGCTTTCGGTGAGGAACGTCTGCAGGCAATCCTCGACGACCAACTCGGCGGGCTACACGACTGGCAGCCCACTCTCTCGAATGACGCGCGACCCGATTGCCTGATCCGCCTTGGCGCTGAAGCGCCACCGCTCGTCGTTGATTCCAAATTTCCGTTCGAATCTTACGAACGACTACGTCTGGCAACCAACGAACAAGAACGTCGCTCGGCCGTAGCAACTTTGAAATCTGATGTTCTCAAGCATGTGAAAGATATTGCCCGGAAGTATCTGATCGTCGGCGAGACGCAACCCATCGCTCTTATGTTTATCCCCTCGGAGGGCGTGTTCGCAGAGCTGAGGGCGTCGTTGCCCGACGTACTCCACCTCGCTCGCCGCGAGCGCGTCGTGATTGTTTCACCTCAGATATTCATGCTCGCAGGCAACATGATCCAAGCACTTAGCCGAGACGCAATGATGAGGGAGCATGCTGACAAGATACGAACGGCGGTGCTTGCACTAACTGACGACGTGAAGCGCCTAGAAAAAAGAGTTGAAAATCTGCGCACACATTTCGGAGCAATGCAGACTGACGTTTCAGAGATTGAAACGTCGATGCGCAAGATCACCGCAAGCTCAAGCCGGATCGAAGCCGTCGACTTCCCAGAGGAACCTGGATCCGTGTCGGGCTAGCAGTACTCCGCCGCCTTCTTCACACCGCCCAGCGTCAAATCCACCGCCATTTCCGCAAGCGCGCCGGCGCTGACCGGACCGCGCGGATCGAACCAGGTGTGGGTCCAGTTGATGGTGCCGAAATAGAGCATGGCGGCGGCGAACGAGGCGCCGCTCTTTTTGCGGAGCGTTGGCTCGATCTCGACCAGGAGCTTCTGCACGATCTCGATGAGACCGCGCTGAACGGCGACGATCTCGGCGCGGCGCGCTTTGGGCAGATGATCGAGATCATTGAGCAGCACCTTGTGCCGATCGGCGGCGCCGACATAGAGCGCCATGAAGCGGTGGGTCAGTTCGCGTAACTTGCGATCCGGCGCGCTTGTGCCGGCAACCGTCTCGCGGGCGGCGGCTTCGAGCGCGCGAACGTGGGAGATCATCACGTCGTAGAGGACGTCCTCTTTCGACTGGTAGTAGTGGTAGATCAGCGACTTCGAGATCTTGCCGCGCTGGGCGATGTCGGCGACCGACGCGCCGTTGAAGCCGCGCGTGGCGAAAAGCGCGGCGGCCGTTTCCACGATTGCCTGCTTGCGTTCGTCGTAATCTGCGGCCTGGGTGCGCGCCATGGCCCTATCTTAGGCGCGGCGCGCGGAAAAGTTGAAGAGATTGTCCCAGGCGGCGTCGAGGCGGCGGAGCGCTTCGTCTGGCGCGATAGCGGTGTAGCCCTCACCTTGCAATGCCACGAGGCCGAGGCGCTCCAGTTTGGTCATCGCATCGTTGATTTCGAAATTGACATCGAGCCCGAAGCGCTCGCGCAAGATCGCTTCGGCGAAATTGTCGATCTCCGCTTTGGCCAGCGGGCGATTCTCACGCCGGAGCACGGCGTAGGCGAGCATCGCTTCCTTGGCGTCCTGGTCCTCGCCGGCGCCCACGAGCAGATCGAGCACGCCGGCATTGTTGGCGAGGTTGCGGAAATAGACCGTGTCAGCGAGCTGCTTCTGGTAGCGCAGCGTTTGCGCCTCGTACTTGAGCCGCTGGCGCATGATGAAGGCGCCAACGGCGACAAGCCCGGAAACCGCTGCGAGCGCGCGCTTCAGCTCATTCTCCTCGATCACGCCTTGCGCGCCGAAATAGGCGGCCAGCACGGCGAAGATCACGGTGACCGCGGGCCAGAGATTGAGCAGCACAGGCACGCCGGTGGCGACAGCGGGCGCGGCGAGGAAGAATTGGTCGCGCTTCAGCATGCTGGGCTTGGCGCCCGGATGCAGCGTGACGAGCTCGGCGTTCGCCACATTGCGGAAGTGCTTTACCAGCGCCGCGCCTGGGCGAACGCCGCGGCGCATGCTGGCGAACGCCTTACGATCGGTGCGCTGGATCTCCTCCTCCGCCTTGAAGCCGACCAGCACGATGACGTCGTTGAGCACCGGCGCATCGAGACTGCGCTTGCGCAAACCGAGCCAGGCTTTGAGCTGGCGCTGTTCGGGTCGGGAGCCGCGCGCGAAATAGCGGATGCGGCGGATGCCGGCGAGCGACGGCTTGATGGCAAGGCCGGTGAGCAGCTTAGTCTGCTCGCGCGTCTGCACCGTGTCTGGGTCGATCTCGACGAAGTTGGCGCGCGTCAGCGCGTCAAGCAGCGCAGCTTCGAAGCCTTCGAACGCGGCGGGGCTAGTGTTGCGCCGCGCGGCCTGCGCATCCGGATCAAGCGGCTCGTACAGCGCCTTCAGCGCCTCCAGGCGCTGGTGCGCCTCAAAATGAAAAAGCGCGCCGAGCAGGCGGAAGACATCGCCGCTTGCGGCGGCTTCCGCTCCGGCCTCGTCGGCCAGCGCCGCAGCCAGCTCAGCCGTGCGCACCGCTATGTAGCTATCGGCCAGCGCGGCCATCGTCCCCTCTGCCATGGGTCTGTGCTAGCCCAGGCGCTGCCACGATTCTATGCGCTTGACCGCTTGCGAACGGGGCGCGCGGCTGGAATGGTTTGGCGGCCACAGGGGGTGACGCATGCGCAAGGTCTGGATCGCGGCGGTTGCGGCTTTGGCCTGCTTGATCGGGCCGGCTACCGCTCAGCAGCAGCCACGCGACCCCTTCAATGGCCGCTTTGGCGTGGTCGAGACCGCGCCCCCGCCAGCGGAGTCGGCGCGGCTGGCGACGCTGATGGGCGAGGCGCTGGCGGCGGTTGCGCCGCAGCGGCCAGGCACGCTCGACGTTTACGTGATCAGCGCCGCGCTCTGGGGCGATCCAGTGTTCGAGCGCGAGGCGCGGCAATCGGAAGAAATTCTGCGCGCGCACTTCGGCGCCGAGGGCCGCTCGATCACGCTGAGCGCCGGGGGCGATGGCGAACGGCGTTATCCGGCCGCGACCCCGACCAACATCGCCGCTGCGATCGGCCATGTCGGCGCGACGATCGATCCGAACGAGGATCTGGTCGTGGTGTTTCTGACCTCGCATGGCTCGCCAGATGGCGCGGTGGGCCTACGCGAAACAGGGCGTCTGAGCGGTGCGATGCGGCCGACGCACTTGCGCGACCTGCTTGCGCAAGCCGGCATCCGCAACCGCGTCATCATCGTTTCCGCGTGCTTTTCCGGCGCGTTCATCGCGCCGCTGATGGACGCCAACACCATCGTGCTAACCGCCGCCGCGCCCGACCGCAGCTCGTTCGGCTGCCAGCCGCAGCGCGATTGGACCTTCTTCGGCGATGCTTATTTCAACAACGCGCTGCGCAACGGTGCGTCGATCGTGCCGGCGTTCGATCAAGCCAAAGTGCTGATTGAGCGCTGGGAGCGTGAGCAGAACTTGACGCCGCCCTCAAACCCGCAGCGCTATGTCGGGCCGGCCGCGGCGGAGATGGTGCGCCGCGCGGAAGCGAACGCGCGCTAACTTGCGTTGGGGCGGAGTTCGAGCGGCGCCGCTGTGGTGCGCTTCGGCACACGGATGACGATGCGCGACTGCACGTCGGAGACGAGACCCGAGGCCAGCATCTTGTCGCGCAGAAAATCATCATAGGCGTGCATGTCGCGGGTGATGACGCGCAGCATGTAATCGACAGCGCCGGTGACGGTGGCGCAATCCACCACTTCGGGCCAATCGGCCACCTGGGTCTCGAATTTCTCCAAATTCTCCCGCGTCGGCAGCTGCAGCTTCACCGAGGCGAACACCTCAAAACCAAGCCCGAGTTTCTCAGTGTCGAGCAACGTCACCTGCTTGGTGATGACGCCAGCCTTCTTCAGCCGCTCGATGCGCCGCCAAGCGGGTGAGGATGAAAGCCCGACCTTCTCGGCGATATCGGCGATGGAAAGGCTGGCGTCGCGCTGCAGCAGGTCGAGGATGTGGAGGTCCACCGAGTCGAGTTCCACGGACAAAAGATGCTCCCCCATCAATCCGCTAGGTAAATTTTGCCTACCATGCCCAGCGTAGACCGGGTCCGCAAGCCTCAGGACGAAGAAAAGGAAAGGAAATTCCTTCGACGCCCGGAACTTATGTTCCGGCGAGCCGTTCTCACTGCTGCAGAGGAACGACCATGTCCGACCAGACCAGTGACGATCACATGGAGCTAGCGCCTGAGGAAGCCCGACAAGGCTTCACTGGCTCGGACGTGCTCGCGGTGCTGGCAGTCTCAAGCTTCCTTGCCTCGATTGGGCTTGTGACCTTCTTCGTCACCACGGCGCTCGGCTAGCGCCGTTTGCGAACTTGCGCCGCCGCGTGCGGGCGCTTATGTCTCCGCGCCTTCGGTGGCGTAGCTCATCTGGTTAGAGCGTGGGATTCATAACCCCAAGGTAGGTGGTTCAAGTCCACCCGCCACCACCATTTCCTCAAATTGCTCGAGCATGCCGCAAGGCGGCGCTCATGCGGCCGCCGTCCCGCGTCTCGCGGCGAAGCGGTCGGCAAGATGGTGGAGGTCCTCCTGCGTCAGCCGCTTGCGCGCGAACGGCGCGAGCACCGCGTTTTCCATCACGAGGTGTCGTTTCTGGTGCTCCGCAAACGAGCGGAGCGTCTCAGGGCCGCCGGCGATGGCCTTTGCGGGCTGACGCGAAACTAGCGCCTGCCTCAGCACATCACGAACTTGCTGCGCCAAACGGCGGTCCTCAGCATGCTCTTCCTGCATCTGATCCAGAATGGGTGCGATATCGTCCTCGGGCAGACACCTCTGCCGCAGCAGGGGGAAGAAATCCTCCTCCTCATCGATGACATGCAGCGTGAGATCAAAGCGTATGAATTCCGCCAAGGAAGCGAGCAGGCTCGCATCGTATGCGTCGCTCGCCGCCACCTCTTCGAGCATTACAAACGCCTGCCGTTGACGCTGATGCTCGCGCAGTATGAAGTCCAGCGCATCTTGCGGGGACGCATTCATGCCGCTGCCTCCTGTGCTTCGGGCGCTTTGCCGCGTTTGCCTTCAACATCGCGGAGCATGCCGTTCGGTCCCGCATAGACGAACCACGTGATCGCCAGGCAGCTGAGATAGAAGATGAGAAAGGCGATCAACGCTCCCGCCGCGCTGCCGGTCTCGGCGATCGACATGCCAAAGCTCTTGGGAATGAAGAAGGCGCCGAAGGCGGCAATAGCTGACGTGAACCCGGTAATCGCGGCTGATTCCTTCTCCGCTTGCTTGATCTGGTCAGGGCCGCTGAGCGTCGGCATCAGCCGCGCCACTTCCTTGCGCATGATCCCAGGGATCATCTGGAAGGTTGAGGCATTGCCCACCCCGCTCGCGAAGAACAGCAGCATGAAGCAGGCAAAGAAACCTGCGAATGCGCCCGGAACGGTTTTCTGTTCGACGAAGTAGATGACGCCAATGGTGCCCAGCATCATCAGCACGAAGACGGCGAGCGTGACGCGGGCGCCGCCATACTTGTCCGCGACCCAGCCCGTGAACGAACGCGAAAGCGCGCCAACGAGCGGCCCCAGGAAGGCGATCTGCAGCACGTCCACCTCGGGAAACTGCGTGCTGGTCAGCAGCGGAAACGCCGCGGAGAAGCCGATGAACGAACCGAACGTCCCGGTGTAGAGCCAGCACATCAACCAGGTTTGCTTGCGCGTGAAGATCACGGACTGCTCTGTGAACGATGCCTTGGCGGAGCTCAGGTCGTTCATGCCGAACCAAGACGCAAGCGCCGAGGCTGCTATGAACGGAACCCAGATGAAGCCCGCGTTCTGCAGGAATAGCGTCGTCGTTGCTTCTTCCCCATCAACAACCTGACCGGCGCCGCCAAGCGCACCGAACACGCTCATTGTGATGACGATCGGCACCAGAAACTGCATGGCGCTGACGCCGAGATTGCCGAGACCGGCGTTCAGAGCGAGTGCGTTGCCCTTCTGCGAACGCGGGAAGAAGAAGCCGATATTCGACATTGAGGAGGCGAAATTGCCGCCGCCGAGTCCGCACAGCAGGGCCAACAGAAGGAAAATCCAGTACGGCGTCTGCGGATTCTGCACTGCAAATCCGATTCCGAGAGCGGGGATCATCAGCGACCAGGTCGTGAGCGTCGTCCACAATCGCCCGCCAAAGATCGGCGGCATAAAGGAGTAGAACACGCGCGTGACTGCGCCGGAGATGCCCGGGAGCGCCGCAAGCCAGAACAACTGATCGGTCGTGTAGTTGAAGCCAACCGCCGGCAGCTTGGCCACGACAACAGACCACACCATCCACACCGCAAACGATAGAAAGAGCGCTGGGATGGACAGCCACAAATTACGGGTGGCGACCTTCTTGCCCTGCTCGCTCCAGAACACCGGATCTTCAGGCGTCCAATGGGTGATGACCGCCGGCGCAAGCGCGCCCTTCTGACGGGGCGGGTGCTCAGACTGCCATTCCGGAAATTGCGGCAGCTCCTTCAGCACGGGCGCAGCCGCTTCCTTCTCCATCTGCAGGATTGAGAAGTGCATCCAGATCAGCGCGCCGGCTGCGATCAAGAAAAGCAGCATGAAGCAGCTCGTCCAGATACCCGTAAGATCGTTCATGAGGCCGAAGGCGATCGGCAACACGAAGCCGCCAAGCCCACCGATCATCCCGACCAGGCCGCCTACCGCGCCGACATCCTTGGGGTAGTAGACGGGGATGTGCTTAAACACGGCCGCCTTGCCGAGGCTCATGAAGAAGCCCAGCACGAAGACGATTGCTGTAAAGCCGGCGAGACCGATCTCGAAGCGGAAGGCGATGGGGCCACGAATGCCGTCGATGACGTAGCTGGTTGGCGGATAGGACAGCAGGAACGTCGCCGCCACGGATACCAGGAAGGTCCAGTACATCACTTTGCGCGCACCGACGCTGTCCGAGAGCCTGCCGCCGTAAATGCGGAAGAGCGAACCGGGGATCGAGTAGGCGGCGGCGATCATGCCCGCTGTGGTGATGTCGAGCTCATAGACGCCGACCAGATAACGCGGCAGCCAAAGCGAGAGCGCGACGAAGGCGCCGAAGACAAAGAAGTAATAAAGTGCAAAGCGCCACACCTGGATGTTCTTCAGCGGTTCGAATTGCTGCGCGAAACTGCGCGGTTTAGCGCCGGCCTTGCGCCGTACGGCAAGATCGGGATCGTCGCGCGTGACCATGAAGGTGATGATGCCGATTAGCGCGAGCGCTGCAGCCCAGACTTGAGCAACCGTCTCCCAGCCGAACGCGACGAGTACGAAAGGCGCAGCAAACTTGGTGACCGCAGCGCCGACATTGCCGGCGCCGAAGATGCCTAACGCCGTTCCCTGCTGTGCGGGCGGATAGAACTTCGAAACATACGTGACCCCGACGGCAAAGGCGCCGCCGGCGATGCCGACGCCGAGCGCCGCGAGCAGGAATTGAGGGTAGGTCTCAGCGTACGAGAGCAGGAACGTGGCGGCCGCCGCAGCCAGCAGCACGATCAGGTTGACGATGCGGCCGCCGTATTGATCGGCCAGCACACCGAGAAACAGACGGATGAGGGAGCCCGTCAGAATGGGCGTGCCGACGAGCAGGCCGAACTGCGTCTCGGTCAGCCCGAGATCCGATTTGATCTGGATGCCGATGATCGAAAAGATGGTCCACACGGCGAAGCAAGCCGTGAACGCCAGGGTGCTCATCCAAAGCGCGGCGTGCGCGCCAGGAGCGGGTTTGGGCATTTCAGTGGGCATAAGGGGTCGGTCCCTATTGAGGCCGCTGCTCATTACCCCAGAGTGAGATCAAGGCATTTGACGCTTATCAACTGTAAGGTCCGCACGTGGCACTGAACACGCGCGGAGACGTACCAGACTGCCAACACATGCCCTGCCATCGGGTCGCAGGCATTCCGGACTTGACCATCATCAAATCAGCGCGAAGGTGTTGTGTTAGACCCCTCTGACAAATGCGGCGCATAGGAGGGCCAATGCGGAGCTATGACGCGGACCGGGTGAAGGGCTTGCGCCTGTTCGAGAATGTGTCGTCGGACACGTTCCGTAGCGTTTTGGCCGGCGCCCACCTTCAGCGTTTCCCGGCTGGCACATTCCTGTTGTTGGAAGGCGACCCGGTCGATTTTCTATACGTCCTGCTCGATGGCCAGGTGGAACTCCATGGTACCTGGAACGACAAGGACACCACGCTGACGATCCTGCGTCCGGTTTCGACGTTCATTCTGGCCGCCGTGGTGCTTGAGACCCACGCACTGATGACGGCGCGTACGCTCGATCGCTGCGAGATTCTGATGATCTCCGGCGATTCCTTGCGCAGGGCGATGGCCGCCGACCCACATTTCGCCGTGGCAGTAGCGCGCGATCTGGCTGGTTGCTACCGCGGCCTCGTGCGGACCATTAAGAACCAGAAGCTTCGCGGCGGCGCCGAGCGATTGGCGAACTACCTGTTGACCTTGCGCGCCGCACAACAGAGCGAACGCCGGGTACGCCTGCCGCACGAGAAGCGCGTGCTCGCCTCTCTCCTCGGCATGACGGCGGAAAATCTGTCCCGAGCCTTTGCCGCGCTACAGAAACACGGCGTCGTCGTGCATGGCGCCGAAGTTGTGCTTCAGGACATTCGCGAACTCGAACGCCTAGCCAAGCCCGATCCGCTGATCGATAATCACGCGCCGCGTGGAGCGGGCCTCATGGCCGAGTCCGACGCGGAAATCTGGTCGAGCGAAAATAACCCGCTCGACGCCGTGCGCTGAACCGTGGGGAACTTTGGACCACTCACCTGCACTTGCTGGTCTTGTTCTCGCCGGCGGCCGATCACGCCGGTTCGGACGCGATAAAGCTCTGGTGGAGTTCGGCGGGCGCACGCTGCTGGAATTGGCGCTGGAACGCTTTTCCCGCTGCGGCGCGCGCGCAGTGGCTGTACGCGACAATCGCGCGATCGCGGACCAGGCGCATAAACTGGGCGCGGTGGTGTTGAGGGATGCGCCGGACGCTGGCGAGGGCCCCCTGGCGGGCATCGCGGCCGGCCTTGCGTGGGCCAACGCCACTGGCTTCGCCGCGCTGGCGGTCGCGCCATGCGATGCGCCGCTTTTGACATGGCGCCACTACACGCAGCTGCTAGCGGCCATTACCGACGCCCCCGCGGCGTTTGCCGCCAGCGGTGACGATGACCATCCCTTATGCGCGATCTGGCGTAGCGACCAGCACTTCGTGCTCCATTCTGCGCTGGAGGGTGGGCGTCACCCCTCGGTGCGTGGGTTCATGACCGCGCATGGCGCGCGCCGCGTGACCTTCAACGACGCCCGCGCCTTTGCCAATGCGAACACCGCTCGCGATCTGGCTGCTCTGGAGGCGGTGCTTTGACGCCGCTTCGTGACTCCTTCGGCCGGACGATCACGTACTTGCGCGTTTCGGTCACCGACCGCTGCGATCTGCGCTGCGTCTATTGCATGCCGGAACGGATGCAGTTTCTGCCAAAGGCGGAGGTGCTGACGCTGGAGGAACTGGACCGGCTCTGCACCCTCTTCATCTCACGCGGTGTGCGCAAACTTCGACTTACAGGCGGCGAACCATTGGTCCGCCGCGGCATCATGGATTTTATCGCCGGCCTTGGGCGGCATCTTCGGTCAGGCGCGATCGATGAGCTGACGCTCACCACGAACGGCGTTACGCTAGCGCCCTATGCTGAGGCGCTCTACGCTGCGGGCATCCGCCGCATAAACATCTCGGTGGATTCGCTCAATCGCGAGACCTTCGCCCGCATCGCCCGGCGCGACAAATTGCACGACGTGCTCGGCGGTATTGAGGCCGCGCGCAAAGCGGGTCTCGCCGTGAAGATCAACACGGTGGCGCTCGCGCAGGACAACGCGCGCGAATTGCCACGGATTATTCAGTGGGCGCACGAATTGGGTATGGACATTACGCTGATCGAAGCGATGCCCATGGGTGAGATCGACGCCGAGCGCGCCGCGCAGTTTCTTTCGTTGCGCGACGTCCGCGCTGAACTGGAGAGTTACTGGACGCTGATGGACACTCCCGAGCGCACCGGCGGCCCAGCGCGCTATGCGCGTATCGCCGAGACTGGCGGGCGCATTGGCTTCATCACGCCGCTTAGTCACAATTTCTGCGAAGCATGCAATCGCGTGCGGCTCACCTGCACCGGTGTTCTCTACACCTGCCTTGGGCGCGAGGAAGCGACAGACTTTCGCCCGCTCCTGCGCCAGGGTTGCGATGACGACGCGCTTCACGGCGCGATCGATGCTGCAGTCGCCGCCAAGCCGAAGGGACACGATTTCGCCGTGGAGCGGCTCAACACGCCTGCTTCGTCGCGGCGTATGTCGGTCACCGGAGGGTGAGGTGAAGCGCTCGATCCTCTTCTTCGGCCAATTGCGCGATGCGGCTGGGACATCGGTTCTCGAAACAGTGCTTCCCGAAAGCGTGACCGATGTGCCGGCGCTGATCGATTGGTTGGGCCGAGAAAACGATCCTCTGCGCACAGCGCTGCGCCGCACAGGCGTGCGCGTTGCACTCGACAAGGCCTTCGTGTCGCGAGAGGCGACACTCGGCGGCGCCAGAGAAGTGGCCTTCATGTCTCCGCTCAGTGGGGGGTGATGAACGAGGCTCTGTTTCTTCTCGCGTTGGCGATTGGCGTTGCGGCGACGCTCTATTCGTCGGTCGGGCACGGCGGCGCATCGGCTTATATCGCGCTGATGGCGCTCGCCGGGCTCGCGCCTGAAGAAGTGCGGCCGGCGGCCCTCGTCTTGAACATCGCCGTCGCAGGGTTTGCGGCCTTTCGCTACGTGCGCGCAGGCCGCTTTGACTGGGCAGTGTTTTGGCCGTTCGCAGTCGCCGCTATACCGGCGGCGTTTCTCGCCGGGCGCATCGATGTGCCGGAGAGCGTTTATCGGCCCCTGCTCGCCTTCGCGCTCGCCGCCGCGGCGTTGCGTTATCTCGTGTGGCCACAGATCGACGCCGTGAAGCCATCACAACCGCCGCGGAGAATCATCGCGCTCGCAACGGGCGCAGCGCTCGGCGCGCTGGCCGGACTGACAGGCATTGGCGGCGGTGTTTATCTTTCGCCCCTGCTGGTGTTCGCTGGCTGGAGCGATCCGCAGCGCGCAACCGGCATAGCCGCCTGTTTCATCGTCGTGAATTCGCTCGCAGGCCTCGCCGGCCGGTGGACATCGCTGATGGAGCTTCCCGCTTTCCTGCCGTGGTTTTTGGCTGCCGCCGCAATCGGCGCGGTGATCGGCACAAGCCTCAGCCTCACACGCCTGGATAAGAAGGGCGTGTTGCGCGTGCTGGGCGTCGTGCTAGGCGTCGCCGCAATTGCCCTGGTGAAATGATGCCCTCTGTGCGGGTGCTCTCCGAGCCGTTCGATGCCGACGCTGAACTTTCTGCTTTCGCGAGCGCGCGACGCGGCGCGGGGGCGCTGGCAAGCTTCGTCGGTTATTGCCGGGAAGATCATGAAGACGCACCGATCGAACGGCTGGAACTGGAGCACTATCCCGGCTTTACCGAGAGCGAGATCGAGCGCCTGGTCGAGAGCGTAACCGCGCGCCGCACATTGATTGATCTCATGGTCATCCACCGGAGCGGGGCCATCGCGCCGCGCGAGCCGATCGTGCTGGTTGCCGCGCTTGCCGCGCACCGCGCGCATGCGTTCGGCGCCGTTGAAGAGATGATGGATTATCTGAAGACCGACGCGCCGTTCTGGAAGCACGAAGTGACTGGGGCCGGCGCACGCTGGGTCGAGCCGACCAACGACGACCGGAGCCGCCGCGGCCGGTGGAGCAACGAATGACCGACACCCCTCCCGGCGGGCGCATCGATCCGGAGCGTAGCTTTCATCCCGTTCGCATCGCCGTTCTGACCATCTCCGATACTCGCGACGAAGAAAGCGACACCTCGGGCCGCCTGCTCGCGGACATGCTGACAGCGGACGGTCACGCACTCGCGGCGCGCCGACGCGTGAAAGACGACATCAGCGAGATCCAGGCCGCGTTGCGCACGTGGATCGAGGATCCGGCGATCGATGTCATCCTCACCACCGGCGGCACTGGTCTGACGGGCCGCGATGTGACCCCCGAAGCAATGCGGCCGTTGTTCGAAAAAGAGATCGACGGTTTCCCAGCGGTCTGGCACGCGATCTCGTATCAAAGCGTCGGCCTCTCGACCTTACAATCACGCGCCTGCGCAGGCATCGCCAAAGGCACGTTTTTGTTTGCTCTCCCAGGCTCCAACGGCGCCTGCCGTGACGGGTGGACGAAGATCATCCGCTGGCAATTGGATAGCCGTCATGGCCCCTGCAACATGGTCGAACTCATGCCACGTCTTCGGGAGCACGAGAAATGAGTGACCGTCTCACGCACTTGGACGAGGCTGGCCGCGCACGAATGGTCGATGTCAGCGACAAGCCCGCGACGACGCGCGAGGCGCGCGCCTGCGGGCGCGTGCGCATGAAGCCGGAAACACTCGCGCGCGCACTGGCTGGCGACGCCAAGAAGGGCGACGTGCGCGCTGTGGCGGAGATCGCCGGCGTCATGGCGGCCAAACGCACCGCTGAACTCATCCCGCTCTGCCATCCGATTCCACTCAGCAAGATCAGCGTAACTGTCGAAGCCGATGAAGCGCAGAATGCGTTGGTGGTCACGGCGCAGACGAAGACGATGGGTCAGACTGGCGTCGAGATGGAGGCCCTGACGGCCGTGAGCGTCGCCTGCCTCACCATCTACGACATGCTCAAAGCAGCGGACCGCGAGATGGTCATCGAAGGCATCGCGCTGCTGCAGAAGTCGGGCGGCGCCAGCGGCGATTTCGTGCGCGACGCGCCATGCTGAGCGTCGATGAGGCGCGCTCACGCATGCTGAGTGCGGTGAGCGCCGGACGGAGCGAACGCGTTGCCGTGGAGGACTGCGCGGGCCGTGTGCTGTCGCGCGGTATTATCGCCGGACGCGCACAGCCGCCGTTTCGTGCTTCAGCGATGGATGGCTACGCTGTGCGCGCCGCGGACACGCCGGGGCGGTTGCGCGTCGTAGGCGAATCCGCGGCCGGCCGAAGCTATGGCGCCGCACTGCGCGAAAACGAAGCGGTGCGCATTTCGACAGGCGCAGCCGTGCCTAGCGGCGCAGACACGATCGTGATCCAGGAAGACGCGCGGCGCGACGGCGACTGCATCGAGGCGCCGGAGGTGCGCGCGGGCCGTCACATCCGTGCGCTTGGGAGCGACTTTAGCGCCGGCGATACGCTCCTGGCTACGGGCCAGGTGCTTCATCCCGGAGCGCTCATGCTGGCTGCCGCAGCAGGCTTCGCCCAACTTGACGTGAACGCACAGCCGCGTGTGACCGTTTTCTCCGGTGGCGATGAGATCGTGCTGCCGGGCGCGGCCGCAACCGCGGACCAAGTTTTCGATTCCACCCGCTACGGCATCGCAGCCATGATATCTGCAGCCGGCGCTACACCGCGCCTGACGCCGCTTTTGCCGGACGATCGCGCCGCGGTGCGCGCAGCGGTCGAGCCGGCGTTGGCGAACAGCGACCTTGTCCTTCTGATCGGCGGCGCATCCGTCGGCGACCACGATCACGCGCGTGCGGCGCTGGGTGAACTAGGGGTCGAGCTCAGCGTGGAGAAAGTCGCGGTCCGGCCCGGCAAGCCGACATGGTTCGGTACCTGCCGCGGCGTCCCCATACTTGGACTGCCCGGAAACCCGGCTTCGGCGCTGGTATGCGCGCGCCTTTTCTTGCGGCCATTGCTCGACAAGATGCTCGGCCGCGATCCCCCCTTGTCAGTCGCGACACGCGCCGCACGCCTCAACGCGCCGCTGAAAGCCAATGGCGCGCGGGAAACGTATTTACGCGCTCGCTCATGGCACGATGCGGAAGGCCTGTTGTGGGCCGAGGCGTTCTCGGATCAGGACTCGTCGCTGATGCGGGTGTTCGCGGCTTCGGATTGCCTGATCGTACGTAAACCGGACGAAGCGGAAGCGGCGCAAGGCGATCTCGTTAGTGTGCTACCGCTTTAGAAGATCAGCCAGAGCGTGATCAGCACGAGCGCGATCGTCACGACGGCCCAGATGATCGGCCACACTTCCGGCCCGCGATGCTTTACCGACACCGTTTCCATCGGCTCGCTGCCGTGCTGAGCTTCGGTGAACTCAGTGTCGACGCCGCGCCGCATCGACGGGTTGATGCCCTCGCCGGGCTTTGGCGTGTCGCCGCCTTCAGTCGGTGGTTCGGTGCTCATGCGTTGCCTCCGAAGCGGCGACCAGGTGCGCCAAACGACGCTCTAGCATAGTTTCGAGACAGACGGCGCCGGGATCGTCGCAGTCGCGGAGCCGGGTCATCAATTGAGTCCACTCATCGGGATGGGCGTTGCGGCTGAAATCGGCAACAGCGGCGCGGACAAAGCTTTGCGGACTTTGCCCCTCGCCGTCGGCGGCTTCACGGGCGCGGGTCACAAGCGCCTCAGGCAGCGCGAGACGATCGAGGTCGCCAGCTGACTTGCGCGCCAGAGCGAGGATGTCGCCCAGCATCAGCATCCTGTACCGTCCGCGCACGATGAGAAACCGGCGTCGGGCGGTGTAAGCTCCACGCCCTCGATGCGCACCTTGGCGGCGAGATCGGCGACGAATTGCGCTGCGCCCACCGCCCAGGCGCGCGCCTCCAGCATATCGCGGATCTTCGGCGCCACCATTTCATACGGCAACGTGCGCCCTTCGATGCGGCGAGCGAGATGAAGAATGTGCCAACCGAAGCGGGAGCGCACAGGCGTCTTGCCGGTCTCGCCTTCGCGCAGCGCTTCAAGGCCGGCTTGGACAGGCAGGGCCAATTCGCCGCGCCGTATCTGCCCAAGTGAGCCATCCTGTTGCGCCGTCGGGCACTTGGAGCGCTCGCGCGCGGCGGCGGCGAACGCGCGTGGGTCGTCGCCGATGAGTTCGATGATGGCGCACGCCTCCGCTTGCGCTGCGGTCCAGCCGGCTTCGTCCTGCGATCCCGGCTCAATCAAAATGTGCGAGGCTTCGAACAAGGTCGGCGTCACGAAGCGCGACTGCATGCCGTCATACAGGCGCTGACATTCCTCGTCCGTAGGCGCGGCGGGCGTGAGCGATTGCTCCAGAACGCTGCGTATGAGGCTCTCCTCGTCGGTCTCGAACCGGCCTTCGCTTACCTCCTCCGGGTCCGGCTCGAGTCCCAGCCGCCGCGCTTCGCTCAGCAAGAGCTCGCGCACGACCAGCGCGCGGGCAGCTTCACGCCAAGCCTCAGCCGGATCGACGGTGGGGTGGTTCTGCGTTTCCTGCGCGATGCGTTCGGGTTCGATCTCGACACCATCGACAAGCACCGGCGGAAACTCCGGGCCAGCTTTACCGTGGCCGCAGCCGCCCGACACCACAGGCGTCGCCACCGGCGGTGGCGTCGGCGTTTCGCTGGCGCGCGAATGCGTGACTTCGAAACGCGGCTTCATTGGCCGCTCTCGGAC
>JAEYPY010000021.1 GCA_023410295.1 Pseudomonadota bacterium | reverse complement strand
CGTCCGAGCCCATCGCCTCGACCAGCGCGCTGACGATTTCGCGCCTCAAACCGGGCCGCGCCGCGTCGTGGACCAGGATAACATCCGCCCCGACGACCGCCGCCAATCCCCCGCGGACGGAGGCGGTCCGCGTAGCGCCTCCGTGAACGACACTGACGGGTGGCCCGCCGCCGGGGAGCTCCCGACACAGCTGCTCATGCTCCGGCGCGATGACGATCACGATCTGGTTCACACCGGCCTCGGCCAGTGCCGCGATCGACGAGGTAAGGACCGGCCGTCCGGCCAAAATCCGGTACTGCTTCGGTAACTCGCCCCCGGCGCGCTCCCCCCGCCCGGCGGCGACGATGATGGCGGCGACGCTCATGAGCAGGCGAAAAGTTCAGCGCTTTGTTGCATCGCAGCATAAAACCCTTGGCGCCTGCTTTTTAGGCGCCCTAAGCTCCGGCGAAACGGGGCTCCATGGCCGATTTGGACGAAAATCCTCCGCTTGTCTCCCTCGCGCCGATGGCCGGCGTGACCGACATCCCATTCCGCCGCCAAGTGAAGGCGTTTGGTGGCCGCTATTGCGTGTCGGAGATGGTGGCCTCGGACCAATTAGCCAGGGCGCGGATCGACATGGTCCGCCGCGCCGCCGGCGCCGGCGTCATCAGCCCGCTCGTCATCCAGTTGGCGGGGCGCGAGCCTGAATGGATGGCCGAGGGCGCGCGGCTTGCGGAAGCAGCGGGCGCGGACGTCATCGACATCAACATGGGCTGCCCGGCCAAGAGCGTCGTGAGCGGCCTTTGCGGCTCGGCGCTGATGCGTGAACCCGATCAGGCGCTGCGCCTCGTGGACGCCGTGGTTGGCGCCACGCGCCTGCCGGTTACGCTGAAGATGCGCCTTGGGTGGGACGAGCATTCGCTAAACGCCGCCGACCTCGCAAAGCGCGCCGAGGCCGCCGGCGTGCGGATGCTCGTCATCCATGGCCGCACCCGCAAACAATTCTTCCGCGGCCTCGCTGACTGGGCCGCGATCAAGCCTGTCGTCAACGCGGTGCGTATTCCCGTCATCGCCAACGGCGACATCGCCACCGCGAACGATGCACGCCGTGCGCTCGAGTTGTCAGGCGCTGCCGGCGTAATGATCGGGCGCGCGGCGCAGGGTAAGCCATGGTTGCCGGGCGCGATAGAACGCGAGTTGCATCACGGCGGCGAAATCTCACCGCCGCCGCGTGCGCGCTTGCTGCAGAGCCTGCTCGCGCTCTACGACGACACGCTCTCATTCTATGACGAAGGCTTGGGGCTTCGGATCGCGCGCAAGCACATCGCCTGGATGATCGACGCCGAGTTCGGCGCAGCCGCGCGCGAGACGCGCAAGCGCATCTGCATGCTGGAACAGCCGAAACGAGTGCGCGAGGCGCTGATGCGTCTGTTCGAAACCGGCGAAATGGAAGCGGCCGCTGCATGAGCGACCCAGCCCTCCATCCTTTTCCGGCGAGGGCGCAAAGTCCTGATGCACAGCGTTGGCTTGAAGCGCTGCCGGCCCCTGTGATCGGTATCGACGCTGGCGAGCGCATTCGTTTCGTCAACGCCGAAGCCGCGGAATTGCTGGCTGGCGTCGGCCGTGGCCTGCTCGGGCGGCGGCTCGAAGAAGTGTTCGGCAGGGATGCGCCGATCATTGATTTGGCGCGCAGAGCGTTGCGCAGCGGCGCCGGTGTCGCCGAAGCTGACATCGCGCTGGTCGGCCCCGGTTTTGCGCTCGGTCGCGCCAGCGTTGCGGCGGGGCCGGTGGGGGAGGACGGCTACATCGCTCTTGTCCTCGCGCGCCCGCCGCGCGCGCGCGCGACGCCGCCCGTCGCCGGACACTCAGCCGCGCGTACGCTTGCCCACGAGGTGCGAAATCCGCTCGCCGGCATCCGCGCCGCTGCGCAGCTCATCGCCCGTGGCGACGATGCGGAATCGTCCGCGCTCGCAAACCTCATCTGCGACGAGGTCGATCGCATTCACCGGCTGACTGACCGCATCGATCCGTTCGGCGCCTTCGAGCCGCCACGCTTCGAACGCTTCAACATCCACGAAGCCCTGGACCGGGTGCGCAAGCTGGTCTCTTCCAGCGCACCAGATGTGATGATCCGCGATCGTTACGATCCGAGCCTGCCGCCCGTGCGCGGCGATATGGATCAACTGATCCAAGCGTTCCTGAACATCGCCAAGAACGCCGCCGAAGCGATGGAAGGCCAGGCTGACGCCGAACTCGCCATCACCACGTCTTATCGGCCCGGCGTGCGTTTTCGCTCCGCCGCCAGCGGCGCGGCGCGGGCGCAACTCGAAGTCCAGTTCGTCGATAATGGCCCCGGGCTTCATCCCGATGTCGCCGATCGCCTGTTCGAAGCATTCGCCACCACTAAGCCAAGCGGCATGGGCCTTGGCCTTACCGTCGCCGCCGACATCATCGCCCGTCACGACGGGCGCATCGAAGTCGACAGCGCGCCCGGCCGCACGGCTTTCAAAATCCTCCTCCCGATCGATCCGGAAGACTCCCCATGAGCGCACGCATCCTCTTGGCCGATGATGATACCTCGCTGCGCTTCGTGCTGAGTCAGGCGCTCGGCAAAGAGGGCTACAACGTCCGCGCCACCGGCAATGTCGGCACGCTCGCCAAGTGGGTGCGTGACGGCGAAGGCGATCTGGTGCTGAGCGATGTGTATATGGGCGACGAGTGCGTGTTTGACGCGCTGCCCGGGATGCGACAGGTCCGGCCCAACTTGCCGGTCATCGTCATGAGCGCTCAATCGACGGTGGCGACCGCGCTCTCCGCCGCGGGCGCGGGTGCTTATGATTATGTGCCGAAACCCTTCGACCTCGATGTGCTGATGGCGGCGGTGAAGCGCGCGCTCTCAAGCGCGCCAGATGCGAAAACGCGCGCGCAATCGACCAAAGCGCAAAAGGAAGAAAAGCTCCCGCTGATCGGTCGTTCGCCGGCTATGCAGGACGTCTATCGCGTCATGGCGCGCGTCGCAGGTACGGATCTCACCGTGCTGATCGAAGGCGAGAGCGGCACTGGCAAGGAACGCGTCGCCCGCGCTATCCACGATCACAGCCGCCGCGCCGCGCATCCCTTCGTTACGGTGAGCCTCGCCGGCGCAGGCGCGGCGCATATCGATCAGGAATTGTTCGCCACAAACGGTAAGCTGGCGCAGGCCAAAGGCGGCACGCTCTTTCTGGAAGACCTCGATGAGCTGCCGCCGGAGTCGCAAACTCGGCTCGCTGGGCTTCTGCACACCGACGACCCGAGCGAACGTCCCAACGTCCGCATCATCGCAGCCGCGCAGCGCAATCTCTCCGCACTCGTACGCCAGGGCGCGTTTCGCCAGGATTTGTTTTACCGGCTCAACGTCGTCACCATCCGCTTGCCGCCGCTGCGCGAGCGTCTCGAAGATATCGACGATCTCGCCCACGCGTTCCTGCTGCGCGCCAAGCGCGAGGGGCTGCCGGCAAAGTCAATCGACGCCGCAGCGATCGAGCGCCTCAAGGCCCACAGCTTCCCCGGCAATGTGCGGGAACTCGAAAACCTCCTCCGCCGCGCCGCGGCGCTCAGACCCGCGTCAGTCATCACCGCGCGCGAGATCGGCGAGGAGCTGGGCCAGGCTGCGCGCGCCAGCGCTGCCGAAGGCGGGACGGAGGATGCGTTCGATACGGCGCTTGGCCGTCGACTCGCCGACGAGTTCGCTGCAGCTAGCCCTGGCCTTCCCGCGCCAGGTCTCTATGACCGCTTCCTGGCCGAGGTCGAACGGCCGCTGATCCTACAGGCGCTGAGCGCCACGCGGGGCAACCAGATCAAGGCCGCGGCGGTCCTCGGCATCAACCGCAATACCCTACGCAAGAAGATCCAGACCCTGGGCATCTCCACTGGCCGAGGCGATTGACCTCCCCGTGATATTGGTTCAACACCATGTGACCTTCGTGCAACATGGGATCCCCCAGCCATGGTGCTTCCGCTAATCGCTGGCGAACCGGCAGAAGTTGCCGTTCTCAGTGATCAACCGCAGAGCCGTAGCGCGCTGATGTTCATCGGCGGCCTCGTGCTGGCGGCTGCGCTGACGGCGGCGGCCACCCTCACCCTGCTCCTGGGGGAGGGGCTCGCGGACGGCTCCAACAATTCCGTGCGGCTGATGCTGATCGTCAGCCTTGTCATCTGCGCCGGCCTCGCCGGCATTTTGGCTCATCGGCTCGTGCGCGTCGCTCGCGCGTGGCGCGCGGCGGCGACGGGTGCGCGGCTGCACGTGCGCTTCGTGACTTTGTTCAGTCTCGCCGCGCTTGCGCCCGCTCTTATCGTCGCCGCGTTTCTCGGCATCACCTTCAGTCAAGGCCTCGACCGTTGGTTCAGTCAGCGCGTCGAGAGCACGATCGAGAATGCCGCCGATGTCGGCCGCGCCTATGTCGATCTCGCCTCCGGCGGCCTCGGCGAAGAAGTCCAGGCGATGGCCGAAGATTTGAACGCCGCCCAGCGCGGGCTCACCGAGGATCGTGCTCGCTACGAAGCGTTCTTGCAGCTGCAAGCCGAGCGCCGCGGACTCGCCTCCGCGCGCGTCATCGACGGCACCGGCCGCGTGCTTGCAGGCGGGCCGCTGGTCGACAGCGCCATCCCGTACCAGGCGCCTTCGGCGGAAGCCTATGGGACCGCGAACCAGGGTTTCGTCTCGGTCGACTTCGATCAGGAGAACGACCGCCTCGTCGCGCTCTACCGGCTCTCCGCTTATGACAACGCCTACGTCTATGTTTCGACGTTCATCGAGCGTGGACTCGTCACGCAGCTGCGCGCGTTCGAAGATTCGGTCACCGATTATCGCGCCGCACGCCAGCAGCAGAGTTCTCTCCGCGGGCTGTTCGGGCTGGCCTATGTTTCGACAGCGCTAATCGTGCTTCTCGCGGCGGGCTGGGTTGGACTGACCAGCGCTTCGCGCGTCGCCGAAC
>JAEYPY010000283.1 GCA_023410295.1 Pseudomonadota bacterium | reverse complement strand
TTGGGGCGGGCGGGTGGGGCGCAGCGCGGTGATCGGTACGCCGTTGATCGTGGGCGTCGCGACATCGTTGGAGGCGGATTCTACGCCGCGCGCGCCGGTCGAAGGGCCGATCAGCATCGGGCGGCCGAAGATGTGCGCCACGTTGGTAACGCGCGGCGTGCGGCGCGTGCCCGCGTCCGGCACATCAGCGTAGAAGTAATGCGCACCGATGGTGCGGCGGCCGACGCCATCGCTGGCCCAGCGCGGGCGCACCGCGCGCGTGTGATAGAAGAGTGCGCCTTCCGTCGGATCGATGGATAGGCCCGAGAGCACTTCGCGCGCGATGCGTTGCGCCATTGCCCATTGCTCGGCGTCGGTGGCGTAGCTTTCGTCGCGCACCAGGTTCAGCACCAGGCGCCGGTTCGGATCGCCGCGATTCCATACGGAGAATTGCTTCGGCGCGAGGATCACCGTGGCGAGATCTTCGCCGAAACGCGGGCCGATGCGGTTGACCATCACGTGCGCCACGGCCCGCATGCCGACTTCGCCTTCAGAGCGCGCTTCACCCCACACCGTAGCGGCCAGTAAGCGCACTTCGTCCTCATTGACGACCACAGTCTCTGGCGCTGCAGAAGATGAAGGTTCGTTCGGAACGAAACCGGTGATGATGGGTTCGCCACTGACAACAGCGGCCAGAGCATCCGGGTGAAGGGTGAAGTTCATGGCGGCTGCCATGGCCAGTACGCCCACAACGCCTAAGGTGCGGATCGGCTGGTAGAGCGCGTGGACGAAGCTGTTACGCTTCGCGGCGGCGCGTGAGTTCTTGTTGTTCGGACGGGTCAGTCCGATCCAGCGAGCGGCCATTGGTCTCTCTCTGTGCGCGGCGCCTCGGCGGCCGCGTCGTTGGTGAACAAAAAGGAGCGTGTCCGCCCCGCAGCGCGCCGCGAACACCCATGCGTTTTTATCAGCAGCCGCGGCAAAAATGCGGCTCTCAGGCGCCAAGCTGACAGAGAAAAAGCACTAGTTCTTTTGCCAGAGCCAGATGATCCTGTGGAAACATTAAGTTCCGGAAAGAAAAGCGCCGGTTCCATTGGAACCGGCGCTCGTGTTCTAATCTGTCGTTTCTTTAACGTAACTCGCTTTGGCTCCGCACGATGCGGCCAACGAGACCGTATGCTTTGGCTTCTTCAGCAAGCATCCAATAATCGCGGTCGATATCTTTTTTGATCTTCTCCACCGGCTGGCCGGTTGCTTCGGCGAAGATGCGATTGAGCCGTTCGCGCATGCGCAAGATTTCACGCGCTTGAATTTCAACATCGCTGGCCATGCCGCCGACGCCGCCGCGCGGTTCGTGCAGCAGGAAGCGCGTGTTCGGCAGGCAGAAGCGACGTTCGCGCGGCGCGGCGCAGTAGATCAGCGCGCCGGCGGAGGCGACCCAGCCCGTGCCCAGCATTTGCACAGGCGCGTCGATGAATTTCACCGCGTCATGGATCATGTCGCCGGATTCCACGTGTCCGCCCGGCGAGGAGATCACGAATGTAATCGGCTTGGAATTCTGCGAGGCCAGGGCGAACAGGCGCTCGGTGACGCGGCGCGCCTGGATGTCGTTGACTTCGCCCGTCAGCATGACGACGCGGGCTTCGAACAGCGCCTTTTCGATGACGTCAGGGGCGTTGCGGCCGTCGGCCGGGTTCTTCTGCTCTTCTTCCTCGTCGAGGCGGTAGGTGTCGTGCGTCATCGGGCGGAGGGCTCCTTGGCCGGAAATGAGAGCCCCTCAGGTAGGCCCGTTCGGGGCGATTTCCTAGCCCGGGGACGGCTGGCGGGCGTTCCGGGCTCCGCCTAGAATGATGAACCCGGCGGCAAGCACCGGGGTCGAGGGGGAAATCCGTGAAGCCATCGGAGCTGACGATCCGCGGCCTGATCCTGGGCGCGGTGATCGCGATCATCTTTACCGCCGCCAACGTCTATCTGGGCCTGAGGGTCGGCATCACCATCGCCTCTTCGATCCCGGCGGCCGTCATTTCGATGGGTATCTTCCGCCTCTTCAACACGGGCTCGGTGCGCGAGAACAATATCGTGCAGACCGTCGCTTCCGCCGGCGGCACGCTGTCGGCCATCATCTTCGTCTTGCCGGGCCTCGTCATGATCGGCTGGTGGCAGGGCTTTCCGTTTTGGACCACGTTCTTCATCTGCGCGCTTGGCGGCACGCTGGGCGTGTTGTTCTCGATTCCGCTGCGCCGCGCGCTGGTGAAGAACTCGCCTCTGCCATTTCCTGAAGGCGTTGCTGCTGCCGAGGTGCTGAAGGTCGGCGCCACCGGCGATGAGGCGCCGCAGAATGTGCTCGAGCGCAATCGCGGGCCGATGATCGTGCTGTGGGGCGCGGTCGTTGCAGCTACTGCGCAGATCGTCGGCTTCATGGGCTTTGCGACGACCGCGATCTCCACCTTCTTCCGTGTTGGCCAAGGCGTCAGCGGCATCACGTTTGGTCTTTCGCTGGCGCTCGCAGGGGCAGGCCACCTCGTCGGCATCTCGGTCGGGATCGCCATGCTGATCGGGCTGCTCATCTCGTGGGCGGGCCTCATGCCAGTGCTCACCGCCGGCGCGCCGGGCGAGATTCAAGAGGTGGCCGAGACCGTCTTCCGCAGCCAAGTGCGCTTCGTCGGCGCCGGCGCCATCGGCGTCGCCGCCATCTGGAGCTTGCTGCGTCTGATCGGCCCGCTCGCGAAGGGCGTTGCTGACACCATGGCCGCTGGAAAAGGCGCCAAGACCGACGCGCACGACGATCGCGACATCCCGATGGGCGTGATCGGGCTGTTG
>JAEYPY010000281.1 GCA_023410295.1 Pseudomonadota bacterium | reverse complement strand
TTCATAGATTGTCCGGTGGGCTCGATTCATCAGTCGTGTTGTCGGCTCTCAGGCAGGCGAACGGCGCCGACATTGTTGCGGTCAATGAGTTCTCCGCCGAGGCGCCTGAAGGGGACGAACGCGCGCTCGCGCGGATCAGCGCCAAGACCTTTGGCGTGCCCCTGGTCGAAATCGAGATGTCGCCGGCGCGCGTCGACTGGACCAGACTTCTCGATCTGGAACTGGGCGCGCGGCCGATGCGCCAGAGCTTCAGCCTAGCTGATCCGACCATGTGCGAAGCGATCAGGGCTATCGGCTCCAACGCTCTTGTTACCTCAGGGCAAGGCGGCGACCAGGTGTTTCACCGTTCGCACCTGCCTATCATTGCAGCGGACGCCTTCGTCGATGGTTTGGATTGGCGTTCGGCGCTTCGGGTCGCGCTCGATACGGCGCGCCTGGGACGCCGTCCTGTATGGTCAGTCTTTGCAACAGTCATCAAGCACGGCGTACTGCGCCGGCCTTCCTTTGTGGGCGGAGCGGCAGCGCGCGTTTTGACCTTGGACGCCGGGCTCGGCGCCGACGCGGCCCGAAACTTGGACGCGCGCCATCCATGGAACGCGGAGATACGCAGGGCGCCACCTGCGCGAGCGCTCCGCATCTGTCTCATTGCTGATCTGCAGAACTACCGCCAGCGTGACGCTCTTTCGCTGCGCTTCGCCAAAGCGCAGATCGTCTCCTCGCAGCCGGTTGTGGAGTTCTGCCTCAGTGTGCCGCCATACGTGATGACGCAAGGGGGACGCGATCGCGCGCTGTTGCGCGCCGCCTTTGCGGACGTGCTTCCACAAGAGGTGCTGGCGCGAGAGAGCAAGGGCGCGACGACGCGCTATCACGCGGCCGTGGCGCATCGGCATTTGCCGTTGATGCGGGAGATGCTCACTGGCGGCGAAGCGGAGGAGCGAGGCCTGTTGGACGCCAAGGCTCTGGCGGGTGTGTTCGCCATGGGCGAGATCACGAGCGCTGCAACGAGCGCCGCGCTCCTTTCCTGCTTCCTAGTCGAACTCTGGCTGCGGCAGTTCAAGGCAACGCAAGAGAGCGCACTAAGGTCAGCGGGTCCCAATCTTCAAGGCGAGGCGGCCTGTTGACGATCACGCAGCGCTCTCCAACGTTCAGCGCGCTGTGGATCATCTTCGGACTCGGGGGAGATGCCGCGAAGCCAGAAATTGATCCAATCCATGGAACGACGCTGAGAGGCTTCGATCTGCGCTGGCCGCCATTTGAGATGATAGGCGCCAGGATAGATCCAGGCCTCGACCGGGGTTGCGGTGCTCTCCAACCTGGTCAGCAGGGGAAAGCCGCGAAGCGCCTCGGCTTCCGGCAGGTTCAGCAATAGTGGCGTACGCAACGCCCGCGCGTGCGTGGCGGGTGTGTTGGCCGTCCACCAGCGATGCCACTCTGAAGTGTCGTCCCAGGGGGCGGCGAGGCCAGCCTCTGCGCTTCGTGAAGCTCGAAACTCGGGTGACTGCAGCGGCCACAGGATGGGATCGTTGGGCGGCGAGCCCGCGACCGCTGCCGCAAAGACCGGTGCGTTCGTGAGCATGTCGAACAGCGTCTGCGCCCCATCGCTCATGCCGGTGATGGCGACACGATCTCTGTCGACAAGCCCGCGCGCGTCGAGCTCAGCGATGAAGGCAAGGTTGGCCTCGCGTTTGGCTCGCGATTCCGAGCCATCAAGTTCGATTTCCCGCTCGAGCTGGCGAGCTGGCAAACGACTTTCCCGGGTGCGAAACTCTGGGCGGTCGACGCAGAGGACGAAATAGCCTTGGGCCGCGAGCGGGAAAATCGGCGCTTCACGGCCGGTGCCAGCGTTCAAGAAGCCAAGCGCCCGGTACTGCACGATGACAAGCGGATAACGCCGTCCGCGCCGATAGCCCGCCGGATAGACAAGCTGCGCAAACGACTCGTTTCCCTCTGCGTCGGCGTATTCGAGCCGCTCGATGCGCGGCAGGCGCGCGTGCCGCCATTGCGGATTGGGATCGTAGATAACGTGCGAAGCGCCAGTTGCGGCATCAATGTGTACGAGCCGTCCTGGCTGCGCCGCAGAATCCTGGACACAATAGATCGCCGCATTCGCCGCGACGCATCCGGCAAGACGATCTGACGCCATGCGGAGGCGGCGTACTGCTCCGTTCGCAGGTAGCCATCGATAGATTGCAGTGTCGGATAGGCCATGGCCTTCGCGACGCAAAAAGACGATGGCGCCGTCGAGCGTCCACGCGTCTTCGAGCCGTCCGCTGCACGCGCTGTCTGTGCAACGCGCTGCACTATCGCTGGCGGATGCGAAGACGCCTAGCGGCGGGCGCACGGCCGGGGATGTTGGATCAATTGGCCGAATGAGTCTGGACCGCGCCGGTCCCGCCAGGAGTACGCGTTCGCCGTCGCTCGCGCGCGTCATCGTCCCATCAAGAAGCGAGAACCGCCAGACCGCGGCGGCGGCATCTTCGCGCGGCGGCGGCAGCATCGAAGCCAACGGCTTGAAGGCGTCATCGGCGCGAAATCCTAACCTTCGCGCCCGCTCCAGTTCGGCTACGAGGTCTTCGCGCGGTGTCGCCGTTTCGAACACGATTGCCTCAGGCATCGCGACGAAGCGGCGTACGTCGCCGGCGGTCTGCGCCAGAACAGCGGCGCCGCCGCCATCAGAGCGCGCGCGCCAGAGTTCGGCGCGTCCTTCAACCTCGGCGATATAGTAGAGATAGGCGCCGTCCGGCGACCAGACCGGACGCCGGTCAAGCGGCGCGCCTGAGCGAAGTCCGCCCGTGGACGCCAATATGATGTCGCCGGCTTCCGCGATCCGCCGGAAAGCGCTGGTCTCCAGTTCAACGATGATCAGCGCATGCTGATACCGATCCGCCGCCACATCCATGCTCCGCTCGATGAACGCGATGCGCTCGCCGTCGGGCGACAGGGCGAGATAGGGGCGCGAGGCCCCAAGCTCCCGCAGCGCGAACAGATCTTCCATTCGCGGTGCGTGGCCTTGGGCGGCCGCGGGGCAGGAGACGGTCAGGCAGAGAAGGACGATAGGAGCGATCGCGCGCAGCATCGATCTCACCAGCGCTGACGCAATTGCAGCGAGACGACCCGCCCGAGCGGCGAATGATTTGACGGATCGTAACCGTAGCCCGTCACATTGTTCACGAAGGGTGGGTCTTCGTCGAAGATGTTCTGAATGCTGAGCGAGAGCACCGCGCCCCGGTTCGAGTCTTCGTCGCGCCAGTCGCGGGCGAGATGGAGGTCCCAGGTCCGATAGGAATCGATCTTCCTGTTCGGCGTGCTGACATTGTCTGTATAATTGTCGGCGAAGTTCACACTGAGCCCGCTGGTCCAATCGCCGCCGCGCCAAAAGATGCTCGCCCGGGCGCGCCAGTCGATAGGCCCGTTCAAGATGTCGAGCTGGTCGATCGGCGTCGCGCCGGGCGTCAGCATCGAATCGTGCTGAAGTAACAGGCTTCCAGCCGCACTGAAGGTGAACGCGCCAAGATCGGTTTGCAGGGCGTAGTCGACAGAGGCGTCGACGCCTCGAATGCGCTGGCTTGAAAGATTGACGAAGCGCTGGTCGATGATGACTTCGACGCCTTCGGCCGGAAGCGTGCCGGTTGGCGGCGAGATCGCGGTGTAGAACGCAATTTGTTCGGGGGTTGGATCGCGGATGATCATGGACTCGTAGCCCGCGGGATTGCGCAGGATGGTCAGCGCGGAGGTCGGCGTGCTGACGCGATCGGCGAAATCGATGTCGAAGTACGTGGCCGACGCCCTAAAGCCGCTGAGCCATGAAGGCGCGAACTCAAGACCCGCCGTCCAAGACTCGGCCCGCTCAGGACCCAGATCGGCGTTTGCACCGGCGACGGCGAGCACGCCGGTCGAGCCGTTGTCGGCAAGCGGATCCTGCGCCGCACTCGCCGTCAGATAGGAGACCCCAGCGCCGCCCAGCAATTGCTGAAAGTTCGGTCCTTTGAATGAGCGGCCCCAGGACCCGCGGACAGCGAGGCCGTCGAGCACGTCCCAGGTCAGTCCGATCTTTGGTGTTGTTTCCGCCCCGTAGTCGCTCGCTTCTTCGCGCCGTGCCGACAGCGATAGATCAAGCCCCATGACAAAGGGAATCGCGTTCTCGGCGCCCACAAGTGGAAGGCTGAGTTCGGCGAAGAGTGCTTCTACCTCTCGTGACCCGGGGCTTTGCGTCGGCAGGACGGTGACACCCGACTGTACGACGCGAATGCGCGAATAGGCGTATTCTTCTTGTCTCTGTTCAATGCCGAACGCTGCGCGCGCGGTCCCGCCCCATAATTCGAACAGGGGACCATCGGCTTTCAGCGCATAGGTGCGCGTCTCGCCTGTGGTCGTGACAAATTGGTCCGACGTGAGTGTCGCCAAGACCGCGGGATTGGTGTTTGAGCCGTCCGCGAACGGATTGAAGGCGGTGGCGAGATCACTGCTGGCGAGCGCGGCAGTCGCGGAATTGTAGAAGTTGCGAAGCACAATGTCTTCGTCACTCTGCGCAAGTGCGGCTGAGAGCTCGACGCGCCAGTCATTCTGCATGTTCCATGCGCCGCCAGCCACGAGGGACAGCGCGCGTGTTTCGGTCTCGGTCGTTTGCGGGCCTAGATCATCCCCGAAATGATAGGCGATCGTAAGCGGTCCTTGTCCCGGAAAGAGGTTGTTGAGCTGGCGCCAGGCGTTCGACTCCGGCACGACGAGGTTAGCAGTAAGGTTCTCGCGCTCGGAGTAGACCTCTCGCACTGTGGCCAGAACGTCGGCGAAAATCTCAAACCGCGCGCCAAGCTCCTGACTGCCGCTGAAGAAGAGCGAATGGCTCTCCTGGCGCGGCATGAGCCAGGCGTCGGGATTGAGTTCGCCGAGATTGGGCGCGCCGACGATGAGATCAGCTTCAGACAGCGACGTGCCGTCCTGTCCCGCGGGAATCGCAAGACTGACATTGGTCGTCCCGATGCGCGTGATGTTGCCTGGGTTCGACTGAAGGCGGTTGAAGTTGGAGCCGCCAAAAGCTCGAAAGTCGGAACTCGCGGTAAATGGCCTTTCGAGCATGTCGACTTCGCCGCGCCGTCGATACTCATAGCCGCCTGTCACATTGCCGCTCCCCCACGCAAAGCCTGCAAGGTGTGAGAAGCCGTAATCTTCCGCGCCGCCTTGTGTGGCGCCGCTGGCGCGCAGGGAGGACTCCGCGCCGCTGAAATTGCGGTCGAGGATGATGTTGACGACGCCGCCGACCGCATCCGAGCCATAGGTGGCCGAAGCGCCGTCCGCGAGCACTTCGATACGCTCGACGGCCGAGAGCGGGATGGCGGAGATGTCGATGAAGTTGCCGACGCCCGCAGGGGCGAGGCGGCGCCCATTGACGAGCGTAAGCGTCGCATCAGCGCCGAGCCCGCGGAGATCGACGGTCGACGCAAATGTGAAATTCGAGCGCGCGTTCAGCGTGCCTTCTTGTGTGGCTTCGTTCTGACTGCCGGAGAAGTTCTGCGGCAGCGTCTGGATAAGCCCCTGCACGGTGCTGCGACCGCTCTGCTCGATTTGGTTTCGATCGATTGTGATGACATTGGCGCCGGCGGGTGCGGCGCCGCGAATGCGGGTGCCGGTGACGATGAGTTCGTCGCTGCCGTCGGCGGGGCCATCAGGATTGCCACGTGCTTCATCGCGGCCGCCGCCCGTCTGGGGG
>JAEYPY010000273.1 GCA_023410295.1 Pseudomonadota bacterium | reverse complement strand
CCTGTTGCGGCGTCCTGGGCCCGCGCCACGGAACTCAATCTTGTGCCCGAGACCATCCCTATCGCGGCCGGCGAAGGTGATTCAACGATTACTGACGTGGTGACTGATCGTGTCGGCCGCGTCGTGGCGCCGGTCATGATAAATGGCCGCGGACCCTATCGCTTCATCATTGATACCGGCGCAAACCGTTCCGCAGTTGCGCGCCATCTTGCTGAAGAGCTTGGGCTTGTGCCGACGAGCACTGGGCAGGTGCATACGATCAATGAATCTGCGCTCACGCCGTTGGTCAATCTCACGTCGGTGCAATATGCGGGCGTCACCTTCAATGATCTGCAGGCGCCGCTGATTGATGGGCCGGTGCTCGCCGGCGAAGACGGCCTGCTCGGCGTCGATGGCTTGACCGGCAAGCGCCTTGTGCTCGATTTCGAAGACAATTGCGTGGAGATCGCAGACTCACGCCGCGCGCGCCGGCTGCATGGCTGGACCGATGTGCCAGGCGAGCTTCGCTTTGGTCACCTCGTGCTCATTGACGGCTACATACGCGGAACGCGGGTCAATGTGCTGCTGGATACCGGTTCTGCCTCTTCGCTTGCCAATACGGCGTTCCGCGAAGCCGTATCTGGCATCACGGTGCGCCAGGATGCTGGGCGTGTCAGCATTTTGCGCGCCTTTTCGAGCGGCCAGCCGCTGATCCTCAGCACCAGCATGTTCATTCCCGAACTGGACATGGGTGATGTCGAGATTTCGGCGGTGAACGCTTATCTCGGCGACTTCCACATTTTCGATCTGTGGGGGCTGCGGGACGAACCGACGATCCTGATCGGCATGGACGTGCTGTCCAAGGCGTCTGGGATGGCGATCGATTATGCGACCGGCCGGGTCTATTTCCGTTTGCCGTGGGAGCAACGCACCGGCAACCGCATGCGTGGTCACACGCCCGATCCGGTCACGGTATTCGCGCCGCCGCAGCCGCCGCGGCGCGTCGTCATTCCACCCCAGCCCTAAGCGTCAGCCTGCCTTCTGTCCAAAGCAGCGCGGCGATCGTCGCTGCGCCGGCGAGCGCCAGACCGATCAGGAATGGCGCTACCGTGCCGTCGAAGGCGCGGGCGATAAGTCCGCCGAGGACCGCCCCGCCGGTGGCCGTCACCGCGCCGTAGAGCGCCGAGGCTGAGCCGGCGATGTGCCCGACTGGCTCCATCGCCAGCGCATTGAAGTTGCTGGAGATGAGTCCGAAGACGCTGAACGCGATCGCCAGCAGCGCCAAAAACACCCAGAATGAAACGCCAAACACGAGCGCCAGCAACGCATGCGCGGCGACGATCGCGGTAAACCCGAGCGACATCGCATGCGAGATGCGCCGCATGCCGTGACGAATAACCAGGCGCGAATTGAGATATGTGCCGAACGAAATCGCCAACGCGATCGCTGCGAACGCGAGCGGAAACGCGGGGCCAAGATCGTAGACATCAACATAGATCTGTTCGGAACAGGTGATGTAGGCGAACAAGCACGCCGTCATGAACGTCGTCGCCAGCATGTAGCCGATGGTCTGTTTGTTGCGCAGCACCGCGAGATAAGCGCCAGTGATCGCGCGCGGCCGCAACGGCGTCCGATACTCAGGCCGCAGCGTTTCCGGCAGGCGCAGCATGGTCCAGACGAGGATCACCAGCGCGTAGATCAAGAGCGTCCCGAAGATCCAGCGCCATGGCGCGACGAAGAGAATGAGCTGGCCGATGCCGGGCGCGACGATCGGCACGATCATGAAGATCGTCATCGCCATCGACATAACCTGGGCCATGCGCCGCCCCTCAGTGAGGTCGCGCACCACGGCGGTGGCGATGACACGCGTCGCAGCGGCGCCGACGCCTTGCAGCGCGCGCGCCGCGAGGAAGAGCTCAAAGCTCGGCGCCACGACGCAGAGCACCGAACCGGCGATGTAGATGCCGAGCGCATAGATCAGCACGCTGCGGCGGCCGAAGGCGTCCGCCAAAGGGCCGTAGACGAGCTGGCTGACGCCAAACAGCGCCACGTACGCGACCACAACAAGCTGGCGGTCATTGGCGTTAGCGAGCGCAAAGTCGCGCTGAATATCCGGCAGCGCTGGCAGCATGACATCGATCGCCAGCGCATTGAGCGCCGAGAGCGCCGCGACCATGGCGACGAGTTCTGGAACCGAGAGGGCTTTTATCTCCCGCTGCGGTGAGGCCGCGCCGTCACGCATTGAAGCGGAAGTGCATCACGTCGCCTTCGCGGACGATGTAGTCCTTGCCTTCCAGCCGCATCTTGCCGGCTTCCTTGGCGCCTTGTTCTCCATTGTAGGTGATGAAGTCGTCGTAGGAGATCGTCTCGGCGCGGATGAAGCCCTTTTCGAAATCGCCGTGGATGACGCCGGCGGCCTGCGGCGCGGTCCAGCCCTTCTCAATGGTCCAGGCGCGCGCCTCTTTCGGACCGACGGTGAAATAGGTTTGCAGACCCAAGAGATCGTAGCCGGCGTGGATCAGCTTGATGAGACCAGGCTCCTGCAGGCCGACGGTTTCGAGAAACTCCGATTGCTCGTCTTCGGAAAGTGCGGCGATTTCGGCCTCAAGCTGCGCGCAGATGATGACACAGGCCGCCTTCTCCTGCGCAGCGCGATCCTGCACGCGGCGGGTGTGATCGTTGCCCGCGAAGGCGTCGGCTTCATTGACGTTGCAGACGTAAAGCACCGGCAGCGCCGTTAAGAGCTGCAGCATGTGGAAGGCTTTCTCTTCCTCCGGCGCGCGCTTGGTGAGGCGGGCGGGCTTGCCTTCTTCCAGCAGCGCCTTGGCGCGCTGCACCAAATCGAGCGTGAGCTTCGATTCCTTGTCGCCGCCCTTGGCCTTCTTTTCGAGATTGGTGATGCGCTTTTCCAAGCTTTCGAGGTCCGCAAGCATCAACTCGGTTTCGACCGTCTCAAGATCGCGGATCGGATCAACGCTGCCTTCAACGTGGGTGATGTCGTCGTTTTCGAAACAGCGCAGCACGTAAGCGATGGCGTCGCACTCGCGGATGTTGGCGAGGAACTGGTTGCCCAGGCCTTCGCCCTTGGAAGCGCCGCGCACGAGGCCGGCGATGTCGACGAAGTTCATCCGCGTCGGGATGATCTCCTTCGAGCCGGCGATCTCAGCAAGTTTCTTCAGCCGCGGCTCGGGCATCGCCACTTCGCCAACATTGGGTTCAATGGTGCAGAACGGATAGTTCGCCGCTTGCGCGGCGGCGGTCTTGGTCAGCGCATTGAAGAGCGTCGACTTGCCAACGTTCGGCAAGCCAACGATGCCGCATTTGAAACCCATAATCTGTCCTACTTGGTGCTGGGCCGCCGTCAGGAGGGGCGGTCGTCATCGGTTGATCTGGCGGGGCGCGGATCGGCTTTGGCGGCTGGCGCCAGGCGCATCACTTCGCCTTGGTACTTCTCGTCTTCGCCGTGCGCCAGCATGGGCGCTGCGCTGGCGCAGGCGTCGAGCAACTTTTCGACCCATTCGCGATCGCTCTTGGCGAAATCGCTCAGGACGTGCGCGTGCACGAGTTCTTTGACGCCCGGGTGCCCCACGCCCAGCCGCGCGCGGCGAAAACCTTCGCCGACGGGCGAGGCGATGATGGAGCGGATGCCGTTGTGACCCGCTGCGCCGCCGCCCGTCTTCATGCGGAAGCGGCCAGGCGCAAGATCGATCTCATCGTAAAAGACGACGATGTCAGTCGGCGAAAGCTTATGGAAGTTCGCGGCCTCGCCGACGGAGCGGCCGCTTTCGTTCATGAAGGTCTGCGGCTTCAACAGGAGCGTGCGCACACCATCGATGTGGCCCTCGGCCAGCTCGCCTTGAAACTTCTTCTTCCACGGGCCGAAGCCGTGCGCGCGCGCGATCGCGTCCACGGCCATGAAGCCGATATTATGCCGATTGCCAGCGTATTTCGGGCCCGGATTGCCGAGGCCGACGAACAGAAGCATGGGACGATCCTAACCCGGCCCGGGTGGGGCGAGGATAGATCAGCCTTCTTTCTTTTCGCCTTCGGCCGGAGCTGCGCCCTCGGCAGGCGCGGCGGCAGGCGTTTCTTCCGTTTCAACCTTGCGGCCGGCGATGGTCGCGATGGTGAAGTCGCGGTCGCGGATCACCGGGCGGGCGCCTTCAGGCAGCGTCACTGAGCTGATGTGGATCGAGTCGCCGATTTCACGGCCGGTGAGATCGACGACGATCTGTTCCGGGATCGCGTTTGCCTTGCAGCGCAGCTTAATCGTGTGACGCACGACGTTTAGGGCGCCGCCGCGCTTCAGGCCGGGGGCCGCTTCGTGGTTCTTGAAGTGGACGACGACATCGATCGTGATCTCGGAATTTTCTTCCACGCGATAGAGATCGACATGGATCGGCTTGTCCGTGACCGGATGGAACTGGATCGCGCGCGGGATCACCGGCTGCTTCTCGCCCTGGTGGTTGAGCTCCACCATGCGCGAGACGAACTTGCCGGAGCGGAGCGCCATTTCGACGTCCTTGGCGTTGATCTCGATGGGGACGGCGCCGCGGGGGCCGCCATAGAGGACGCCCGGGATGAGGCCGGAATTACGGGTGGCGCGGGCGCCGCCGGTGCCGGTGCGCTCGCGCTTTTCAACGTTCAAAACAATGCCGGCCATGGCCGTGGGCCCTCGAAATCCGTCGCTGCGGGAAAAAGGAAGCGGGGCTTCTAGCGGAACGGCGGGCTCACCGCAAGGCGGGGCCGCCGGCTGGATCAGGGTCGGATGGCTGGCTTGCAGGCGGGACTGCGCCCTCCCGGCCCTCGGCCTCGGCGATAGCTTGTTCGAAGGCGGCCAACAGCGTCGGGACGCAGCAGGCGTTGAGGAAATGGTCTCCGCCCGGGATGGTCACGAAGGTATGGCCATACTCTGCGGCAATGCGCTGATCGGCTTCGAGCGGCACGAAGGTGTCGTCGTCGCCATGAACGAAGACGAGCGGCTGGTTAAGGCCGCGGAGGGCTTGCCAGACTGCCGGCAGCTGCGCCGGCTGGGCGGAGACTTCAGCGATCGAGTTGCGTAGGTCGCGCGGTAGGATCGGCTGGACGATCTGGCCGAGCCCGAACATGCGCCGGGCTGTCGGGCCGCGGTCGCCGAAATAGGCCGAGACCAGCACGAGCGCGTCCACCTGGTCGGCGTGGCGGGCCGCCATGATCGTCGCGACCGGAGCGCCGAAGCTTTGGCCGACCAGCAGCACGCGTTGCCCGGGCCGCGCCGCCAGCATCGGCGACAGCGCCTCGGCCTGCTTGGCGATGTCGCGCACCGCGTCTTCCGGCTCGGAGGTGCGGAAGCCAGGCCGGTCGGCGACGATCAGCTCGCGCGTCTGCGGCAGCCCGGCGATGGTCGGCGCCCAATATTCGCTCCAGGAGGGGGTGCCGGTGATGATGACAACTTTCCAGTCGGCCTCGGGCCGTTCGGGCGTCGCCAGCGCTGAAATCCGCCAGCCTTCCGCGACGCCCGCTGTAAACTCGACGCGCTCCATCGTGCCTTCGGGATAGGCCGACGAGGTCGGGAAGCGGTCGTTGTCGTCTTCAGACGTGCCAATGGCGCAGGCGGCAAGGCTCGCCGCCAGAAGAACGGCCGCTGGCGAAAGGAGGCGTCTCCGCATGGCCGGTATGTAGCGGTGCGCCGCTCCGCCGCACAGGGGAATTGATCGCGATCAAATGGGCGCCCGTCGCACTCCCTCAAAAATGACGCATGCGTCAAGTTTAGGAGGAGCGCCCATGCGCGTGACTGTTGTCGATAAGCCCCCGCAAGAGGTGCGCACGTTCGAAGACGTCGATCTGGCCGAGCAACTGAGCCTGGAGGACGTGGAGACGATCCGCGAAATCTTCCACACGCCGCTGACCGGCTCCTACAACTGGGACTACGACAGCGCCAACGCCAAGATCCGCCGGCTCTATGAACTCGGCAAGAAGTTCAATTGGAATCCGACGGCCGATGTCGATTGGGACGCGCCGTGCGACATGAGCGATTTCCCAGCGGATGAGAACCTCTCGGCGCTCCGTGGCTATCCCGAGTACGAAGCGCTCAGCCGCGAGGAGAAGGTGGCGTTCGCCTGGAAAGCGCACGCGCAGACGATGAGCCAGTTCCTGCACGGCGAGCAGGGTGCGCTTTTGGTCGCTTCGCAGCTGGTGTCGTGTGCGCCGACGGCGGATGCGAAACTCTATGCCGCCTCGCAGACCTTCGATGAAGCGCGGCACGTGGAGGTGTTCAATCAGTATCTGCGCCGGCGTTGCGGGCGCATCTATCCGATCAATAAGAACCTCAAAGCGCTGATCGACAAAGTGCTGGCCGACGAACGCTGGGATCTGAAGTTCATCGGCATGCAGCTGATCATCGAGGGCCTCGCGCTCGCCGCGTTCGGCACGCAGGTGCGCACGACCAAGGATCCGCTGTTGAAGCAGGTGGTCGAGTTGGTGATGCGCGACGAAGGCCGGCACGTGGCGTTCGGCGTCAATTATCTCGAAGACTGGATCAAGGCGCTGCCGGAGCAGGAGATCGAAGACCGCGCCGAGTTCGCCTATCAGGCCTGCGCGGTGATGCGCGATCGCCTATTCGGGCTCGACGTCATCCGCGAGTACGGATTCGACGAAGAAGCGGCGAAGAAGCACATCATGGATTCAATGGTGATCGGCCTTTTCCGTGAGCTTCTGATCGAGCGCATCATGCCGAACCTGAAGCGCGTCGGCCTGCTGACAGATAAGGTGCGTGCAAAGTACGAGGCGCTCGGCGCGCTGAAGTACGAGGACCTCGCTGGCGATGTGCTGATCGATTGGGCGCAACTGGAAAAACCGCTGCCGACGAAGGAAAACCTGGCCGCGGCCGGCGTCGCCGCGGAATAAGAAGACCGCCGGTCCGAAACTGGAGCCGCGCATGCTTGCGGGCAGGCGCGGCTCCATCGCGCATGGCGCGGCGGGCGCTGCATTGCTAGCAGGGCGCATGACCACTTTGCCGCCCTGTCCCGCCTGCAACTCCACCTTCACCTATGAAGACGGGCCGCTGCTGATCTGCCCCGAATGCGCGCACGAATGGTCGCCGGCTGCTGCCGCGAGCGCGGATGAAAGCGAGGTCGTGCGCGATGCAAACGGTGCGGTGCTGGCTGACGGCGACACCGTCGTCGTCATCAAGGACCTTAAGGTGAAGGGCGCCTCGCAGGCGCTTAAGGTCGGCACCAAGGTCAAGAACATCCGCCTCGTCGGCGGCGACCACAACATCGACTGCAAGATCGACGGCTTCGGCGCGATGAAGCTGAAGTCGGAATTCGTACGGAAAGCTTGAGCGCCTGCGATGAGAAAGGCCGCAGAGGGGGAGCATCCTCCGCGGCCTTCCTTGGCGCGCTGAAATTGTCGCCTGCGGGGGCTTACGCGACGATTTGAGCGGCTTGGTTCAGGGTCGCCATGGCGATCGGTGCGAACACGGCGCAGGCGGCGATCAGGGCGTAGAACTTGGTCATTTGAGTTCTCTCTAATTTGATGTGAGTGGGGCCGATCAGGCGACGATTTGCGCGGCTTGGTTCAGCGTGGCGAAGGCCATCGGGGCGAACACGGCGCAGGCGGCGATCAGGGCGAAAAACTTGGTCATTGGTCTTGCTCCTCAGTTCGAAGCGGCATCGCTTCGATGAGCAAACCTACCCAGAGCCTAACCCTGCCGCTGTGACCGCGGGCACGCTCAACGATTACTGGCTTGACCAATCCATAGCTACGAGACTATGCATTATTCATAGCCATGTGGCTATGAGTTGAGCGATGCCAGACACACGCGATCTTCTGTTCCGGACGCTGGCCGATCCGACGCGCCGGGCGATTTTCGAGCGGCTCTGCCGCGAGGGGGAGACCACCGTCGGCGCGCTGACCGAAACAGCGGGCGTATCGCAGCCGGTCGTTTCGAAGCATCTCTCGGTTTTGAAGCTCGCGGGGTTGGTCGAAGGCCGCCATGCCGGGCGGCAGACGCACTACAGCGCACGCCCGCGCGCGCTCGCGCCGCTGCTCGACTGGACCAAGGAGATGGCCGGTTTCTGGGAAAGCCGGTTCGACGATCTGGAAGATCTTCTGAAAAGGATGGACCAATGAGCGAGAAGCGCGCCGTCGTGATCGAGCGTGAGTTTGCGCATGCGCCGGAGAAGCTATGGCGCGCGCTGACGCAGCCGCACCTTATCGCCGAATGGCTGATGCAAAACGATTTCGCCCCGCGCGTCGGGCACAAGTTCAATCTGCGCGGCGAGTGGGGTGGGGTGCTGGATTGCGAGGTGCTGGAGGTCGAACCTGAGCGCACGCTCGCCTACACCTGGAATTACGCCAACGACGATCCGGCGTTCAATCTGGAAAGCGTCGTCACCTTCACCCTGACGCCAACGGCGCGCGGCACGCATCTGCGCATGGAGCAGGAGGGTTTCCGCGTGCCCGAGCAGAAGCAAGCCTTCGGCGGCGCGCATGCAGGCTGGAAGCAATTCTTCGACAAGCTGGACGGCGTGTTGGCCCGAGAGGAGGGGTGACGATGAGCAAGTTTATCAGGCAGTTCCATCGCTGGGTTTCGGTCGCTTTCACGCTGGGCGTCATCATCAACACATTCGTGATCGCGACGGCGAACGGCGAAGAGCTGGCCTATTGGGTGTATCTGCTCGCGCTCGTGCCGCTGTTCTTGCTTTTGTTCAGCGGGCTCTACCTTTTCGTGCTGCCCTACACACGGCGGCGCAGCGGAGCGTAACAATGGCGGCAGCGAAGAAAAAATCGGCGAAGGGCCCGAAGAAGACGCCGCGCAAGACGGCGGCGAAGCAGGACAAGCCGAGGCTCTTGTCAGGTGGCAATCCGCAGATCGCCAAGGGCTATGGCGACGAGGTGGTTGGGGCCTACATCGCGGCGATGCCGGATTGGAAGCGCGATGTTGGCCAGCGGCTCGATGCGCTGATCACGCGCGCGGTACCTGGCGTCAAGAAAGCGGTGAAGTGGAATTCGCCGTTCTATGGCCTCGAAGAAGATCGCTGGTTTCTCTCGTTCCACGTCTTCGCGCGCTATGTGAAGGTGACGTTCTTCAAGGGCGCGTCGCTGAAGCCGCCGCCGGAGGGCAAATCCAAATATCCGGACGTGCGCTATTACGACATCCACGAAGGCGAACTCGACGAAAAGCAATTCAGCGCTTGGGTGAAGCAGGCGGCGAAACTGCCTGGCGAAAAGATGTGAGGTGGACCATGGCGAAAGCGAACGATTGGCGTGCGGAGACGCTGGACGCAGTGCGCGCGTTGATGGCGGCGGCCGATCCGGAGATCGTCGAAACGCGCAAATGGGCCAAGGCCACAAATCCCGCCGGCGTGCCAGTGTGGGAGAAGGGCGGCATCATCTGCACCGGCGAGACCTATAAGGACAAGGTCAAGCTCACCTTCGCCAAGGGCGCCGCACTTGAAGATCCCGCTGGCCTCTTCAACGCCAGCCTCGACGCCGGAACGCGCCGCGCGGTCGATATCGCCGAGGGCGACAAGCTCAACGCGCGCGCGTTCGAAGCGCTGGTGCGCGAGGCGGCAGCGCTCAATGCGCCGAAAGCGAAGAACCGGGCTTAAAGCGGCGCCGCTTTATCTCGTCATTCCGGGGCTCGCGTTAGCGAGAACCCGGAAGCTAGGGGCAAACGACGTGCGCGAGGCTCCTGGGTTCCGGGCTCAATGCTTCGCATTGCCCCGGAATGACGAGGTTTGAAGGTCTGCTTTTCTGAAGGCGGAAACTTACTCGAACAAGCTCGAAACGCTCTGTTCGTTCGCGATGCGCCAGATCGCGTCGCCCATGAGCGGGGCGACAGTAATGACGCGGGCCTTCTCGCACTTGATCTTGCGCCCGTTGGGATCGATCGAATTGGTGACCACCAATTCCTTGAGCTTCGAGTCATCGATCCGCTTGGAGGCGCCGTTCGAGAGCACGCCGTGCGTGATGTAGGCGGAAACTGATTTCGCGCCTTCTTTCAACAGTGCATCCGCCGCGTTGCAGAGCGTGCCGCCGCTATCGACGATGTCGTCCACCAGGATGCATTCGCGTCCGGCGACATCGCCGATGATGTGCATGACTTCGCTGACGCCCGCCTTCTCGCGGCGCTTGTCGACGATGGCGAGATCGGCGCCCAGGCGGTTCGCCAACGCGCGCGCACGCACGACGCCGCCGA
Source organism: Pseudomonadota bacterium (assembly GCA_023410295.1). Taxonomy (GTDB): domain Bacteria; phylum Pseudomonadota; class Alphaproteobacteria; order Caulobacterales; family Aquidulcibacteraceae; genus Vitreimonas. Next base: position 4,645 of record JAEYPY010000273.1, on the reverse strand, counting down.
CGTCGGGCGACACGATCATCAGCTTGGTGGTGTCCTTGCAGGTCTCGCGGATGTCGCGTTCGAGCACGGGCGTGGAAAAGAGGTTATCCGTCGGGATGTCGAAGAAGCCTTGGATCTGGCCGGCGTGCAGTTCGAGCGTCAGCACGCGATTGGCGCCGGCGGTGACGATCAGGTTGGCGACGAGCTTGGCCGAGATCGGTGTGCGGCCGCCGACTTTGCGGTCCTGGCGGCCATAGCCGTAATAAGGGATCACAGCGGTGATGCGGCGCGCGCTGGCGCGGCGCAGCGCGTCGATGCCGATGAGCAACTCCATCAAATGGTCGTTCGCCGGATACGACGTCGATTGGATGATGAAGACGTCCTCGCCGCGGACGTTCTCCTGGATCTCGACAAAGACTTCGTTGTCCTTGAAACGCTTGAACTCGGCTTGCGCCAAGGGCGTGTCGAGATGGTCGGCGATCGACTGGGCGAGCGCGACGTTGGAATTGGCGGCGAGCAGTTTCATGGGAGAGCCCCGTTCCGGACCCGCCCCTCCTAGCGCGCGAGTCGGGGCTGGCGGAACCGCCTTGCTGCAGTTTTGTGACGCAGGGCGTCGCCGTGGCGCATCAGCCACAGGCGCCTAGGGCGTGTATTCGGTCCCGGAATAGAGCGCTGCGGGCGCGCCGGTGGTCTGCGCCCACATCTGGTCGCCGTAGGAAAAGTGCCACCACTCGCTGGGATTGGAGGCAAAACCCGCCTCGCGCATCAGCCAGTAAAGCAGCCGCCGATTGGCGCGCGCCTCCTCGTCGCTGAAGGAAAGCCGCCGAGCGGCTGTCTCGAAATGGGCCGTGTGGGAAATCGGCGAAGGATCGTCGAACAGCGAGCCCATGAAGAGCGTCTCGCCGCCGCGCCAGCGCAGCGTGAGATCGACGGCGCCGCCGGTGGAATGGGGCGAGGGGCCGTCGTCGCCGATGCTGGGCGCGGCCCAATAGGTTTCGACCTCGCGCTGAAGCGCTTCGGCGTCGAGCGTCGGATCGCGGCGCATCAGTTCGCGCGGCAGCCATTCGTCATGGAAATAGCGCTGCACGTCTTGCGGGCGCCACGCGTCGAACAGAAAAAGTTCGAGTTCAGCTGTTGCGAGTTTGGCGTTCACCTGCTGCAGCCGACGCGCAACGCCTTCGCGGAGCACCAGCGCGTCGATCGAGCCAGGAATGGCGTGGTAGTACGGCGCGTTGCGTGTCTCGGCGTAATGATTGCGGCCAGCGATGCCGAAGGCGCTGGCTTTGACCAGCGGCTCGGCATGACCTGCGCCCGCGCGATCGATCAAAATATCGCGATAGCCGCGTTTCGGCGCGGGTTCGGGAATGGCCTTATCGCGCAGGCTCTGCAATGGGCCGAACGGGTTCAACTGCTGTTCTCCGCCTAGAGCACAATCACCGCGCAATTGCGCCCGTAGCCATCCTCTTTGCGGTGCACGCTGCGGCGGTGGCTGAAGAGGCGCTTTTCTTCGACATAGGTATCGAGCGGCGCGGTTTCGATGCGCTCCACGTCAGCGGCGCGAAGGCGAGCGGCGCAAAAGGCGGGAAGATCGAAGCGGTGTCGGTCGCCGTCGCCGGCGGCGAAGAAGCGTGCGTAGCTCGCATTTTCCGCGATGAAGCGCGCTTCGAACTCGGGGCCGACTTCGTAGCTGGATTGATGGATGCACGGACCAATGGCGGCGGCGATATCGCGCGCGCCATGCTCGCGCATCAGCGCAATCGCGCTTTCGAGCACGCCAGAGAGCGCGCCTTTCCAGCCGGCATGCGCCGCGGCGATGATTCCGGCGCTGCGATCCGCCAGCAGCACGGGCGCGCAGTCGGCGGTGAGTACGCTAATGGCAAGGCCCTGCGTTGTGGTCACCAAGGCATCCGCCTGCGGGCGTTCGCCGCGCCACGGCTCGGTCACGAACACCGCGCTCGGCGAATGCACCTGATGCACGCCCATGAGATGCGTTGCGGCGACACCCATGGCTTCGGCAATGCGGCGGCGATTTTCCGCAACAGCGGCGGGATCATCGTTCGAGCCAGTCCCCGCATTGAGGCTCGCATAGATGCCGGTGGAAACGCCGCCTTCGCGGCCGAAGAAGCCGTGCTTTACGCCGGCAAGAATTTCAGCGGTCCAAGACGGCGGCGCCATTAGAAACCCGCGGGGGGCGGAAGGCCCGGGCTCGAAATGCAAATCGCCTTGAACAGCACGCCCATCTGATCGGCGTCTGTGAGGCGCTTCAGCTCGCGCAACAGGCGCGGCGCGTGTTCGGGATTGGCTTTCGCCAGCGTGTCAGCGCGATATTCGATGCCGAGCGTGCGCAGAAAATGGCCCTGCGGCGCTGGTCCATGCACTTGCAGGCCCGCGTCCTGCGCCAGCATGGCGACGCGGCCGAAATGCACATGCGCCGTGAGATCGCTCTCGCCCGGCGCTTCGAGCGGATCGACCTTCTGGTGCTGTTTCAGCGCTTGCAGCGTGTCGGCGCCCTCGGAGGCGACGTATCCGTAATCGATGAAGAGTGCGCGGCCGGGCGCGGCGTGCAGGCGTTGCTCGAGTTCGTACATAAAGGCCGGCAAGCTCGGCGCGACTTCGCGCACGGCGCCCACTTCATCGTCGCTGTCTGGCGCCGTCAGCACGGCGGAAAGACCGAACGCCAGCTGATCGGCTTCATCGAGGCCGACAAGTTTTTCGTGCCAACCATCCTCGCCGCGGACAAATTGGCGGACGGGCAGGCAATCCAGAAACTCGTTGGCGATGATGAGCGAAGGGCCGGGCGGCGCTTCCTCTAAACGCGGCGCCCATTCGGCGTGCGGCACGCGCTGACCTTGTTCGGCGATCAGCGGCGCACTCATTTCAACGAAGGTAACGCTCGCCGCATCGTGAAAGCCTTCGATGCGCTCCGTCGCGCGCCAGGCGTCCTGCATCAGCACGCCGCGCCCGGGCCCAAGCTCAATCAGATTGAACGCCGGCTTGCCGAGCGCATCCCACTCGTGCGCGCACCAGAGCCCAACCAGCTCGCCGAACATCTGGCTGGCTTCGGGCGCGGTCAGGAAATCAGCGCTGGCGCCGCCGATAGCGGGGCGCGTGGCGTAATAGCCGTCCTGCGGATCATAGAGGCAAACACCCATATATTCCGCGACCGTCATCGGCCCGTTGTCGCGAATATGTTCGACGATGCGCTGTTTCAGACTCACGCTGTCGCCAGTTTGGGTTGTTTGAAGGCACGATTGATCAGCCAGGCGCCGGCGAGGATCATGGGAATGGAGAGCAGCATGCCCATGGTGACATAGCCCTGCAGCGCCTCGGGCATGTGCTGATCCGGCTCGCGCACGGTTTCCAGCAGCGCGCGGAAGAGGCCGTAGAGCACAAGGAAGATGCCGGTGTTAAGGCCAGGACGGCGCAAGCTGTCGAAACGCAGCGTGGCGATGTTGATGGCGACGAAGAGCACGATTCCTTCCAGGAACGCTTCGTAGAGCTGGCTCGGATGCCGCGGCTCGAGACCCGCGGGGCAGCCGCCCATCGTGTTGATGATGCGCTCATTGCAGAAGATGATGCCAAACGGCCCGTCGGTGGCGCGGCCCCAAAGCTCGCCATTGATGAAGTTGGCGATGCGCCCGAAGAAGAGACCAAGCGGCGCAGCACACGCGGCCAGGTCGCCTAGCCGCAAGAGATCGACGGTGTCGGTCTTCGCCTTGGCGCGCGCGTCGGCGATCTCCTTTTTCTTCACATAGCCAAGCCCGCTCACCTTCGCGTACTCGCCGCGGGTGTCGGCAGGTGGCTCCGCGACAGCATGCTTCTTCGCAAGCGCGGCGAACTGTTCTTCGTTGACGTGCTTCTGGCGGGTGAACCACCAGGCGGCGAGCGCGACGCCGATGAGGCCGCCGTGGAAACTCATGCCGCCTTCCCAGAGGCGGATCATGCTCAAGGGATCGTCGAAAAGCTTGGCGCGCTCGGCCGCGCTTGGCAGCATGTAAAAGAGCACGTAGCCGAAGCGTCCGCCGAAGATGACGCCGAGCGTCGCCCAGAAGAGAAAATCATCGGCCTGCGGCACGCTGAGCGAGGGCTGGCCGGGCGCCCACAGCCGCTCGCGTCGGATCAGCCACACCATCCAGCGCCAGCCGAGCACGAGCCCGACAATGTAGGCGAGCGCGTACCAGCGCAGGTCGAATGGGCCGATCGACAGCGCCACCGGATCGATATTGGGGAATTGCATCGCCTCGAAAATCACCCGCGCCCCTCACTCAAAGCTGATCGGCCGCATTGCGCGCCGCCGCCGGGCGTTCTTAAACACCTCCAGAGGAACGTTCCACATGCAAACGCAAAGCTCTGTGTTCGACGATCTGGCGCGGTTGATGACCGGGGCCATGGGAATGGCGCAAGGCGCGAACCAGGAAGCCAAGAGCTTCATGCGCGCCCAGGCGGACCGTTTCGTCGCGGAAATGGACCTGGTCGGCCGCGACGAGTTCGAGGCTGTAAAGGCGCTCGCTGCCGAGGCGAGGGCCGAAGCCGATGCGCTACGTGCGCGGGTCGAGGCGCTGGAAACAGCGCTGAAGGCGAAAGAGTAGGCGCTATGGACCGCCGGCGTCCTCGCCGGCTGGCGCCGTAGCTTGCAGGAACCAGCGCATGCCGGCGAGGCGCCGGC
>JAEYPY010000192.1 GCA_023410295.1 Pseudomonadota bacterium | reverse complement strand
GCCCCAGGGCGTCTCGGGGGTTCCCATGTGGCGTTCATTGGCATCCATGTTCACTGCACTGGCGCTTGGCGCCTGCGCCACGCCCGCTTCAGCGCCGACCTCCGTCGATGCAGCGACGGTGGCGGCGCTCGACGAAGGAAACGCGGCGTTCTCCGCCGCCTTCGTGCGCGGCGATGTGGATGCGATCCTTGCGGCCTACAGCGACGACGCGGTGGTGCAGACGCCGCAAGGCGCGGTGGCTGTCAGCGCCGAGGCGCTGCGGGCGATGTGGGCGCCGATCGGACGGAGCGACGATCGCATCTCGCACAGCCTGCGCGCCACGTTCCGCCAGCAGCTCGCGCCGCATCTCATCTTGGAGCAGGGCGCGTTCAGCATTGTTCGGCGCGCCGAGGCGGGCGAGCAACGCACCGATGGCTGCTACACGCTCATCTGGCGCCGCACCCAAGCGGGCTGGCGCATCCAGTTCGACACCTGGACGCCGCCGCATCAGCCCGCGCGCTCCTGCACGCCGCGCTAGGGCCATGTCGGGATCAGCCGGCGCCGCTCGTCTTTGAGGCAGGCATGGCGCGGTTATTTCCGCATTGCGCTTACGGAATAACGATCGCCTCTGGCGCAATCGGGTTCGCGCGCTTATGTGCGGCGCTGCCGCGGGGAAACTGAGACCGATGACTGAGCCGATCATCTCGATCAAGGATGTGAGCAAGACTTATGCGTCGGGCTTGCAGGCGCTGAAGCCGATCAATCTCGACATCGCCAAGGGCGAGATCTTTGCGTTGTTGGGGCCTAACGGGGCGGGCAAGACGACGCTGATCTCGATCATTTGCGGCATCGTCAATCCGTCGAGCGGCGCCATCGTCGCCGATGGCCACGACATTATCCGCGACTACAAGCAGGCGCGGCGCAAGATCGGGCTGGTGCCGCAGGAGCTGCATACCGACGCGTTCGAGCGCGTGATCGATACGGTGAGCTTCTCGCGCGGACTGTTCGGCTTTGCGCCGAACCCTGCCTACATCGAAAAAGTGCTGCGCGATCTTTCGCTTTGGGAAAAGCGCAACGACAAGATCATGGCGCTCTCGGGCGGCATGAAGCGGCGGGTGATGATCGCCAAGGCGCTCAGCCACGAGCCGAAGATATTGTTCTTGGATGAGCCGACCGCGGGCGTCGATGTCGAGCTCCGGCGCGACATGTGGGAGATGGTGCGGGGCCTTCGCGAAAACGGCGTTACCATCATTCTGACAACGCACTATATCGAAGAAGCCGAGGAGATGGCCGACCGCGTCGGCGTAATCAACAAGGGCGAGTTGATCGTCGTCGAAGAAAAGAACGTGCTGATGCGCAAGCTCGGCAAGAAGCAGCTGACTTTAGAGCTGCCGGCGCCGATTGCGGGCGTGCCAGCAGGGCTCAACGGCTACAAGCTCGAGCTCGCGGCCGGCGGCAATCAGCTGATCTACAGTTTCGATGCGCAGGCCGAAGATACGGGCATTCCGGGGCTGCTGAAGCGGCTGGGCGAGATCGGCGTCGACTTCAAGGATTTGCACACCGAACAAAGCTCGCTCGAAGACATTTTCGTATCGCTGGTGCACCGCAAATGAACACCTATGGCATTCAGGCCATCTACCGCTTCGAAATGGCGCGCTGGCTGCGCACGCTGGGGCAGAGCTTGTTCTCGCCGGTGCTGTCGACCTCGCTCTATTTCATCGTGTTCGGCTCGGCGATCGGCTCGCGCATGATGGAGATCGGCGGCGTGAGCTATGGCGAGTTCATCGTGCCGGGGCTCATCATGCTCTCAATCCTGACCGAGAGCGTCTCCAACGCTTCGTTCGGCATTTATATGCCGCGGTGGGCCGGGACGATTTATGAGCTTTTGTCCGCGCCGGTGTCGGCGCTGGAGGCTGTGGCGGGCTATGTCGGGGCGGCGGCGACGAAATCGGTGATCATCGGGCTCGTTATTCTGGCGACCGCGCGGCTGTTCGTCGATTACGAGGTGCAGAACTGGGCGGCGATGCTGCTCTTCCTGGTGCTGACCTCGCTCTCGTTCTGCCTGTTCGGCTTCATCCTTGGCGTGCTCGCCGATGGGTTTGAGAAGCTGCAGATCGTGCCGATGCTCATCCTGACGCCGCTGACGTTCCTGGGCGGCACGTTCTACTCGATCGACATGCTGCCCGAGCCGTGGCGCACGGTGACGCTGTTCAATCCGGTGGTTTATCTCATCAGCGGCTTCCGCTGGGCCTTCTTTGGCGAACAGGCGGCGGACGTGAACATCGTCGTCAGTCTGTCGGCGATCGCGACGTTCCTGGTGGTTTGCCTTGCGGCAGTGTGGTGGATCTTCAAGACCGGCTATAGGCTGAAGAACTGAGCCTTTCGGAGCAGGTCATGAGCGAAGAGCACATCATCGTCTCGCGCGATGGCGCGGTGATGGAAATCCGCTTCAACCGGCCGGACAAGAAGAACGCGATCACCAACGCGATGTACGGCGTGATGGCGGACGCTGTGGCCGAGGCTGGCCGCGACGATGCCGTGCGGGCGATCCTCTTCGCGTCGAACGGCGACTTCTTCTCCGCCGGCAACGACATCAAGGATTTCGCCGCGCAATCCATGGGCGCATTCGAAGGGCCGCGGCATGTCGGGCGCTTCCTGGAAGAAGTGATCAAGGCGGAGAAGCCGATCGTCGCGGCGGTGCAGGGGCACGCTGTCGGCGTTGGCACGACCATGCTGTTTCAGTGCGATCTGGTCTATGTCGCCGAGGATGCGCGCCTCACGGTGCCGTTCATAGATCTGGGCGTCGTCCCGGAGAATGCATCGAGCCTAACCATGGTGGAGCGGCTTGGGCATACGCGCGCGTTTGCGTTGTTCGGACTGGGTGAGCCGCTGATGGGCAAAGACGCGGCGGCGTGGGGCCTCGCGAATGCGGCGCTGCCGAGTGCGGAAGTCGAGCCGCGGGCGCGCGCGGCGGCGGCGACGCTGGCGTCGAAGCCGCCGCAATCAATGCGCCTCACCAAGAAGCTGATGCGCGACCGCGAGGCTTTGCTCGCGCGCATGCAACATGAGGGCGAGATTTTTGCCGAGCGTCTCAAATCGCCCGAAGCGATTGCGGCGTTCGCGGCCTTCCTGCAGCGCAAATAAAAAAGCGGCCCCGAGAGGGGGCCGCTTTCTCTAGTTCAGTTTGGCGTTCGCTTAGCGACTGCGCGTGGCGCGGCCGTTGCGGGCGATCCATTGCTCAACCGCCGGCATCGATTGCTCGATGGTGCGGGCCCGGAGGCGAATGTTCGCCGCCGTGCTTTGGATTTGCGGCTGAGCGCCGGCCGGGAAGTCGCGCGCATATTCGATCAGCGCGTCGGCCATGGCCGGATCGGAGCTCTGGCCGGCGATGCCGGTCGGGTACTCAAGCCGCGACAGCGGATCGAGCAGCGCTTCGATCGCGGGACGGTTGGCGACCAAGAAATCCCAGCCCATCTGCGGGTGCGAACCGGTGACCCAAACGAGCGTGCCGGTGCGGAGCTGACGCGGAATCTCCTCGCCCAGGACCAGCTGCAGCGTGCGTTGCGCCAGCGCTTCGTCCTTGGCCGCGGCGACACGGCGCCAGGCGCGGCGTTGTTCGACGAAGTCGGTGGCGTTGCGGGCGGCCGCGAGCAGTTCTTCGTACTGCGCGGGCGTCGCGTTGGCGGCGTAGACGCCGAAGACCGCGTCGCGGATGCCGGCCGGCAGCACCGAGGGATCGGTTTCCGACGCAGCCACACGGCGGCGCGCTTCGGCGATCACCGCTTCATCGCCCAGGCCGCCGAGCTGCGCGATCAGCGCGGCGCGCAGCTGGATGACGTTGGAGGTATCCGTGGGGCGCGTGTCCCAGCCGACTCGTTGCAGCATTGGCGCGAGGCGGGCGCGGGCGTAGGCCTTCACCGAGGCTTCGCTCGGACGTTCGCTGGCGTAGCCGGCGAGCGTCGTCAGCGCGCCGGCGATATCGCCCAGCACGAACGGATCGGCGTCGGCCGGCACAGCGCGGGCGAGTTCGAGGTAGTTCGTCATCGGCGCATCGCCGCTGCGGCCGAAGGCCCAGTAATCGCCGAGCAGGCCGAGCTGGTTGATGCTATCGAGCGAACCGAACTCGCGGACGAGACGCTCAAAGTTGGCGTTGTCGTAGAGCACGCGAAAATAACCGCTCTGGCCGGCGTTCACGAGATACGTGCCGCACGACCCAACATCGACCGAGGCTGCGCCTTCGCGCGGCAGCACCGCGCGAATCGGCTGGCCGCCGACACGCTGCGCCACCACCGGCACCGCCCAGGTTTCGTTAGTGCGGGATTCATCGTCCAGCGCGAAGCGGCGCTGAGTGATGTTGATGGTCCCGTTGTTGCGCTGGCGGCGGCAATCGGCGCTGGTGACGCTCAGAACCGGGAAGCCCTGCTGCGTGGTGAAGTTGCGGGCGATGTCGAGGATCGGCTGGCCCGAGGCTGCTTGCACCGCGGTCCAGAGATCTTCGGTGCGCGCGTTGCCGTAAAGGCGCGAGTTCAGATAGTCGCGCACGCCGCGACGGAAGTCTTCTTCGCCCACATACGCTTCGAGCATGCGGATGACGGCGAGGCCCTTTTCGTAGGTGATCTGGTCGAAGGCGAGGTTGGCTTCGTCGATCGTGTTGATGGTCTGCACGATCGGGTGCGTGCCGATGCGCGCGTCGAGCGACATGGCGCCGGCGGTGCCGTCGGTCAGCTGGGCGTGCCAGGGCTGCCAATCGGGGTGCACGTGCGCGACGGCCTTGGCCGCCATCCACGAGGCGAAGCCTTCATTCAGCCAAAGGTCGTCCCACCAGGTCATGGTGACGAGGTTGCCGAACCATTGGTGTGCGATTTCGTGGGCAACGACCGCCCACACGAACTGGCGGTCGCCTTCGTTCGAGCGGTCGTCATCGAGCAACAGGTATTGGTCGAAGTAGAGGATGGCGCCCCAGTTCTCCATCGCGGCAAAGCCGCCGGCGCCTGGGACGGCGACCATGTCGAGCTTCGGCAGCGGATAACGGATGCCGAAATATTCAGTGAAGTAGCGCAGCGATTCCTCGCCCGCCTGCAACGCGTACTGCGCGCGGTGGGTTTGGCCGCGGCGGACAACCACGCCAAGTTCAACGCCGTCGACATCGCGCGTGACGCGCTCAAAATCGCCGACCGCGAGGAAGAGCAGATAGCTCGGCATCGAGGGGCTGTCTTGGAACGTGGTGCGCGTCAGGCCATTGGCGAGCGCTTCGCTACGCGCAGCCGGCATGTTGCCGATGGCCATCTGGTCCGTCGGGTGCGTGACGGTCAGCGCGAACACGGCGCGGCGGTTCGGCTGGTCCCAGAGCGGGAGCATGCGGCGCGCATCGGCCGGTTCGAATTGCGTGGTGATGGCGCGGCGGGTCTGACCCTGGTCGTCCTGGTACTGAACGCGGAAGAGACCGTAGGGATCGTCGAGGATCGTGCCGTTGTATTCGATGCGGACACGGTGTTCGCCGGCGCGCAGCGGACGGCGCGGCGTCACGGTCAGCGTTTGGGCTTCTTCGTTCAGCGTCGCGGTCGCGGCCTGGTTGTCGATGGTGGCGCGGGTGACCTCGAGGCCGAGCGCGTTCATCGTCACAGCGGCCAATTCTTCATCGGCGCGGATGGTGACGGTGACGTCGCCGGTGAAGGTCCCAGCTTCGGCGTCGGGCGTCAGCGCCAGGTCATAACGGAGCGGCGTCGGGCCGCCCTCGAACCAGGCGCGCTGGGTTTGCTGAGCCGCAGACGGGGCGGCGAGGCCGGCCAGCAGGAGCGCGGCCACCACGAAGGGTCTGAATTTCATGTCTAGAGGTTCCCCAAACTATCGGGGGCGTTCTTCGCGGCGCGCAAAGACGCGCGCAAACGGTTTTCGCTGAACGGCAACAGTCGCACTTGGGACTGGCTCCGCACGCGAGCCGGTATCGAGTGCCGCGGCCGGTCGGAAAACGTCAATAAATCATAACGTTATCGCCGCATTGGTGATCTTTTGACGGGAGCAAGGCCGGGCACTGCTCGTTGCAGTTGCAGGAGGGCGTTGCAACCACGAGGACGAAACGATGGGTGCATCATTGGAATGGTCGGCCCGCACCCGGCCACAGGCGCAACAGCCATGGCGCGGCACGGCGTGCGTGATCGAGGCCAACGAGGCTGCGCGCAGCAAGCTCGCCAGCGCGCTCCGCGCTATGGGCTACGCCACACACGAGACTGGCAGCGGCGTTGTGGGCGCGTTCATGACTGATCAGCTCAACGCCCAGGCAGCGCTGATCAATGTGGCGCTGCCGGACGCTAACGGGCTCGACCTGATCCGGCGGATGCGCGCGCGCCGCCGTCGCGCCGTCATTATTGCGCTGACGCCGGAGGGACGTTTTGGCTTCGGTGACGTCCTGGCGCGTTCTGCCGGCGCTGATTTTTCCATGCCGGAGGCTGCGCCAGCTGAGCGGCTCTGTGCTGCGGTCGTGGAGGCGCAGGGCATCATGCCCAAGTCGAATTTAGTTGCCCGCGGCGAGCGTAGCTTACGTTTCGGAAAACGCGCGTTCTGAATCATCTCTGAGCGATGACGCGCGCGGGCGTTCAGTATGCGGGGCGCAGCCTTTCATCCGCATCAAACCCTGAGGGAGGATGTGATGCGGAACCTCTGCAGCTTCTTCGCCTGGTTGCTGAAGCCCTTCGCGCTCAGCCGCTCGTTTCTTCTTTAACTATCGCATCGGCGCGCGCTGCTCTAAACTCGCGCGCTTGGAGGGCCGTCGTCATGATGAAGTCCTTGCTTGCTTCCACAGCTTTCGCGATCGCATTCGCCGCGCCGGCGCTGGCGCAGGACGGCGCATTGGCGCCTGTGGAGTCGATGAATTGCGATGAGATGCAGGCCGAGCTGATGGTGGCCGGCCAGCGCATGAACGCGCAGCTTGATCCCGAGTTTGGCGCCGAAGCGCAGCGCATGGACGAAGAGCGCCGTGCAGCGGAGTCGCAAGCGCGCGCCAACATGGCGGCCGGGGTCGGCATGGGTATCGCGTGTTCGCTGCCGGGCGCGAGCATGGCCTGCATGGCGGGGCAGGCTGCGCAAGCGGCGAATGGTCAGCGCCAGATGAGCGAGAACCAAGCGCGCATGAATGCGCAGCAGGAGCGGCTGCAAAATTCCATGGCGGGGCTCGATCAAGAGCGACTGATGGCGCTGACGCAGCGCTTCGAAGCCGAGCGCTGCCAGACGCCGCAATAACGCGGGCTAGGCGCGTGCGGCGCGGCGCGCTACATCGCGCGCATGTTGCTCTATACGCATCCCTCGATGCTGCGTCACGAAGCGCCGCCCGGCCATCCTGAACACGCAGGCCGGCTGCAAGCTGTGCTCGACGCGCTGGAGGTAATGACATTCGATCGGCGCGAGGCGCCAATGGCGCATGTTGAAGCCATTGCGCGTGTCCACCCGCAACGCCTCGTTGAAGCGCTGGAGCCGGCGTTTGCGGAAGCACAGGACGCGCGCGTGCGGCTCGATCCCGACACCTACATTTCCGCGGGTTCGCGCGAGGCGGTTTATCGCGCCGCGGGTGCATGCGTTGCTGCTGTCGACGCGGTGGTGAAGGGCGAGGACGACATGGCCTTTTGCGCCGTGCGTCCGCCCGGGCATCACGCTGAGCCGCTCGCGCCGATGGGCTTTTGCATCTTCAACAATGTCGCCATCGCCGCCTTGCACGCGCTCGACGCGCAGGGGCTCAGCAAGGTCGCCGTGGTGGATTTCGATGTGCACCACGGCAACGGTACGCAGACGGTCGCAGAGAAGGACGGCCGCATCTTCTTCGCTTCGACGCACCAGGCGCCGCTCTATCCCGGCACCGGCGCGGCGAACGAGACAGGCGCTGCGCACAACGTCGTCAACGCGCCATTACCGCCAGGCGCGGGCAGCGCCGCATGGCGCCGCGCGATGGAGAGCCGTGTGCTGCCGGCGCTCGATGCGTTCGCGCCGGAGTTGATTCTGGTCTCGGCCGGCTTCGATGCGCACAAGGCCGACCCGCTCGCGCAGATGGAGCTGGAGGAGGCCGATTTCGCCTGGGCGGGGCAGGAACTTAAGGCGCTCGCGCGCCGGCACTGCGCGGGCAAGCTTGTCTCGACTCTGGAGGGCGGGTACGACTTGCCCGCGCTCGCCAGGTCCGCCGCGGCATACCTGGAGGCGCTTCAACGCGCGTGAGACCCGCTCGAGGGGAGGGGGCGTCCAGGCGCGCGAAGGGTCAGAATGACGACGACCATGGCGCCCGACGAGACGCTGGATCGCCGTTCAGCCGCGAAGATCGGTACGATCGTTATCGCGCGGCACGGCCAGCCGCACCTTGACCGCAAAGTTCGCCTCAACCGCCACGGCTACCGTGAGTGGTGGGCGAATTACGATCGCGCCCAGCTGCACCCCGATGAACGGCCGCCGCCTGACTTGGTGCGTCTGGCCGAAGGAAGCGACGTTATTTTCGCTTCGACTTTGCCGCGCGCCATCCACACCGCCGAATTGGTGGCGGGCGGCCGTCAGATCATTACAGACCCGGTCTTCATCGAAGCGCCGCTGCCGCCGCCGCCGATCTTGGGCAGGCGCAGTCCGCGGGCCTGGGGGGTCTGGTCCCGCATCGCCTGGTGGCTGGGCATGCATGATGGAATGGAGTCTCGCCGTCAGGCCGAGGTCCGTGCTGAGGCTGCCGTTGCGACACTTACCGCACAGGCGCTGCGGGGGCAGAATGTGCTCCTGTGCGCCCACGGCTGGTTCAACCGCATGATGCGCCCGATCCTGAAAGCCCAGGGCTGGCGCGAAGTGGAGGACGGCCGCGACGATTACTGGTCGTACCGCCGCTACGAGAAAGTGAAGTAATACTGCACCTGCGAACGGCAGTTTCCGTTGTTTCGCCGCGTTAGACCCCATATTTTCAGTGCCATGACTCAGTCCGCTGCAGATCCCGCCAGCCTCTCCTTTGAGGATTCTCTGGCTGAACTGGAAAAGATCGTCACCCATCTCGAGCGGGGCGACGTGCCGCTGGCGGACTCGATCCGCATCTATAAGCGGGGCGCCGCGCTCCGCGCTCGCTGCGAAGCGCAGCTCAAGGACGCGCAGCTCGAAGTCGATCAGATCGTGATGGGGCCGGACGGGCCGCGCACGGAGCCGGCAAAGCTCGGCCAATAGGGAGAAGAGACAAGTTCATGGCCGACGATCCGCAAAACAATGCGCGCCTGCCGATCATTTCCTTCGAGGACTTCCTCAAGGTGGACATCCGCCTTGGCACCATCGTCGATGTGAAGGTGTTCGAGGAAGCCAAGAAGGCCGCCTATCAACTCTGGATCGATTTCGGCGATCCGCTTGGCGTCAAGAAGTCGAGCGCGCAGGTGACGCAGAATTACGACATCGGCGAATTGCTCGGCCGTCGCGTCGCCGCGGTGGTGAACTTCGAGCCGAAGCAGATCGGCAAGTTCATGAGCGAAGTGCTCTGCCTCGGCTTCCCGGACCGCAACGGCAATGTCGTGCTCTTGAACGTCGATCGTCCCGCGCTCGAAGGCGGCCGGCTCTACTGACAGACCAGTGCTCCGTCTGCCGTTAGTGCGTCAGGCGGAGTTGGCCGATGCCGGAGCCGATCGCGTCAAACGCGGCGGAGAGTTCTTGTGCGTTGCCGGCATTGAAGAAGTGATCGTCGCCTGACGCGCAGTCGCGCATTAGGTCTTCGTTGCCGTTGCGAAAGCGCACGACATAGATCTCGATGTCGGCGTCCTTGATGGCTTCGCAGAGCGCGCGCTGGCGATCATCGACGTAGTTCACGTACTCGTTGCTAGAGTCGATGTCCCGGCGCGTGAGGCCCGGCGGTATGGCCCCGTGCAGAATGCCGAACAGGAGCTGCGTCAGCACATTGCCTTCGGCATGGTCGCGCCAGAAGCCCATGTAATTGTAGGCTGAGTAATCGGTGCCCATGACCGCGTCGGTGCCGACATTGGTGTTCTCGCCGTCCGACATCAGCACGATGACCTTGCGCACGGTTTGGCCGCTCGGGTCGTAAGGCGCGCCTTCCGTGAACGGCGCTGTCGGCGAGAGAACGCGCCAGCCCCATGCCAGACCTTCGGCCTGATTGGTGCCGCCGCCTTGCCAATGGCGCATCGCGGCGATGGCGTTTTGCACGGCGCTGTCGCTGCTCGTTAGCGGCACGATCGGCGTCGGGCAGCCGCGGTTCGGACCGCGCGTGTCGGGCGCGGTGTCATCGATCGAGACCGTGCCTGGGCGATACTTGAACACGTTGAAGAAGCGCGCCTCGCGCTGTTCCTGCGCACTCGGATTGGCGTCGAGTAGCGGCTGCCGACCGCTTGACATGACAACTCCGGTAGCGCTGCCGCTGTTGGCGGCGTTATTAATATTGCTGTTGGCCGTAGCGCCGCTTGCGTTGACGGCGGACGCGCGCGCGGCGCGCAAATCGCCGGGCGTGTCATTGATGTACGACTGATTGTTGTTGCGATAATTCACGGCCGAGTTGCTGTTCGAGTTTCCCTGGCCGGCGGTGCCGCCGGTGTCGAGCCAGAAGAAGGGCGTGAACAGGGTGCGCGGATCGCTGATCGTCGGCGCCGCGTCGTTGATATCGAATGGCTCCGGCCGCGCTTCGACACAACCCTTCCAATCGACGTCGATCAGATCGAAGAGGTCGAAATAATTGATGCCGTCTTCCGGCGTGAATGCGAAGCAAAGGTGCGCATCCAGAGAGGGCGTGCGGCGCCATGTTACGCGGTAGGGGCCAGGATAGCCTTCATTGGTTCCCGTGCTCGGATTGTCGAAATAAGGACGATCGCTGAGCGCCTCGCAATTGGCGCCGGTATAATTGCGATTGGTCGAACTGACCGTATAGCGCGGCACGTAGCCGATCATGCGGTCTTCGAGCAATTCGCCGTTCATCGGCGCAACACCGGTCGTATCCATCCAATTCATCTGGGTGGCGCCGTTGCCAATGTTCACCTGCGCCACAAACGGAACCAGCGCCACGCGCACGGTGTCGCCATCGAGCGCGAGCAGGTCGGCGGCGAGATCGGAGGCTGCGTCGCGAAGCGCGTCCATGTCGTTCGACATCGAGCCGGTGTTGTCGAGCACGAGCGCGACTTCGATCGGCGGGCTGGCATTGGCTTCGGCGACGGCGCTGACGCGGACCGTCCAGGGCTGGTCGCGCACCAGGCGCGCAAGGCCGAGCGGCATCGGCATCGACGCGCTCGCCATGTGACCACCTTCGGCCAGTTGCGTCACCGTGAAGGTGGCGTCGGCTGCGCGATCCCCCATCTCGGCTTCGAAGAAGGCTTGGGCCGCGGCGCTCCGTTGCGCGATCGGCAGATTGGAGCTGCGCTCGGCGACAAGGGCGGCGCCGTCGATGGCGTTCTGCATCTGCGTGCGTAAGGCCTGCGCCCGCGTGAAGTCCACGGTGATGCCGATAAGGCCGACGAGCACCGCGCCCATCAGCCCCCACATCATCGCAACGTTGCCGGAGCGATCTCGTATCAGCGCCGAAATCATGGAACCGTTTGCCCTGCGCCCAAGATGTTTGGACACGCCACAATGCACGACCGCAGTTAAGATCGCGGTTATGCAGAGGCTTAATCGCGATAAACCAGGTGAGCCGCGCGGGATCATCGTCGCAAGCGATCGCGGTTAAGCGCGCGTTACTTGGTAAACTCTATGTAAACCACAGACGTCGTACACTGATTACTGACAACATTTGTTAGTGAGATCGGGATGTCGGCTCCACTGCAGACGCGCAAGCGCTCGATGCGCATCGGCGGCAAGTTCACCTCGGTGAAGCTTGAGATGGCGTTCTGGGAAGCGCTGGAGTGCGTTGCACGCCAGCGTCAGCTGCCGCTCAACGCCATGGTCACCGAGATCGAACAGGCGCGCGCCGAAGAGGCGCCGGAAGCGTCGCTGGCCTCGGCGATCCGCGTCTTCACCTTGGAGCATGCGCCGCGCGCCTCGCAGACGTTCGCAACGCAGCTTTGACCGCGTAAATCACTAACGACAATTCACTCTAAGCGCGCGCGACTGGCGCCGCACTTGCCTCGTTGGCGAAGTCCGCCGAACGAGCAGCATCATATCGGGACGGCGGCAAGGTTTAACGCCTCGAAAGGCCCCGCCGATGACGTACGCCATTTCCATCCAAGGCCTCGCGCTGATCAAAGAGTTCGAGGGCTTTCGCGCCGAGCCGGCGCAGCTGCCTGACGGCAATTGGGTCGTTGGCTATGGCCATGTGCGCGCCGAGCAGGGCGAACCGGTCAGCGAAGCGCAAGCGAGCGATCTCTTGCAGATGGACATCGGCTCGGTCGAGGCGATGGTGAACGCGGCGGTGAAGCAGACGCTGACGCAGCTGCAGTTCGACTCGTTGGTCTCGTTTGCGTTTTCAATTGGCGCTGAAGCTTTCCAGCAAAGCCAGGTGCTGCGCCGTGTCAACAGTGGCGACATGATCGCAGCGGCCTGCGCCATGGAAGCCTGGCGCAAGAGCGACGTGACGGGCGAGCTCGAGATCGTTGATGCACTGGTGCGCCGTCGTGCGGCGGAGAAGGCGCTCTTCCTCGCCGATATGCCGAACAAGACCGCGCCGTCTGTATTTGTGCGCGCCAAGCTCGATCATGCCGCGTCGATCCTCGGCGCGCCTGTGCATTACGCGCCGGCGCCGGAACTAGGTTCGATCGCGGTGGCGCAGGCGAAGCCGGACAATGTTGTGCGCCTCACGGAAATTCTGCAATCCGAGCCCCAAACCGAAGCGCTGCTGCTGACGCAGGTCGTCGCCAATGATGTGAGCGAAGAAGAGGCGGCCGAGATCACGACTGCGCACGCGCGTCCCGTCGCCCGCGCCGTTGAAACTGTGGACGAAGCAGCGTCACACTCGGAAGGCGGCGATGCGGAGCCGGCCAAAGGCGCGCCGACGCTCAAGGCCGCGCACCCAAGGCCGATCCCGGCGATCAAGCCGCAGATCAAGGTGGACCGCCGTCTCCGCAACATGCGACGCCGTCATGAGCGCGTAGAGCAATTGCGCAGCTTCGATTATGGACGTGCGTTCGAAAACATCGGCCTCATTGCGCTGCTGATCTTCGGCGTCGCGCTGATCGCGACGGGCGCTTCACTGCTGATTGGGCATTCGGTTGATACGGTGGAGCTCGCCGGCGCCGCGGCGCTCGCAACTCCCGGGCTGGCCGCGGCTTTGATGGCGGTGTTTGGCTTGCGTCACACGCCGCAACGCGCGCCGGCCGAAAGCTGACGCTTTCCTCTTACGCTGGTGAACCTTGAAGGGGCGGGAGCAATCCTGCCCCTTTTTACTTGCGGCGCCGCCCAAACGCCGAAGGGCCGCGAGCTTGCGCCCGCGGCCCTTCCATTGTCTGTCCCCTAGCGGGCAGCGTTCAGGCGAAAACCCCGACCGAGCACGCGCTCGAGATGGTCCACGCCCGCGACAGTGCCCCTACAGAGTGACAATGAGACATGGATCACCTCCTTTCTTAAACCAAGCCGGCAACCAGCCGCCGGCTGAGGAGCAAGATAGGGTGCGTCGCAGGTTCTGCAAAGCGTGATGGTTGATGCTTGCTGCGGTTGGCGCAAACCCGCTGCGGCTTACATAAGGGCGGCGAAATTGAGGCGTGCGCTTTACGGCCGTTCTGGCGTCCACGAACCGAGCAGGGTAGCGCGATTGCCGGCCATGGCGACGCAGGCGTTGGATTCGCCGCCATCGGCGTAACAGAAGAGCGGGCCCTGAGCGCCGCGCGCGTTCTCATAAGTATTGCGGTTGACGCCGGACGCCGGCTGGAAGTTTGGCGGACGTGCTTCGCCGGCGGGCCAGCGCGGCAGCGTGTCCGCCGTCGCCGGCTCGGCGGTGTTGATGATCCATTGTTCGAGTTCGCCGCGCAGCATGGTCTGATCGCTCATTGGCGCAAAGGCGAGCGAGACCTGTGCGGTTTCGTAGCTCTTCTCGAACAGTTCGGCGCCATCGCGCGAAGTGATGCGCAGCGTCGCTGTGGCTTCGCGACAGCTCCCGCCGCGCGCTTCGGCCTCGATCACATAATACTGGCTGCCGACTGCGGACCAATCGCGTGAAGCTTCGGCGAAGCAACCGGCAGGCTCGGCGCCGGCGGTCGGTTGCGGCGGGATGTCCTGGACCGCAGCTTGGTTGCTCTGGGGCGGCGAGCAAGCCGCCAAAGCCAACGCCGCGATCGCCATCATCCCATGCTTCATAAGTTCGTCTCCTCCACCGCGCGATCGAGCAGATGCCCCGCGCCGCCTGCTGCAGGCTCCCAGAACACGCAGATCTGCCGCGCCGTTCCGGAGAAGTGGCACAGCATCGGCAAATCGCGCGCGCGCACGTCCTCATAGGTGAGTCGGTCGAGCGTCGTCTGCCCCGGCGTGAGCGTTTCGTATGCAGGCGCCGATGCGGTGGTTGCAAGCGTGGGCTGCACCCAGCGGTCGAGAAAGCTCTGGACGTATTCTTCGTCTTCCGCTGCGAACACATCACCGAATGCATGCTTTAGCGGCGCGCTCCACGACCAGATCGGAAAACCCTCGCGATCGCGCACGGTAAAGAGCCCGATCGCTTTGTCGCAGGAGGGGCCGATGCTTTGCGCGGTGATGGTGTCTTCCGCCGCTTCCCCGCCGAAGCTGAACTCATGGGTCGCCTGATAATCGCAGCCCGCAGTCTGCGCCGGCGCGCAGCTTGCGAGCGCGAGCGCGGCAATGACGATTAGACCTCTCACGGCCCGTACGCCACGATCATGGCCGGCGCGCCGGAGAGAGGATCGATGATGAGGCATTGCGAAGCTGCGACAGCGGCGGCGTAGCAGATCATCGGCAAGTCACGGCTGCGCAACATTTCGTAAGTCTCGCGATCGAAGGATGTGTCGTAGGCAAAGGTGGTTGCGCTTTCCGTAAGTGTGGCGACGCCTTCGCGCCATGCTGGCAATGAACTCGACGCGCTGATGGTGACATCAGCCCAGCCGGCGAGGAATGTGTCGATTTGCGCGGTGGTGACCTCAGGCGCGCCTTCGGGCGGGACGCCGCCGGCCGTCATATCGTAATAGGTCGAGGCAAAGGCCCAGAGCGGGTCGCCATCGGCGTTGCGCGCGACGAACGTGACCACCGCTTGTGCGCAGCTTGGCCCGTCTGCGCGTGTAGTGATGACATCCGGTGCGCTAGCATTGGTCCACGTCACTTCGTGCGAAGCCGTACGTGTGCAACCTTGTTCCGGCGCCGATGCTTGTTGCTGCTCGCTGCATGCGCAAAGCGCGAGCGCGACGGCGATGCAAAGCGCATGCTTCAGGGGTTCGATCATGGCGGCGGACCATACTGGCCTTGCGCCGCTCTGCCAGCCTCTATTCGGCGATTTCGAGCGCACCGCCTGCGGCGAGTTCCCCGATTTCATCGTGCGTCGGCGCGGAGAAAAGTCCATGCGGCCGCTGCAGAGCCGCGACAGCGGCTTCGTACCCCGCAGTAACAGCCTCATCGAAACGCTTCCAATCGCGCATGTCGATATCGGCCATCTCGGGCGCGATAAGAAGATCGGCGCCGGAGCGGCCCTCCCACGGATCGATGGACAGCGTCGCCGCGCGCATCAGCAGCGAGGCGATCGGCGGCGGCGCCTGGAAGCCATGCGCGGCGATCCAGCCGAAGAAGCCCGGCGGGTCGCGGAAGTCTTCGACATCGACCATGTCGCGCCGCGCCACATCGACGCCGATGATCGGGCCGCGATGCACTTCTTTCAGCGTATCTACTGGAAAGTTGCGGATGACGGCGCCGTCCACGAGGAGTTCGTGCGTGCCGTCGACAATCGGAGGCAGAATGCCGGGCAGCGAGATCGACGCGCGCAAGGCGCGGCGCAGCAGGCCGGCGCGGTGCACGCGCAGCGAGCCCGACACAAGATTAGCGGAGACGGCGAAGAAGGGGGTCGTCAAATCTTCGATCAGGGCATCGCCGAAATGCTCGAGCAGGCGGTCGTCAACGCGCCGTCCGCGCACGAGCGAGACGACGGGGAGCGTGTAATCGCCGAGCGGATTGCTTTCGACGAAGGCTTTGCGAATGCGGGTTTCGATTTCGTCGTCGCTCCACCCCATGGCGACGCAGCCAGCGACGACCGCGCCCATCGAACAGCCGCCGACGACGTCGAACGGAAGACCCGCTTCAC
>JAEYPY010000165.1 GCA_023410295.1 Pseudomonadota bacterium | reverse complement strand
AGGCTCGACGAAACACGCCCGTTCATCCCCGTCCGCATCGCCGTGCTGACGGTCTCCGACACCCGAACCCTCAAGGACGACAAGTCGGGCGATACGCTGCGGGATCTCATCGCTGGTGACAGACACGAGCTCGCCGACCGCGCCATCGAGAAGGACGACATCCCCGCCATCCGCGCGCGTGTCGAGAAATGGATCGCCGATCCCACAATCGACGTCGTGATCACGACCGGCGGCACGGGCTTCACGGGGCGCGATGTCACGCCGGAAGCAGTCAAGCCGCTCTTCGAGAAGGAGATCGACGGTTTCTCGACGATCTTCCATCTCATTTCCTACAAGAAGATCGAGACCTCGACGATCCAGTCGCGCGCCTGCGGCGGCGTCGCGCACGGCACGTACATCTTCTGTCTGCCCGGCTCGCCCGGTGCCTGCAAGGATGGATGGAACGAGATCCTGAAGTGGCAGCTCGACAACCGTCACCGGCCCTGCAACTTCGTCGAGATCATGCCGCGTCTTGAGGAGCATCGGCGAGGCTGAGGCCTTCGACACCGACCTCGGTCACCAGCCCGAGCGCCAGTTGCACCGGCCGGAACGAGCGCCTGTGGTGCTCCGTCACGCCGAGCCGGGCAAGCGCATCGGCGTGCTCGGGCGTGCCGTAGCCCTTGTGGCGCTCGAAGCCGTAACCCGGAAACGAGCGCCCGAGTGCGATCATCAGCCGGTCACGCGTCACCTTGGCGATGATCGAGGCCGCCGCAATAGAGAGCGACCGCGCATCGCCCTTGATGATCGTGCGCGCCTTGCACGCAAAGCGCGGTGCGCGATTGCCGTCGACGAGCACGAGCTTCGGCTTCTGCCCCCTGCCGCACGGCAATGCCTTCACGGCGACGGTCATCGCCCACATGGTGGCGTTGAGGATGTTGTCCTGATCGATGCGGGTGACATCGGCGATGCCGACGCCGACACGGGCGCTCTCCATGATGCGCGGAAAGAGGGCCTCGCGCGCATCGGGATCGAGGGCCTTCGAATCGGCAATTCCCGGCGGAATATCATCAGGGTCGAGGATCACGGCAGCGGCAACGACAGGCCCGGCCCACGGTCCGCGCCCGGCCTCATCGACCCCCGCGATCGGCCCGTTGCCGAGTTGCAGCTCGCTCTGCTCAAGCTCGAACGTGGCTTTGAGCGCCATATTATCCCCCGATCCCTCATCGAAGGGATCGAAGGATTCGTCGTCCGTGTCAAAGTCGGCAGCGCTCATTCTTCAGGCATTTCAGCCAGAGGGTGGCTGTGCGACCACGTCCTCGTAATTGTATTTCCTGGTCGTCAGCCCGGCGTGCATGAAAATGTCCTGCACGGCGTCGAAAGCAGGACGCGTGATTTCCACGTGCGGTGTCCAGTTGCCGAGCTTCTGGTAGACGGCGATCGTGTCGCGCAGCACGCCCTCGTCGATGCCGGGGAAATACTCGAGCTCTGCCTTGGCAACATCGGCCGCTGGCGTCGCAATCAGCCAGGCGCGAGCCTTGCGATAGGCGCGCGTGAACTTGTGCGCGGCGTCGGTCTTCAGCCATGCCGGCGTCGCGGCGAGGCTCGAGAAGGCGCACGGCCCAACGGCATCGGCGAGCGATGCAACGATATGCCCGACACCGTCGTGCTCGAGCTGCTGCGGCCCGGGCCCCTGCAGATGCACATAGTCGCCGCGACCGCCGCGGAAGGCCGCATCGTTCTTGCCCACGCCGGCATCGCCGACTTTCGCGCTCTTGAAATCGAGCCCCATGCGATGGCAGGCCCACTTGAACATTGCGAGTGGCTGATCGCCATGGTCGACGAGGATCTCGCCCGTCTTGAGCTTGTCCCAGGTGAAGTTCGGATCGGGCTTGCGCGCCGTAATGAAGAACCCGTCTTTTTCGTTGATCTGCGCGAAGTGACGGATATCCGGTTTCTGGCCCTTTTCCAGCGCGATGAGACCGTAGCCCGCTGCATTCTGTGCGACGTGTACGCTGCCATCTGCCAGGCCCGTCAGCGCCGATTTACCGGGCTGAGAGATCGCGTGTTTCACATCGAAGCCTTCATCCTGGAGAAATCCGCCGGCGAAGGTCGCGATGAGCGGACTGTAGAACGCGGAGAAGCGCGTGAACTCGATGCTGATGGGCTCGGCCATGGCGGCGATCGTCTCCTCGGGTGCGTTTCGTGGGCCGGCGGCGGCAGATCGACACCGTGACCGTTTGAAGCTGAGCGCCGGATGTTCCCAACCCGGCACGGCTGCACTATGACACGGGACGCCCGGGGCAGCGCAATGGCCCCGCCCAGGAGAACAACATGAGCGACGCGAGCAAACTGGCCGCAGCGCAGCGCGCGCTCGCCGCCTCCGAACGCAGCGGCATAGACGCCTTCATCGTCATGGACGTGATGAGCGCAGCCGCCGCCAAGGAAGCCACGGGTGCGCACGTCATCCACATGGAGGTCGGCCAACCAGGAACTGCGGCGCCGAAAGCCGCCCGCGATGCCGTGCGCCGAGCGCTCGA
>JAEYPY010000116.1 GCA_023410295.1 Pseudomonadota bacterium | reverse complement strand
GTCTATATCCACGCGCGCCAGCCTTCCCCGAAAAAAAGCGCTCCGGCCATTTGGCCAGAGCGCTTTCGCTCTTTGTGGTGCGTTAGGCAGTTACGGCGTCGTCGGCGCCGGGGTGGTGGTCGTGGTGACGCCGTTTTCGCCGATCGTGATCGTCGTGGTTTGGCCGTTTTGCGTGCCCGTGGCGCTCCAGGTGCCGTCCGGGTTTTGCATGAGGCCGGTGATGTTGGTGTAGCCGGCGGTTTCAGCGCGCGTGCGCGCGTCTGCTTCGGTGATGGTGATCGTGGTTGGAGCGGGGGCCGGCATGGTCGGTGCGGTCGAGTCCGCGGTTGTATCCGGCGTTTCAGTTGTCGTCTGCTGACCGCAGGCGGCGAGCGCGGCGAAGGCCGCGAGTGCGAGCAATGTACGCATGGGGAACGCTCCCTGTTGGTGGAGTGCGGAAAACCATAAGCGGTGCTGTGGTGTTCCGTTGCCTGCTATGCAAGCGCTAAAATGGAACCTGCAAAAACGGGCAAGCCTCGCCCGAACTGGGGAAAACATGCTGCACATTGGTATTCTCGCTCACTCTGCGGACGGCGCGGCGCTTTGTTTCCTGGAGATGGTGCGCGAGAGCGCGCGGCGGCTGGGGGCGCACCAACATCCGGAGATTACGCTCTCGATCCAGGCCATGGGGCCGACCTTGCCGCTTTACGAGCGCGGCGCTTACGCGGAGTTGCGCGCCTACATGGCCCACGATGCGATGCGGCTCGCGGATGCGGGCTGCGACTTCTTCGTTTGTCCTGACAACACCGCGCACATCGTATTCGAGACGCCGGGGCCGGACTATCCGTTGCCTGGCTTGCACATTGCCGAGATCGTGGCGCAGCGCGCCAAGGCGGATGGGCGCCGTTCGATCGCGCTGCTTGGCACCAAGTGGACGATGGAGGGGCAGGTCTATGCCGATGCATGCAATCGCGCGGGGCTCGAGATGCGCACGCCGCCGGCGAAGGATCGCAAACTGGTGGACGACATCATCTTTGGTGAACTGACGCAGGGCGTGCTGACGGAGGCGTCGCGGCGCGAATACGTGCGCATCATCGAAGCGCTCAAGCGCGAAGGCTGTGATGCGGTGGCGCTGAGCTGCACTGAGATTCCACTGCTGATCACGCCGGAGGTCTCGCCGCTGCCGACGCTGGATTCGACGCGCTTGCTCGCACACGCGGCGGTGGACGTGGCTCTGGGACAAGGGCCAATGCCGACATGGCGCGGCGGGCCGTTCCGCTGATTGAGCTGGATCAACGCTCCCCGCCTCGTACGGCGCCAACTTAGCCGGCGAGGAGATTTCCATGCTAAGTCCAGCTCAGCGCGCGCAATACCTCGCCATCCTCGACGCAGCCAATGATCTCACCATCGCAACGGTGCGCGAGGACGGCTATCCGCAAGCGACGACGGTCAGCTTCGTCCACGATGATGGAAAGCTCTATTTCGGCACCTGGACGCAGTCGCAGAAGGCGAAGAACCTGGCGCAGAACGACAAAGTATCGGTCACCGTCGATCTTCCTTATGTGAGCTGGAACGAGATCAAGGGCGTGTCGCTCGGCGGGCGGGCGCGGCGTGTCACCGCGTCGGAGGAAATTGGCAGAGTCGGCGCGTTGATGGTCCAGAAATTTCCGCAGCTGGCGCAGTTCGTCTCCGGCGATGCGCCGGACATGGCGATCTTCCGCGTCGATCCCGAGGTGATCTCCATCCTCGATTACACCAAGGGCTTCGGGCACACCGAATTCGCTGCCGTGTGAAGCGCCACAGTTGACCTTGCCCCGGCGCCGGGTCCTAATCCGGCGCCTCGGACGCCGGCTAGCGTCCGGCGGGGATCGGGGGACATGGTTCGACTTACCTTGGCGGCTGTGGCGGTGCTGCTCGCGGTGCTCGCGGGCTTTGTCGGCTATCGCACTTATTCATTCACGGCGCCGCCGCCGCCGGCTGCAACCGAAATTCCCGATACGTCGGCTTACGCGATCGACGCCAGCGCCGCGGCGATGCGCCTTGGCGAAGCGATCCGCTTCCGCACCGTGTCATTGGTCGAAGAGACGGACGACCGGGCGCAGTTCGAGCAATTCCATGCGTGGCTACAGCAGCGTTATCCGGCGTTTCACGCGGCGGCGCGGCGTGAAGTGATCGGCGAGCTTTCGCTGCTTTACACCTGGGCCGGCAGCGATGCGGCGCAGCCGCCGATCGTCCTGCTGGCGCACCAGGATGTCGTGCCCGTGCCTGAGGATACGCGCCAGCACTGGCAGGTCGATCCATTCGGCGGCGTTGTGCGTGATAACGCCGTGTGGGGGCGCGGCGCGATCGATGACAAAGGTTCACTCGTGGCGCTGATGGAAGCGGCCGAGTTTCTGGCGGCGAGCGGACGCCAGCCGGTGCGCACGATCATCTTCGCATTCGGCCACGATGAAGAACTTGGCGGCGACAATGGCGCGGTGCTGATGGCGCGCGCGTTGGCGGACCGCGGCGTGCGGGCGTGGTTCGTGCTGGACGAGGGCATGGCGGCTATGGATCGTCATCCGCTGACCGGTGGCCCCGCCGCGATGATCGGGATTTCCGAGCGCGGTTCCGGGACGTTGCGCGTGCGCGCTGTCGGCCAGCCGGGACATTCCTCGATGCCGCCGCGGGAGACAGCGGTGTCGCTAGCTGCGGAGGCGGTGCGGCGCATTCATGAGATGCCGATCGAGCAGAGTCTCGAAGGCGGCCCGGCGCTCGGCATGATGCGGGCGCTGGCGCCGGAGCTTTCCTTCACCAACCGCATGGCGGTGTCGAACGAATGGCTGTTCGGGCCGATGTTGCGTGAGCGCATGGCCGGAAATCCGGCGGCGCGGGCGCTGCTGGGCACGACGGTGGCGCCGACGATGATCGATGGCGGCGTGCGTCCGAACGTGTTGCCGGGCGAGGCGACGGCGATGATCAATTTCCGCATCCATCCGCGCGATGAGGCGGCCGATTTGTTACGGCGCGCGCGTCAGGCGGTGGCTGATCTGGATGGCGTCACCGTGGATTGGGCCGAGCCGCCGCGCGATGCGAGCTCGATTTCGAGCACGACATCGACCAGCTATGCGCTGCTCGCGGCGCTCTCGGGCGACATTCTGCCGGATGCGCCGGTGGCGCCGGCGCTGGTGTTGGCGGGCACGGATTCGCGCCACTACGCGGGCGTGGCGGAGAATGTTTATCGCTACCAGCCAGTACGCTTCACCAACGACGATCTGGAGATGCCGCACGGGCTCAATGAGCGCATCTCGGTTGAGAATCTGGAGCGCATGATCCGGTTCTATGTCGGGCTGATGGAAGCGGGGGCGATGCAATGATGGGCCGCGCTGCACTTGCGTTGGCGCTGCTTTTTGCGGCGCCGGCGTTCGCGGAAGAGAGCGAACCGCGACGGCCGGTGCACACGTTCTCGATCGTCGCGCGAGATCCGGCGACGGGGCAGATGGGGGTTGCGGTGCAGTCGCACTGGTTTTCGGTCGGCGGCGTCGTGGCGTGGGCCGAGCCGGGCGTGGGTGCAGTGGCGACGCAATCGTTCGCGCTGCGCTCGTATGGGCCACTTGGCCTGGAGCTGATGCGCAACGGCATGAGCGCCGATCAGGCGCTGACGGCGCTTGTCGCCGGCGATGCGCACCCCGAGGGGCGGCAGGTCGGCATGGTGGACGCGAGCGGCGATGTCGCCAACTATACGGGGCCGAACGCCATCGCTGAAGCGTGCCAGCTCGAAGGCGAAGGCTTCACCGTGCAGGCCAACATGATGGGGCCATCGACCGTGTGCACGGCGATGGCGGCGGCGTATCAGAGCGCGGAAGGCGATCTCGCGGCGCGGATGATGGCGGCGCTTAACGCGGCGCAAGCCGAGGGCGGCGATATTCGCGGCCAGCAATCAGCGGCGCTGCTGGTGGTGTCAGGGGATCGCACGCAGCATGCGTGGAGCGGACGCATCTTTGATTTGCGCGTGGAAGATCATCAGCGGCCGTTGCAGGAATTGTCGCGTCTTCTGGCGTTGGCCCGCGCCTACAATCTGATGACCGAAGGCGACGATGCGGTCGCAGCCGGCGATGTCGCGACGGCGCGGCAGCGTTATGCGGCGGCGATGGAACTCGCGCCGGACAATCATGAAATGGTGTTCTGGACCGCTGTGACGCTCGCCAGCACTGGCGATGTGGATGAAGCGATGCCGCTCTTCCGGCGGGCGTTCCGCATGCATCCGCCGTGGCGCGAATTGTTGCAGCGTCTGCCGGCGGCTGGGCTATTTCCGGACGATCCGGCCTTGATGAACCGCATACTTGGGCGTCGATAGGAGTGAAGTCATGCGCATGCTCATTGTTGCCTTGGCGCTGCTGGGCGCCGCGTGCACGCCGGAAAATGAGGGCGAGGACGTGACGCCGCCAGCTTCGAACGAAGTCGCAGCGCCGACGCCGGACGATGTCGCCGTGCGCATCACCGCCGCGCAGGCCGGGCAGACGGTTGAAGTGGGCGTGAACCAGCGCTTTGCGGTGGAACTCGTTGGCGTGCCGACTGCTGGATATGCTTGGCAACCGGCGCAGCTGCCGGCGTTCGTGACGCGGGCGGGTGAGGCCACCGGCAACACCATCGCCGAACAGAGCCAGCCCGGCTATGTGGGCGGCAATCACTGGGAAGTGCTGATGTTTGTCGCGACGCAAGCCGGCGCCGGTGAATTGGTGCTCGAACAGCGCCGGCCATGGGAAAGCGATGAACCGCCGGCGGATACGTTCCGCGTCACGATCGTGGCGCAGTGAGGCGCCTGGAGCGCCGGCCGCTGTGTCGGCGAGGCGCCGGCGGTCCATAATGCTTTTGCTTGCGCAACTCTGCGTGTTTCTGATTGCTCTCGGAGGCGTCGTGGCCGGTTCGCTGGGGGCGATTTACTTCGCGGGCGGGTCGATGAACCGGGCGGCGGGGGCTGAGCTTCGCCGGCGGCGGGCGATCTTGGCTGCGCTTTGCGTGTGCGGGATCGTCGCATCGGCGGCGTTGGGCTTTGTCGCCATCCCGGCGCTGATGTATCTCGCCTCCCGATGAGCGAGCTTTTGCGCGACCTTTGGTACTTCGCCGCGACGTCGCGTGAGCTGAAGCGCGGCAAGATGTTCCGGCACGAGATTTTGGGCGAGCCGGTGCTGCTGGGACGCGACGCGGAGGGGCGCGCCTTTGCGCTCCGGGACATCTGCCCGCACCGCGCCGTGCCGCTGTCGGCGGGCCGTATCGAAGAGACCAATGGCGTGCAGACCGTGGAGTGCCCCTATCACGGCTGGCGCTTCGGCACGCAGGACGGCGTTTGCCGTCAGATTCCGTCGCTGGTCGAGGGCCAGCCTTACGAGGCCAATCGCATTCGCGTGCGTCATTATCCAACGCATGAAGCCAACGGCATCGTTTTGGTGTTCGTCTCGTCCGATCCGCGTTTCACGGAGGCGCCGCCGCCGGCGCCGGAGTTTGGCCTGGATGATCTCACTGAGCCGAAATTCGTCATCGAGCGCATCTTCGCGGCGACGATGGACAATGCGGTGGTGGGGCTGATGGACCCTGCGCACGTGCCATACGTGCATAATCAATGGTGGTGGCGCCCGCCGAGTGCGGGGCGCAAGCTCAAGCAGAAACGTTTCGTGCCGCGCGAGCGCGGCTGGGCGATCGAGCGCCACGCGCCGAGCGGCAACTCGCTTGCGTATCGCATGCTGTTCGGCGGGCAGGTGACGACGGAAATTTCGTTCATGCTGCCGGGGTTCCGCTGGGAAGTGGTGGACAATCCCCACTCACGCCTCTTCACGCTGACGTGCCTCACGCCGGAGAACGAAAGTTCGACGCGAATTACGCAAGTCACATACTGGAAGAATGCGCCGCTGCTGGATGTATTGAAGCCGATCCTCATCCCCGCCGGGCGCGAGTTTCTGGATCAGGACGGCCGCATGGTCGATCTGCAGAACACAGGGCTGAAGTATGGCCCCTCGATGCTGTGGATCGACGACATCGACGTGCAGGCCAAATGGTATCTGAAGCTCAAGCGCGAATGGACCAAGAGCCGCGAAGAAAAGCGCGACTTCGTCAACCCGATCCAGCCGACGACGCTGAAGTGGATGAGCTAGGTGCATAGAGCGCCCGCGCCACTTCCGCCTCGCGGCGGTCGTCGATGATGCGGCGCGCGAGTTCGTCCGGGACGCCGATGCCGTTGAGCAGGGCTTCGCCAAGCTGAAGCGCGGCTTCTATGGAATCAGGGCTGGCGAGAGCCGCGCCGGCGGCGTGCAGACGCCGGGCGTGTTCGGCGTCGCGGGCGCGGGCGTAGATCGGGATGTGCGGCCAGGCGCGGCGCGCTTCACTGACAATGCGCTCGGCGCCCTCGGCATCATTGATGGTGACGACGATGGCGGCGGCGTTGCCGGCGCCCACCGCTTGCAGCACCTGCCTGTTGCTCGCGTCGCCAAAATGCACCGGACGGCCTTCGGTGCGGAGCGCTTTCACGGCTTTTGTGTCGGCTTCAACGGCAACGTGCGCGATCTCTTGCGACGCGAGCAGATCGGCCAAGGTCTGGCCGACACGGCCGAAGCCGGCAATGACCACGTGCCCGCTCTCGCTCTCGGCTTCGGGCGGCGGCGATGGCGTGTGCTGGAGGCGGGCTGCGATGCGTGCGCCTAAAGCGGCGAACACCGGCGTGACGAAAATAGAAAGCGCCGTCACAAGCAGCATGAACTCACCGGTCGCTTCGGGGATGACCTGGCCTGCGTTCGCCGCGCCAATGACGACGAACGCGAACTCGCCGGCTTGGCCGAGGAGAAACGCGGTCTCAATGGCGCGCGGCCATGAAAGGCCGAACGCGCGCGCGAGCGGGGCGATGATGGCGGCTTTGAGTGCGAAGAGCCCGAGCACGCTCGCGGCGATAAGCAGTGGCTGCTGCAGCAGCAACGGGACGTCGATCTGCATGCCGACTGTGACGAAGAAGAGCCCGAGCAGAAGGTCCTTGAACGGGTCGAGATCGGTTTCGATCTGGTGACGGAATTCGGTTTCGGCGAGGAGCAGTCCGCCGAGAAAGGCGCCGAGCGCGAGCGAAAGTCCCGCCGCTTGAGCGGCTGCGGCCATGCCGATGGCCGAAAGCAGAGCTGCAGCGACAAAGATCTCGCGGCTGTTGGCGCCCGCTACCCAGCGAAAGAGTGGGCGCAGCACAAGCCGGCCAACGAGCAGAATAATGGCAAGCGAGACGAGTGCTGTCAGCAGCGCGGTCGGCACCTGATGGGCCGCAAACGCATTGCTTTGTGTGCTGAGCGCTGCGACCGCGAACAGGATCGGCACGACCATGAGGTCCTGCAGCAGCAGCACCGAGAAGCTGGCCCGGCCCACGCTGGTGGCGACCTGCCGCCGTTCGCGAAGCAGTTGGAGCACGATGGCCGTGGATGAGAGCGAGAAGGCGAGGCCGAGTACGGTCGCGCCGGCGAAGTCATTACCGAACGCCAAGGCCAGAGCGCCGATCGCGAGCGCGGTAAGCGCGATCTGAGCTGCGCCCAGTCCAAACACATAGCGCCGCAATGCCCATAGGCGATCGAACGACACTTCGAGGCCGATAATGAAAAGGAGGAAGATGACGCCAAGTTCGGCCAGGACGCGGGTGGGCTCGTATGCCTCGAGTTCGAACTCGTGGAGCCACGGCCACGCATCGGCCAAGCGCCCCAGCACGTGCGGGCCCATGGCGACGCCGATCAGTAGAAAGCCCATCACGGCGCTGAGGCGCGCCTTGCGCAACGCCGGAATGACGACGCACGAGGCCGCCAGGAAGATCAGCGTCTGCGTGACGACTTCGGTCTCGGCGCCCGATGGAGGAGTCATGCGCGCATTTTCTAGCGCGCGGCGGTGGCGGATGGAACGCTGTTTAAGTTGCTCAGTTCGGCGCGAGCGTCACTGGCAGGCGAACTTCGCGCGGCGTTTCGCCGTCGCCGGGCATGTCTTCCTGCAGCACGAGCGTCGCGGGCGTATCGGCTGAGACTGTGAAGCTGAGCTCGGCGTCGAATTCTTTGGGCTCGGCGTTTGCGGTCCAGTTGACGCGCGGATGCGCGGGGGCTTCGGCGATGACCTCGCCTTGCGCGTCGAGGAGGCGCACCGGGAATTGGTTCTCGAAATACCAGTTCGCCGGGGCGACGCCGGTGACGCTGAGCGGGCTCGTAACGCGGGCGCCTTCCGCCGGCGCCGCAACGCTTGCGAGATCGCTGAGAGCTTCACGCGCCGCGGTTTCAGCTGATTGAGCGGGCGCTTCGGTGTTCGCAGGCGGCGTGCAGGCGGCGAGCGCAAGCGCCGAGAGTGCAGTTAGCAAAAGTCGCATCCGATCTCTCCTCAGCCGCCCGCGATCCAGGCTTCGACTTCCGCCACAGTACGTGGGACTGTGCGCGAAAGATGTTCAAAGCCGTTACGGGTGACGAGGTACATGTCCTCGATGCGCACGCCGAAGCCGCGGTCCGGCAGATAAAGCCCGGGTTCAATGGTGAAGACCGCGCCAACCGGCAGCGGCCGTTCGTAATCGCCCACGTCATGCACTTGCAGTCCGACGAAATGGCCAAGCCCGTGCCAGAAGGCGTCGATCAGACCCGCGTCGCGGAAGACCTGATCGGCGGCGGCTTGCAGGTCGCTGTAATAGGCTCCGGGTCGAACGCGGCGCTCGGCCGCCAGCTGCGCTTGCAGCACCAGTTCGTAGATACGGCGCTGCTCGTCGTTGAAGCGGCCGCTGATCGGGAAGGTGCGGGTAATATCGGCGCAGTAGTAATCGTAGCGCGCGCCGAGATCCATGAGCACCATGTCGCCGGTCTGGATGGTGTTGTTGTCGAGCGGGTAGTGCAGCACGGCGCTGTTGCGCCCGGCGCCGACGATGGACGGGAAGGCGAGGCCGCGCGCGCCTTCGGCGCGGAATTCGTTCTCGATGATGTCCTTCACGTCGTATTCGTGCATGCCGACGCGGGCCTGGCGCATGGCGGCGCGGTGGCCGCGTTCGGTGGCGGCGATGGCGCGGCGGATAAGCTCGATCTCACGCGGCTCTTTCTGCTCGCGCATCCAGGCGATCATGCCGGCGGAGTTCTCGATGCTGACGCCGGGATTGCGCGCGCTGATGTTGCGATAGAGTTCGAGCGCGCGCGGCACGGGTGCATTCGGTCCAACCAGCGGCCCCATGAAGTGCAGCTTCTGTGAACGCGAGGCGATGCCGTTGAGCGTGCCGCCCAGGCCGCTCATGCGGCGGACGCGGGCGATGCCGGTGCGCTGACTGATGGCGTCGGAGAGCGGCAGGCGCTCGCCTTCGTAGCGCTCGGTTTCCGGGTCGCGGTTGGCGAGGAAGAGGATTTCCTTGTGCAGCCGCTCTTCCGGCGCGAGCACGAGCGCGGCGCCTATCTCATCAGCGATGCCGGTGAGGTAGAGGAAGTCGGGGTCCTGGCCTTCACCTTCCAACGAGTTCGCCGAATACACGACACAGGCGCCGCCACGCATCTGCTCCATCAGGCGCCGGCGGCGGTCGCGATAGACGTCCGGGGAGAAAGGCCGCGTCGGGCCGGGCGTGCCGTAGGCGTTTTCCTGGGCCTGCGCGGTTCCGGCGCTAAGGCCGGCCGCGGCCAAGCCGCCAAGCAGCGTGCGACGATGCAGCATTGATTGTCCCCCGTCCAAATCGAGCTGGCGACCGTACCGAGCGCTGCCACCTCGCACAAATCCGCTCGTCGCAAAGGCGCGCGAGGCTGACGCGGCGAAAGCCGTTTCGCAGGTGCGAAAAGCTGGTAGGACTCTCAGCCGGAGCTGACGATGACTAAGCTGCTGCAAGACCTCGACGCCATCGCCCAAGACGCGGCGCGCTATACGGAGGCGGCCCGCGGCGCCGTAAGAGCGCGCGTCTCGGTGAAGGACCGGGCCGGGCTCGATCGCGAGCAGCATGTTGTGCACGGGCTCGCCTGGGTGGCGACTTACGCGGAGACCTTGCGCGAAGTGCGCGATTGGGCCGAGGCGCTGGATCGCGCGGGCAAGTTCGGCGAGACCGAGCAGCTGCTGGCGAAGCTGCTGGCCAGCGAGTACGGCGCGCAGCTCGCCGGCGGCGTGCCGATGACGCAAGTCGAGACGATCCGGCCAACGGATTTCGGCGTTGAAGCGCCGTCCGCGGCGTTGGCGTTCAGTCAAGCGGAGAAAACGCGCCTGGCGGAGCTGCTGCGCGATGCGCGTGGACGCGCGACGCTGGAGGCGACGGGGCTCGATGACGACCTTGAGCTGATCCGCGACCAGTTTCGCAAATTCGCCGACGCCGAAGTCGTTCCGCATGCGCACGGCTGGCATCTGCGCGATGAGCTCATTCCGATCGAGATCGTCCAGCACATGGGCGAGCTTGGCGTGTTCGGCCTCACCATCCCGGAGCAGTTTGGCGGCGCTGGCCTTGGCAAGATGGCGATGTGCGTCGTCTCGGAGGAATTGTCGCGCGGTTATATTGGCGTTGGCTCACTCGGCACGCGCTCGGAGATCGCGGCCGAACTCATTCTGACCGGGGGAACGACGGAGCAGAAGGCGCACTGGCTGCCGAAAATCGCCACGGCGGAGATTCTGCCGACGGCGGTGTTCACCGAACCGAACACAGGCTCCGATCTCGCCAGCCTGAAGACCCGCGCGCTGAAGCAGGGCGATGCCTACGTCGTGCACGGCGGCAAGACGTGGATCACGCACGCGGCGCGCGCCGATCTGATGACGCTGCTGGTGCGCACCGATCCGGCGAGCAGCGATCACAGAGGTCTCTCCATGCTGCTGGCGGAAAAGCCGCGCGGTCGCGAGGGCGAGCCGTTCCCGGCGGAGGGCATGAGCGGCGGCGAGATCGAAGTGCTCGGCTATCGCGGCATGAAGGAATACGAGATCGGCTTCGATGGCTTCCGCGTGCCGGCCGCCAATCTCCTTGGCGGCGTCGAAGGGCAGGGCTTCAAGCAGCTGATGGCGACGTTCGAGAGCGCGCGGATTCAGACGGCGGCGCGCGCGGTGGGCGTGGCGCAATGTGCGCTCGGACTGGGATTGCAGTACGCGCTGGAACGCAAGCAGTTCGGTGTGGAGATTTTCAGCTTCCCGCGCGTGGCGAATAAGCTCGTTATGATGGCCGCCGAGATCATGGCGGCGCGGCAGATCGCCTATTTTGCGGCGCGGCGAAAGGACTCAGGCAAGCGCTGCGACCTGGAGGCGGGCATGGCCAAATTGCTCGCTGCGCGTGTGGCCTGGGCGGCGGCGGACAACGCGCTGCAGATTCACGGCGGCAACGGATTCGCGCTGGAATATCCGATCAGCCGCGTCCTCTGCGACGCGCGCATCCTCAATATTTTCGAAGGCGCGGGCGAAATCCAAGCACAAGTCATAGGTCGCAGATTGCTGGAAGACGGCGCGAACTGAGCGTAAGCAAGCTGGCGGGAGGCATCCATGGCCCGTGTCGTCCACTTCGAGATTCACGCCGAAAACCCTGACCGCGCGATGGCGTTCTACAGCGCTGTGTTCGGCTGGAAGTTCACGCATCTGCCGCAGATCGATTACTGGCTGATCTCAACCGGAGAGGGCGCCGGCATCGACGGCGGACTGATGCTGCGACAGGGGCCACCGCCAAGCGAAGGACAGCCTGTTAACGCATATGTGTGCACGCTTGCGGTTGACGATTTGGACGAGGCGATGAAGGCAGGCGTAGCTGCGGGCGGCTCGGTGGCATTGCCGCGCATGCCTATCGCCGGGGTGGGATACGTCGGCTACTTGAAGGACACCGAAGGCAACATTTTCGGCCTGCATCAGGCCGACCCGAATGCGAAGTGAGTTTATGCGTTTTGCACTTGTCATCGTTGCGCTTGCGCTAAGTGCGTGCGGTCAGCGTCCGGAGGCCTATCCGCCAGGTGTGGAGATGAACTTTCGCCGCGCCTGCGAGGCGCGCAGCACGACGCCGGGGCTGTGCGACTGCGTCTGGGAAAAAATCAAGGCGGAGGTGCCGCCATCGGATTTCCTGGCGCTTGAGCAGCTGCCTGGACCGGAGCGCGAAGCGCATGCTCTGACGGCGCAGATCAACCAATACGCTTATGCGTGCGCTAGCGAACTCACGGAAGCGGAACCGGCGCCCGCCCCCTGACGTTGGGCAAGGTCATGGGCCTCAAGTTCACGCCGCGCATTCTCGCCGCCCTTAGCCTCGCCAGTGGCCTAGCTGCGGCGGCGTGCGCCTCAATGAGCCCGGCGGCGCTGAGCTCCGATCTCGCCGGCACGCGTTGGCTGGTGCAATCCATTATCGGCGGCGGGCCGAGCCAGGTGCGTCAAGCGCAAGTCGAGTTTGCGCCGGAAGACCGCATCAGCGGCACGGCCGGGTGCAATCGCTTCTTCGGCGTCTACGAGGCCGCTGCTGGCGCGATCGACGTGCGGGCGCTGGGCAGCACCGAGATGGCGTGCGAGCGACCGCTGATGCAGCAGGAAGAAGTGATCCTTGCTGTGCTGGACAAAGCCGAACGCTACGAGATGCAGGGCGAGCAGCTGGTAATCACCGCAGA
This sequence comes from Pseudomonadota bacterium, assembly GCA_023410295.1. Lineage (GTDB taxonomy): Bacteria > Pseudomonadota > Alphaproteobacteria > Caulobacterales > Aquidulcibacteraceae > Vitreimonas. The sequence continues at coordinate 8,086 of JAEYPY010000116.1, read as the reverse complement.
AGATGGCCGTCGGCTCGTGCTCGCGCCGGCCAGCGGCTGAGCGCTTTAACGACGTTCGCGCCCCTCTCCCTTAACCGTACTTGTGTAAGCTGAGCTTGAACGCGGCAATTGTTGCCGGGTGAAGCAGGTGTGAGATGCGCAAAGGCTTCATCGCGATCGCAGCGCTGGCGTTGAGCGCGTGCGGGCAGGGCGAGCCTCATCCTTACCCCGCGGCGGCGCAAGCGCGGTTCGAAGCATCTTGCCCGAGCCAAAGCGCGGTGTGCCGTTGTACCTGGGATAAGCTCACGCGCACGCTAACCTATGACGAATACGAAGCGGCGCTTGCGCGCTTCCGGACCGATGGGCTGATGGACCCACGCATCACGCGTGCGCGCACGCAATGCATCGAGCGTCACCCGAACGATTAGGACGGTCGCCGGCTCTGCAGTGCGGCGAAGAGGGTGCCGTCGTCCAGAAGGTCAAGCTCACCGCCGACGGGGACGCCGTGCGAGAGGCGGCTTACGGTTTTGCCCAACGGCTGTAAGCGCTCGACCAGATAGTGCGCCGTCGTCTGACCATCGACGGTGGCCGAAAGCGCCAGGATGATTTCGCGCACGCCCGGAGCGCTGGCGCGTTCGAGCAGCTTGGCGATGCGCAGGTCGTCGGGCCGAACGCCGTCGAGCGCCGAAAGCACACCGCCCAGCACATGATAGCGGCCCTTGAAAGCGCCGGCGCGCTCCAGCGCCCAGACATCGCCGACCTCAGCCACGACACAGATGAGGCCATCGTCGCGATCATGCGCTGAGCAGAGCGCGCACGGGTCTTGCGTATCAAGCGCGCCGCAATTGGAGCAGGCGCGCACTTTCTCCGCCGCCTCCCCGAGCGCGGCGGCGAGCGGGACCATCAGCTGGTCCTTCTTCTTCAACAGCTGCAGCGCCGCGCGCCGGGCCGAGCGCGGTCCGAGGCCAGGCACCTTGGAGAGCAGTGCGATCAGCGCCTCGATCTCTGGCGCGGCTGTGACTGATTTGGTGCGCATTGGGATTTAGATAGCGGCTGGACACGGGGCTTGCGAGGGCGCGCTTGCGGGGAAGGCGGAATAGCTCTTAGCCTTCTCGCGGGGGGATCATGACGCAGGAAGCCGCAGAGACGCCGCGCAGCCACTGGTTCTTCGTGGCGATGGCGTGCCTCGCCGCTGTGGTCGCGCTGATCGGTTTTGCATCGACGTTCTTCATTCCGGTGGCGCAAGGCAGCTTCCGCGGCTCCGGCGTGATTTATGCCCACGCGGCGGCGACATTCGGCTGGATCGCGCTGTTCGTGCTGCAGCCCAGCCTTATCCGCGTCGGCCGGTATGACATCCATGTGCGCACCGGCGTGCTTGGCGCCGCGCTCGCTATCGCCGTCGCCATCACGGGGTTGCAAGTGGGCGTCTTCGCCTCCGGGCGCGATTTCGCCGAGGGTGGCGGGCCGACCGCAATCTCATCCATCATTGGCGTCGTCACCGGCATGACGATGTTCCTGGCGCTGGCCGCCGCTGGCGTCGCCTTTCGCGGCAAGCCCGACACTCACAAACGGCTCATGCTGCTCGCCACCATCGTGGTGTTATGGCCGGCTTGGTTTCGCTTCAGGCATTACTTTCCCGAGGTGCCGCGGCCGGACATCTGGTTCGCTGTCGTCGCCGCGGATTCACTGATCTTGCTAGCCGCGCTACGCGACAAGCTTGTGCTCGGCCGCGTGCATCCGGTTTGGCTGATCCTTGGCCCGATCATAATCCTTGAGCACACACTCGAAGTGCTGATGTTCGACACACCGCTCTGGCGCGCAGCAGCGCACGCGGTGTTCAATTTTCTGAATTAAGGCCGCATGCCAAAGCTGCTGGGCCCGGTCTCGAGCGTGCGCTGCGCCAGGTTGGCCCACTCGCAGAGAAGAGGGCGCGTGTCGCGGGGGTCGATGATTTCTTCGGCGTAGAAGGCTTCGGCGGTGCGGAAGGGTGAGCGCAGGGCCTCGGCCCACGCGCGGATCTCAGCCAGGCGCTTTTCCGGTTCGGGATGGGCTTCGAGTTCGGCTTTGAACGCCGCTTCGATGCCGCCGTCGAGCGGCAGCGAACCCCAATCGCCGCTCGGCCAGCAATAGCGATACTTGACGTGCGTCGGGTTCATCATGGCCGAGCCGGCAAGGCCAAAGGCTTGGCGCACCACGACCGAGCACCACGGCACGGTGGCTTGATAGACAGCGGCCATGGCTTGCACGCCGAGCTTCACCGTCGCGGCGCGTTCGTGCTTCACGCCGACGGCAAAGCCGGGGCAATCGACGAAGTGCACGACGGGCAAGTGGAACGTCTGCGCCAGATCGATGTGCTTGATCAGCTTGCGGCAAACATCGGCGGTCCAGGCGCCGCCCATGAACATCGGGTCGCCGGCGAGCACCGCGACGCTGTGGCCGTCGATGCGGGCAAAGCCGGTGATGAGTCCGCGGCCCCATTGCCGGCCGGTTTCGAAGAATGAGCCGGCATCGACACAGGCCTCGACGATGCGGCGCATCTTGTACGGCACGCGCCGGTCGCGCGGCACGATCTCAATCAAGCTCGGATCGCGTCGGTGGGCCGGATCGCTGCTCGGCGCTCGTGGCGGTAGTTCGTGGATGGAGGCGGGGAGATAGGAGAGAAACTTGCGCGCGGCGGCGAAGGCTTCGGCTTCGCTAGCGACGATGTCATCGACGACGCCATTTTTGCCGTTGATCTCGGCGCCGCCTAGCGTCTCTTTGTCGACGTCCTCCCCGATGGCTTTCGCCACCGGAGGGCCGGCGACGAAGACTTGGCTCAAGCCTTGGACCATGACGCTGTAATGGCTCGCAGCGACGCGTCCGGCGCCGAGGCCGGCGCAAGGGCCGAGCGCGAGCGCGACCACCGGCACGGTCGCCATGTTGGACACGACCCATTCCCAGCCCGGCGTTTGCGGGATGTAGGTGCGCGGATCGTTCTCCAGCATTTTCACCGAACCGCCGCCGCCGGTGCCGTCGACCATGCGAATGAGCGGCATGCGATATTCGTTCGCCATCTGCTCGGCGAAGACGAGCTTCTGCCAAATGCCGGCGTCAGCCGCGCCGCCGCGCACGGTGAAATCGTCGGCCTGGACCGCGACGGGATGACCGTTGATCAGCCCACGGCCGACAATGAAGGGCGTAGCGCGGAAGCTATCGAGTTGATTGTCAGCGCCGTAGCTGGCGCGGCCGGCGATCTTTCCGGTTTCGTGGAAGGAGCCTGGATCGAGCAACGCCGCGACGCGCTCACGCGCCGTCAGCTTGCCGGAGGCCCTCTGCCGCGCGACGCGATCGGCGCCGCCCATCTCTTCGGCGAGCGCCTCGCGCGCACGCAGTTCGTCGATATCTTTTTCCCAGCTCATGCGCCAGCTCCGCCGCCAACCTAAGCGCTGATTGCTGAGAGGAGAAGCGCCGCGTCAGAACGGCATCTTGAAGCCGGGCAGGATGCCGAGGCCGCCGGAGAGGCCTTTCATCTCTTCGTTCTGCGCATCTTCGAGCTTGCGGCGCGCGTCTTCGTGCGCGGCCTTGATCAGGTCTTCCAGGATTTCGCGTTCGTCCGCGACCATGAGCGACGGGTCGATGGTGACGGCGATGAGCGCGTTCTTGCCGGAGATGCGCAGCTTGACGAGGCCGCCGCCGGAGGAGCCTTCCACTTCCATCGCTTCGAGCTTCTTTTGCGCCTCGTTGATCTTGGCCTGCATGGCCTGCGCCTGGCGCATGATCTGCGAGATGTCCTTCATTGCTCGGCTTCCTTTTTGCGCGCCGGGGAGGGCGTGCTCTTGTTGGGCTGCTGCGGCATCGGCACGACGTCGCCTGTGGCGCCATCCTCCTCAGGCAAACGCACAGCGGCGATTTCGGCGCCAGGGAAATGCTTCAAGGCTTCGGCGACGAAGGGCTGGCGCCTCAGCTCTTCCAGCTTACGCGCTTCCTCCTTGCGGCGGCGCTCGGCGATGCTTTCGACGGAGGCAGGCGCTTCGTTGGTGGCGCGGATGGTCCAGTCGAAGGGCGTGCGTTCTTCGAGGAACGCTTTCAACTGCCGCACGAGGTCCTTCGGCTGATCGGGCGCTTGCACGTAGACGATCTCGCCATGCGCCGAAAAGCGCACGACCTTCATGCGCTCGAGTGCGAGTTCGAGATCGATGTCGCGCTCGTCGGCGACGGCCTTGGTGACGTCCTCAAAGCAGCGGAAGGGAGTGTTCTGGTTATCTGTATGGATCGCCGGCGTCTCGCCGGCGCTCTCTTTCGCTGTTCGCGGCGCCTCATTGACGGTCGCACCTTTGCTGACGGGCGCCGAAGCAGCCGGCGAGACGCCTGCGGTCCAGGACGGCCCTTCGCGGAGCATGCGCGCGGCGTCTTCGGGCGGCGGCAGTGATTGCGCGGCGCAGAGGCGCACCATCGCCATCTCGACCGCCGCGATCGGATCGGGCGCTTTGCCGGCTTCTTCGAGCGCCTTCAGCAGCATCTGCCAGAGCCGCGAAAGCTGCGCCGGCGAAAGCTTTTCGGCGAGGCCGCGCACGCGGGCGACCCAATCGGCGCCGCCAATGATGCGCGCCTCGGCGCCGAGTGCCTGGGCGCGGGCGGCTTCGTGGCCGATGTCCAATAGATCGCGCAGGATAAGAGTCGGGTCAGCGCCGCTATCGTACTGGCTGCGCGCTTCGCTGATGGCGGTCTTCGCATCGCCGCGGGCGATGGCTTCGAAAAGATCGAGCACGCGGCCGCGGTCGGCGAGGCCCAGCATGTCGCGCACGTCGGCGGCGGTGACGGTTTCGCCTGGTTTTTGCACCAGCGCCTGATCGAGCAGCGAGAGCCCGTCGCGCGCCGAGCCTTCCGCGGCGCGGGCGATGAGGGCGAGGCCGTCGGGGTCAACCTTCACGCCTTCCTTGGCGCAGATATTGCCGAGGTGCTCGGCGAGACGCTCGCTGTCGATGCGCTTCAGATCGAAGCGTTGGCAGCGCGACAGCACGGTCACCGGCACTTTGCGGATTTCCGTTGTCGCGAAGATGAACTTCACATGCGGCGGCGGCTCTTCCAGCGTCTTCAGCAGGCCATTAAAGGCCGCGGTCGACAGCATATGCACTTCGTCGATGATGTAGACCTTGTAGCGCGCCATCACCGGCGCGTAGCGCACGCTGTCGAGCAGCTCGCGAATATCGCCGATGCCGGTGCGGGAGGCCGCGTCCATCTCGAACACGTCGGGATGGCGGCTCTCCATGATCGCCTGGCAGTGCTCGCCCATCGGGTCGAGTTCGACCTGCGGCGCTTTGATATCGCCGCAGGAATAATTGAGCGCGCGGGCGAGGAGCCGGGCGGTCGTGGTTTTGCCGACGCCGCGGACGCCGGTCAGCATGGTGGCGTGCGGGATGCGGCCAAGGGCGAAGGAATTGGCGATGGTGCGGACCATCGCCTCTTGGCCGATCAGGTCGGCGAAGGTGCGCGGGCGGTACTTGCGGGCCAGCACCACGTAGCCGGGGCCGGTCGTATCCTCGCCGAAAAGGTTGGGGGAGTCGGATTCGCTCACGGGCTCCAACCTAAGGCCTCTGGCACGAAATACGACCCCCAGACCCATCGGGACGGTGCGGTATTGGCGGGGTGTTTACCATCTAGGGGCACGATGGCGCTTCCGGCCGCGGCCGGCGAGGGGGAGCGTTCCGTGGCCGATCTGACCAGCCCGTCCAAGCGGATCTGGGTGCTGACCATCCGTCGCTTCCTGGAGGTGGCCTGGGCGCGCCATGCGCTGGCGCGCTACGCGTCGGTCACGCTGATCCCCGTCGCCGTCGCTTTGCTCGTGCCGGGCTATTGGTGGGTGGCGTGCGCCATTGGCGCGGCTGTCGGCATTCTCATCGATCGCACCGCGCGGCGTGCGTTCGCGAAGCTCTCCGATCGTCTCGATGAACTGGACGAGGCGGCGTTGCACGGCGTCGTCAGCCGCCATCTGGGCGCTCTGGCGGCGCTGACCGCGTGCTACGTCTTTCCGTACGCTGTCGTTCGCGCCGACGCCGGGGCCGTTGCTGGGCGTGCTCTTCTCCGCGGGGGCGGCGCTCGTATGCGCGACGCTGCACGTGATGACGCGCACGATGATCTTCTACACCATCCCGGGGCCGCTCTTGGGGCTCGTGCTCAACGGCTACGCGCTGGGTGATGGCGTGACGGCGTTTGCACTGGCTGGGCTTGCTGGGATGGTCGGCGTGAATGCGATCGTCATGGCGCGGGCGGGATCGGCGAGCTTTCACGACCTCATCGAGATGCGCCTCAAGGCCGAAGAAGCAGCCGAGACGCTGGAGCGCCGCGTTGCCGAACGGACTGAACAATTAGCCATCGCCACGCGCCGTGCGCAGGCGGCGAACAAGGCGAAATCGGCGTTCTTGGCCAATATGAGCCACGAATTGCGCACGCCGCTCAACGCCATCATTGGCTATGCGGAGATCGTCGAAGAAGATCTCGAGAGCGGCGACGTGGCTCAAAGCAGCGCGGACCTTGGGCGCATTCGCAAGGCCGCCTCGCATCTGCTGACGCTTATCAACGAAGTGCTCGATTTCTCGCGCATCGAGGCGGGTAAGCTCGAACTCAATGTGCGCCCGCTCGCGCTGGAGCCGTTGCTGCGGGAAGCGGTCGATACAGTGCTGCCGCTGGCGTCGAAGAACAATACGTCGTGCCGTATCTTGATCGGCGAGGGCTCGGCGGGTGTGGAGGCGGATGAGACGCGCCTCAGGCAATGCGTGCTCAATCTGCTTTCGAATGCGGCGAAGTTCACGCGCGACGGCGCCATCATCGTGCACGCGCGAAGCTGCCGGCTGGGCGCGGACATGGGCGTCGCCATCTCAGTGCGCGACACCGGACGCGGCATCTGCGGCGAAGACCTGGCGCGCCTGTTCCAACCGTTCGTGCAAGCCGACGCCGGCAAAACGCGCCAGCACGATGGTGCGGGGCTTGGCCTCGTCATTACCCGCCGCCTGGCGCGCGCCATGGGCGGGGACGTGGTTGCGCAGAGCGAACTCGGCAAAGGCTCGGTGTTCACGCTCTTTCTCAGAGCTGCGGACGTGCGCGAGAACCCGCAGGCCGCAGCGGCGTGATCGTCGTCAGCCCTGGAAGGCGAGCTTGATGTAGTTGCGGTACTGCAGGATTTGCCGCGGCAGCAGGCTGGGATCGTGCAAGCTCTTCGAGAGGATGATGCCGCCGTCCGCCACGGACGAGAGCATATCCGCGAGATCATCCAGGCTGACCTCGATCTTCGGCGGATAACGCGCAGCGATCGGGTCGAGCCGGGCGCGGAAGCGTCGGCGCCAAATGCGGTGGCCCTCGGTCGTCATGTCGCGCACTTCGCGGCTGAACATGTGATCCTGATAGACGTAGGAAGCGACGAGACAGCCCGGGTGGCCGTTCGGCAGATCGCTCATCAGGTCGGCGAACAGCTTCAGGAAGATGAGGAAGCTGTGCAGCGGGTCGTCGCTGAGTTCGTCTGCTTGGCGAAACAGCTGATCGAACACCGTCCACTCATTGTCGAGGTAGCGCTGTAATAGGGATTTCGCGAGATCGTTCTTATCGCGGAAATGGTAGAAGAAGCCGCTCTTGGTGATGCTGGCTTCGCAGATGATTTCATCGATCGAGGTGGCGGCGAAGCCTTTGTGCAGCACTGCATCCTGCGCGATATCGAGGATGCGCTCGCGCGTTTGCTCGCCTTTGCTGAGAACCTTCACGCTCATATCACAACCATACCATAACTGTACCGCTGGTACTGTACCTGCGGTGCGTTTCTCACGCGTCCGTTATCAAGCACGCATGCGTCGCGTTCGTATGTGACGGCTGTAACAGCCGTATTTCATTGACGAAATCAAGAAAGAACCGGCGCTGCACCACGAGTTTTCTATCGTGCGGACATCGCCTCGAATACATCTTCGCTACGCCGGACAGACGATCGCCGGCGCATCGAAAGAGGGAATTTCGTCATGTCACGCGGCTTCGCCGTCTTCGTCTCTGTCATCGTGTTCATGCACAGCGGATTGGCTGAGCTGGACTATGCGGGCGTAGGCCAAGCGCTGCTTGCATTCGCCTGAGTTTGAAACCTGCCCCACGC
>JAEYPY010000018.1 GCA_023410295.1 Pseudomonadota bacterium | reverse complement strand
TGTGGTGGAGCATCGCAATCATTAGGGGGAACGTCATTCAGTGCGCTCCCTCTACTGTGTACTGCGTGATGATCGCGACGAAGCGCGCACAGGTTTCCTCGTCGCACGTCTCCAGCATCGCCTCAGCATCAGCGACGCGGCCCGCTTGCGTAGCGTGCAGCACCTCCACGAATGCCTCCAACTCATCATCGGATAGCGCGGCGAACAGCGCGTCAGGTTCGCCAACGCCGGCGCGCTTCTCCAGCGTCTCCAATCGGCGGGAGAGGCTAGACATTCGCCGCCTCCCGTTGATGGGGGCGCGGCGATTGGATAACGCGGTGAATGTAGCTAACGGCGCCGCGCGGCGCGCCGCGCTCAGCGACGAACGCCGCCAGCGCCTCTGCTTCCAGCGCAGCGATGCGCTCTGGCGCTTCGCCCTGATCGTAAGTGACGGAAAGCCACGGCCCGCCGGCGCCGTGCGCTCGCGTCTCCAGCGCCTCCAGGCGTGCGGCGAGCTTAGCGCGCATGGCGAGCGCCTCCCGGCTTCACTCCGACTAAGTGAATGTGCATCGAACGCACGTCAGCCGACGGCCACTCGCCATGGATCGAACGCCAACGCTCGCGCGCTTCCGCAACATGGGGCGCGGGGTCTTCGTCTTTCGGATAAGGCCCGACAATCATCAGCAGGCCCTTTTCCGGCGACGCCTTCGCCTCCAGCGCTTCCAAGCGCGTGCTAAAGTTTGCGCGCATTCGCTTCCTCCAGTGCTTTCAGCCGCGCCTCGAATTCGGCCGTCTCAATCTGCTTGCGGTAGTGCTCCAGCACGCCTGCGAGCTGCATTGCTTCGCCCGGCACAAGCTGGCCCTCAGCGACCGCGTTCAGCAGCGCCATGACGGCGGCCGGAACGTCGGCAGGCCCGTTGATCACCGGCATAGCGAAGTTGACCGCGCGTTCCTTCGGCGCTGGCGCGATGCGGTCGAGGACGAGGCGCATAGCGGCCACGTCGCCGCCCTTGGCTGCTTCCGCGGCCTTCTGCGCTATCGCCTTGGCCTCGTCCGTGAACGTCTGCGTCACAACGTCAGCCGGCGGCTTGATCGTTTTGGCGCGCGCTGTGCCAGTCGGCGGGGATCCACTTGGCGCGGCCATCAGTGCGGCCTCGCCGGTTTTGTGTGCGTGGTGCGATGGCGCCCAGGCCCGCGCTCGTAAACGATGCGCCGTTCATCGATGGCGACAATGCGCGCATCGGGCGCAAGCCAGGCGCCGCCCAACCGATCTAGGCGCAGCCAATGCTCGCCCACCCCGAACACCTCTTCAAAGCTCCAGCCATGCGCGGCGAACGTCGCGGCGAACGCTTCGGCGCGCTGCCAGACGACCTCGAGCAGCTTTGACCACTCGCGCTCAGTGAGCCCGATCGGCCGCGGCCCGTACTGGATCGCCGCGAGCGCAACGGCCCAGCTCTCAGGAACCCCGCCGTCATAGATGGCGATGGCCTCGCGTTCGTCGCGCGCGTCGTAATCAAGCTCCGGCATCGCATCGGCAGGCGCGGTCAGCGTCTCGCGCTCAGCCTCTTCTAAGCCGTCGCTGGCGCTGCGCTGGCGAACGCGGCGGGCGGTATCGCGCCAGCTCATGCGCGCTCCTCCCGCAGCAGACGGGGGTTGACGAGATATTCCTTGGCGTTGCGCCCCGGACCTTTCTGCTCATCGTCGCGGATTTCGCGAATGCAGTCGCATTGGCGCAGCACCTCGCACGCAGCACTCATGGCCGATGCGTCAGAGAGGCCCGGAACACCCCACTCGCGCCGCGCTATCCGCGCATTGAAACGGCGGGCATTGCGTGAGCGCAGCTCTTTGAGCAGCGCCACCGCGTAACGCTCCTCCATCGGCAGGGAAGCGTCCGCATAGACACGGCGCGCCATCGGCTCAAAGTAGCTTTCGAACAGATCGCAAGCGCGCTCCATGGCGTCTGCTGAAATCTCCCCCGGGCCCTCGCCTTGGCCGCCGTTCGCCGCCCACTCCAGCAGCTCCAGCACCAGCGCGACACGCGCGCACGTTCCGCGGCTCTTGCCGAGAAAGCCCGCCATAAAGGCGTGCGCCTCGTTAGTCTTGACGTGCTGATCCTCGCACCAGTCAAAGAAGATCGCCGCTGCATCCTCGCTCAGGCGCAGTTCGCGCGGGCGCAGATTGCCGGCCGCGTCGGCTTCCATGGAGAGACTACGCAGCCGTGCGAACAACACGTCAGCGAACGCCTCGTCAGCAATCGGCACTTCACGCAGGAAGCGCGCGGGCGGGTCAGGCCACACCGGCAGGAACCGCGAGACCAGCCCGTCATCGGCGCGCCCGGAAAGCAACGCCTGCATGCGGTCGGGCTGGATGGCGCCGACCATGGAGAGGTAAAGCCGGTCCGCCGTGAGCGTATCGCCCTTTACCCGATCAACCGGCGAGAAATCGCCACCGTAAGCAGCGAGGTAAAACGGTTCGTCGGCTCCGCCGTACTTTCCGAAATTCCCAATGAGCCCTGCCAACTCGTCCAGCACCAGAAGCAAGCCGCGCGGGTGCTTCGCTCCAAGCCGTGCAAGCGCTTCGCGTGTGGCGTCGGCCGCGAGCAGGCGCGGCGCTACCGGCGGCTCCGGTTCGTCTGCCTTATCAGGACGCATCGGCGCAGCGCTGCCTTTCTGCACCGCCGATTTCACGGAAGCTTCCCAGGCCGCACACACCGCTTCAGCCTCAATGCGGCGCTGTTCGTACTCGCGCTTGCGTTCGCTCATGTCGCCCGCTTCGGAGCGCTCCAGCGCCATGACTGAGCGTTTGAGCGTTGCGAGCGGCGGAGACTTGCCGCTGGACGGATTGCCGATGCACGCGACCCAAAGAACGCAGGGCTCGCGCCAGCCTTCCTCGATCCGCACGTCGCGCGCCGCGCCAACGACGCCCGCGGCCATCGCCAGCAGCGGCACAGCGACATAATCGGCGGGCGCACGCTTGGCCGCGGCCAGATCGGCAACCCAAGGCCCTAGCTCGCCCATGACGTCGAGCGGAAACTTGGGCGCTACTCGCGGCCCGCCGTTCAGCAAGCGCGCGTCAGGCTCCGGCCATGACTCGCGCGGCTCATAAAGTTTAAGGCGCTGCTCGGCGCCATTGATGCTGGCCGCGTGGGTTTCGGTCATGCCGCGACCTCCGCACGTTCCAGCGCGCCCGCTTGCGCGGCATCGTTCCAATCCTTGAAGCCAAACGGCGGCGCCATCAGTTCGACGCGCACGCCATCCGCCCACAGCCGTTGCGCCAGCGCCTCTGCGCTTAGCTCGCCAATGCCTTTAACGTCGCGGTCGAAGGCGATAACCACGCGGCGGATTGAGGGTGGCAGCACCAGCGCGCGGAGGTTGGGCGCATTGATCGCAGCAAGCCCGGGCAGGCCGCATGCTTCACTGGCGCTGGCTGTAGTCTCCCAGCCTTCCCCTATGACCACCACGTCACAAAACGCGCCCAGGCGAATGAAGCCGCCAACATGATCGCCGCAGACCATGCGCGCATCGTCGCCCAGGTGTTCGAAGCGGCGCTTGGCTGCTCCGTCATGCTGCAGAAAAGTGAGGTGAGAGCCGATGTGTTCGCCCTCAGCGTTGCGTATCGCGGCAACGATGGCGGGGCAGCGCCCAGCCTTGGCGGGCTCATATGGCGATAGCGGCGCGCGTGCGTGGTAGCGCATCTCAGCGCCGCCCAGCGGCAAACGGATGGCGCGCGCCTCTCGAATGTAGCGCTCGCCCGGCGTTCCTGAAACATGCAGCCCAGCGGCGTAGTAGATCGCCACGGCCGCTGCACGGTGCGCGTCGCGGTGGCGCTGCGCCTCCGCTTCCATTTCGCGCCGCCGTTGTTCGCGCGCTTCGATCAGAGCGGGGTCTGGTTCGACATCGAGCCCGCCGCCGATCGCTTCCAGCGTGGCACGGAAGCCGCCGCCGTGCAGCTTCCTATGGAAGGCGATTAAGTCGCCTTTCTCGCCGCAGCCGTGACAGCGAAACCAACTGTCAGCACCGCGCTCGACAAGATGCAGCGAGGCCGTGCGCTCCTGGTGGAAAGGACACAGAGCCCAATAGTCGCCCTGCGCCGGGCGCGAACGCTTGGGATCCATGACGACGCCCGCGCGCTCTGCAATCTCGACAATCGACGCACCCGCGAGCGCGGCTGCAATTTGAGCATCGGAGAGGCGCTGGCGTTGGCGGTTTGCTGGGAGCCTCATGCTGCGCCCCCGCGTTCCGCATCCACGTTGGCCGCGAACATGGCCTGCATCATCAGGCCAAAGATGAACGGGCCATCCTTGTCACTGCTGGCGCCGGTGCGCTCTTGACGCTGCACGATTTCAAGCAAGCGCGTGCGCTGTTCGGGGAAGAGAATGTCCAGCTCAGCATCGGCCCGCTTAATCGCCTCCACGGCGCGCAAGCCGGCATCCTCGCCGCCATCGATTGGAAAGCCCCAGCGCCGCAACGCGGCGCGCGTCTCCTCTGTGACCATAGGATTCTCAAACATGCGCCGGCCCCTCCAGTCGGAGAGGCGAGCCGCACTGACCGACGCGTTCGAGACGCGCCGCCGCGTCGAATAGATCGGCCGTAGCGTTGCGGATCATTTGCCGCGCGAGCTTGTCGCCGGTGTGATCGCCCGCCACTGAGGCGAGCACCGCCAACAAGCGCGTGATGCGCGCGTCGTTCGGCTCTGAGCCGTCGAAGCGCGGGAAGCCACCGCCGTCTCTGGTGTTGCCGGGCGGGCCGGTTCGGATTATGTGTTTCATTGTCTCGCTCCTAGGGACATTCCATGCGCGCGATTGCGCGAGCGACGGCGACCCCTGACCGGGCGCCGTCGCTTTCGTTTGGGGGTTTGCCTTGCGGCTCATGCCGGCACCTGCGCGCTGCCGCAGTTGAGCGGCGAGCCCGGCTGATACTTCGGCAACGATGCGCGCCAGCGCTCGACCGACGCCGCCGTCAGTAGCGAACGCCTGCCGACCTTAACGGCCGTCAGCGCACCGCTCGCAAGCAGCTCATAGGCGGTTGATTTGGAAACGCCGTAAGCGCGGCAGAATTCCGGGATCGGCCACAGCTCGCGCTGTGTTTGTTCGTCTGTCATCGGCTCCTATCCGTCAGAGGCGACCGCATCATCGCGGCGCCGCTGGCGGGCAGGCTGTCAGCAGGTGCATTGGGTTGGGATGGGGCCAATCCCAATATTCCGCCGACGATGCTAACTCTCTGAGCCGAACCGATTAATTACGGCATTGAGGATGCTGAACGCCCAAGACTTGAGCGCGGCGGGGCCCTCTTTGGCTCTCTCTTGAATGACGCCGGTGACGAGCTTTTCATACTGCGCCTTAGCGGCCGTTCCATCGAGCGACCCCTTGGCGCCGCGTCGCCGGGTGAAGTCGCCGTACCAGCCACTCAGCAGCGCAGCGTCAATCTTCTCATGCGCTTTGAGCGCGAAATCCGCACGGCGCGCGTCTTTCATCTTTTCGGCCGCCGTTTGAAGCGCCGCCGCCTTTCCTTCGCCCGGTTGATTCCTTCCGGCGATGATCAGAGCGTTGATCGCGGCAGCCACGTAACCGCGCCGCAATAGCTGCGTTGGGCTAATCCGCTTGCCGGTGGGATTCCGCGGCTGGAAGGCATAGTAGTACGTTCCATCGCGCGTGAGTGTCAGACCCTCGTAGAGGGCCATTAGGTTATCGCAGTGATGTGGTGGCAGGCCGCGTTCGCGTGCCCACTCCAGGGTGCTCCAGAGGCTAAGGATCATGCCCTCCAGGTCCGCGGCGGCAATGTCCGCAGGATCGTCGGCTTCCATGCCCTCTGGAATGTCGGCGAGATTCCGTACCACCGCCCGCTTGGACCCCACCGCCTCCAAGCGCGAACGCAGCCGCGCGTCAGCTCGAATGTCAGCCAACATTCGTTGGCGGACGGGCTCTAGGTCTGGCCGCGGACTGCGTCGCTGCGCCTGCCGGTGAAGGTGGTTCAAGCCTTCAATTGCAGCCTCCGCATCACGCTCAATCCGCCCTGCGCCTTTTGGGATTCCACGCGGAGCGGCGGGCATCAGCGCCGTTGATGACAACGCCGCCTTCTTGCTGCTCTCAGACATGCGTTCGCCCTCCTATGGCGACGAATTGCGAGCCCCTGACCGGGCTCAACAGGGCCAGCTTACGCTGCTTCGCGCGGCTGGAATCTATTTTGGCAGATTTTGGCAAAGCGCTTTTGCCAAAATTCGAAGGCAAGAAACGCCGCGAAATCAAAGCCGCGAGGGGGTGCGCGGGGTATTTTGGCAAATTGGCAATTTTGGCAAAGGGGGTAAGGGCGCAGCGCATCAGCCGGCGGCCTCCGCCGCGTTGCGCTTGATGCTGACTACCGTCGCCGACGCGGCCGGCGCATCGCAGTAATCCGCCCACGCCTGCATCAGCTTTGCGCGCTTCTCGAAAGCATCGCCGCGCCGGTAAGCCGCCTCTGTCTTGTTGCCGACAACGTGCGCCAATGCCGCCTCGATGACCTCGCGCGGGAAGCCGGTGCGCTCGCCGGCCCAATCGCGGAACGTCGAGCGGAAGCCGTGCACAGTGATGTCCTCCCGGCCCATGCGCTTCAGCGTCGCCAGCATCGCCATGCCGCTAAGGTGCGTTTCAGTGCCGAGCCCTGGAAAGACGAACGGGCTCTTGGGGTGCGCGGCGAACACCCGCCGCAGCAGCGCCACCGCCTGCCGGGATAATGGGATCCTGTGTTCACGCCGTTCGCCCTTACGGCCCTTCATTCGACTTGCCGGAATAGTCCAGTGCGCCTGGTCCAGATCGAACTCAGCCTTACGGGCGCCCAGCGTTTCGTTCGTTCGGGTGGCGCAGAGAATCGTTAGCTCCAGCGCAACCGCGCCCAGCCCCTCCAGCTTGCGAAGATCAGCCACAAACGCCCCGGCCTCCTGCCAGGGCAGCGCCGGCTGGTGCTTCACCTCGCGCGGCGACTTGCCGAGAATGTGTTGCACTCGGGCGAGCCGGAAGGGGTTGTCAGCCTCACCGCGGTAGCCATGGGCGCTGGCGTACTCCAGCACGGTCTCTGCGCGCTGGCGCACCCGCCGAGCCGTCTCAGGCTTTGCTGTCCAGATCGGCTTCAGAACCTGTTTGACGTAGGCCATCCCAACGCGGCTGGTGTCGAGCGCCGATACCGGCAGCGCGCCGACATGCGGGAAGGCGTAAGCCTCCAGAGTCGCCAGCCAGAGCTTGCCGTGTTTCTCGCCCCACTCGCCGCGCTTGGTTTCGACGTACTCCAGGGCTGCCTCTTTGAAGGTGCGCGCGTGCTCCGCCTCGACGGCGGCCGCGGCCTTCTCGAGCCGGCGCTGATCGATCGGATCAATCCCCGCCTTAACCAGCTTGCGGGCGCTCTCCGCTGCGTCGCGCGCATCCTTGAGGCTCACGGCATCCGCGCTGCCGAGCCCCATCCAGCGGCGCTCGCTCGTCGCTGGCGCGGTGTAGCGAAAGAGCCAGGAGCGTTGCGGGGGCGCATCGTCAGTGGCGCCCGGCTTCACCTGCAGGTAAAGCCCTCGCCCATCGTGCAGCATCGCCGGCGGCTTAGCCGCCTTCACTTCCGCCGCCGTCAGGAGGTGCATTCCGCGAGCCATCAGATCGCCCCGCCTACCTTTGCTCATACCAATTT
>JAEYPY010000009.1 GCA_023410295.1 Pseudomonadota bacterium | reverse complement strand
TCCGGGCGCCCGCGCGGTGGGGGGGGGGGGGGGCGCCCCGACCGCGTGCATGGAGTTGGCGGCGCCGTCGCCACAACACATGCTCGCACCCATGCGACGCCGATGGCCGATACTTGCCGTCGTGAGCGCGGCGGCGCTCGCTGCCTTGGCTGCACTGACCCTGCCTGCGGCCGAGGATCGCCTCCTCTATAATCACACGCCCTCAGTGCCGGTCGGATTCTACATCCGCACCGATGAGCCACTCGAACGCGGGTCATTCGTTACGGTGCGCGCCATTGATGTCGCCCCAGCGGCGGCGGCGGCGCGCGGCTTCAATGGGCCCCGCGACAGGTTCATCAAACGCGTCGCAGCACTGGCCGGCGACCATGTCTGCGCGCACGGCGATGTAGTGACACTCAACGGCGGCCCAAGCTATGCGCGGCGCGCCTATGACAGCACCGGTGCTGCACTGCCGGCTTGGGAGGCGTGCCGCGTCCTTGGTCCCGACGAAATTCTGATCCTGGGCGACACCGCCGATTCCTTCGACGGGCGCTATTGGGGACCAATCAATGTCCAGACAATCGAGGGCGTCTGGCGGCGGCTTTGAAGGACAGTCTGGCAGCGTATAAGTCACCCGCCGCGGCGACCCGCTTGGCAGGAGCGCAACAGCCATGACCAACGACTCCGATCTCGCCGTCGATATCGCCAACCGCATCAACGAGGTTATGCGTCACTTGCCTGACCACGTGCAGCCCGGCGATGTCTTGACCGCGCTTGCCGCGGTGAGCGCGCGATTGCTGACGACGATGCGGCCCCAAGATCGTGAAGGCGCCTATCAATATCTGATGACAACGGTGCGCGCGCATTCAGGATTGGCGCCGCTGCAATAACGATCGGCGTAGATCCCACGTCTTGATGCAACATCACTTGAGACGACTTGCGACAGCGACGTTGGAAGCGTGCGAAAAAATGTGGGTGATGGCTAGATAAAGGGTGAGTCACTTCTTTCGCCACGCACTTGAAATGTCTCGCACAAACACAAGGTGTGAAGCATGATCGCAGGGTGCGGGACACCTCACCTGCACCCTACTTGCACCTCACTCTCGGATTTCTCGCGCATGTCGCAGCCTCCGACGAACAACGAACGCTTCCGCACCAGCAAGCTGCTTCGTGGTGCGTTCGCGCAAGATGTGATCACGCCCGGCTCGCGCTTGCGCCTCAGCCGCCCCCTTGATGCAGAGAGTCTCATCGGCCGTCACGAAGGCGGCGCGCGCCGCGGCGCCGGCAGCGACAGCTTGTCATCGCGACTGCAGAAGCGGATCGGCTCTTCTCGCGCGCTGGCGCGGGCGTTCGCGCGCAAGCGCGCTCCGCGCGCGCCCTTCGCGTTCGACGGCCGCCAGAGAGCGGTGGTGAAGCTGCATTACTTCGGTCACGCCAAAGGCGGAGGCGGCGCGCTCAAAGCTCATGCGCGCTACATCGCGCGCGATTCCGCCGCGAAGGCCGAGGAGATCTGGCTCTCAAAAACTGAGACGGAACGAGACGGCGCCCAGAGCCGCGACGAAAGCGATCGCCGCCAAGCTCCGCGCCAGGAGCATTGGGTGTTCTATGACGCCGCGCGCGATAGCGTGAGCGGCGCGCGCCTCGCCGAGCATTGGGCGCAGTCTGACAAACGCCATTTCCGGATCATCCTGTCGGCCGAGAATGGCGGCCGCCTCGGCGACCTCAAGACCTACACGCGCGACGTGATGGCGCGCGCCGAGACCGCGCTCGGCACCAAGCTCGAATGGTTTGCGGCTGATCACTTCGATACCGACAACCCGCACACGCATATTGTCTTGCGCGGCGTGCGCGACGACGGGCGCGACCTCGTCATTCCAAGGGAGTTCGTCCAACACGGCTTTCGCAACGCCGCCCGCGAGGCGGCGACCGATCGATTGGGGCAGCGAACGCGCGACGATGCACGCCAGGCGCTGCAGCGCGAGGCCTTGGCGCATGCGCCGACACGACTCGATAAGCTGATCGCAGGCCAGCTCGATGAGACTGGCCAAGTTCGCCTCGCCGAACTTCGCGCGCCCAACGGTTCACCGGATATGACCGACGCGCTCAAGACACGCGCGCGCGAACTGAAGAATCTGGGGCTCGCACACGAAGTGAAGCGCAACGTCCTTCGCTTCGAGCCGGGCTGGCGCGACGCGCTCAAGGCGATGGAGCTGCACCTCGATATTCGCAAATCCTTGATGCAGGCGCGCGCTCAAGACGTGGCGCGCACGCTCGCCAATCCGACACGCATGCCCGCGCCGAAGGAATTGCGTCTGCCCTTCGGGCTCGGCTTCTGAGGATCGCGCGTGCTGAAGGTGCGCGCCTGACGCGGCCTGCGACGTCTCAGGGCGGCGCAAACCCGTATCATCACATCGCAAGAGGTGGCGGCGACTTCGCTACCAAATCGCTACCAAATTTTTTGCGCGGACAACGAACGTGCGCGCCGTCTGCATAACGCTTTGATTTAAGAGAAGGAAATGGTGGGCGCGACAGGGATCGAACCTGTGACCCCTACGATGTCAACGTAGTGCTCTCCCGCTGAGCTACGCGCCCTAACCGTTGGGTCCGGCGATATAGACTGGCCAGCGCCTCGCCTGCAAGCGCGGCACGCTGGCTCGGCGATCCGAGCCCCGCCCCCTCAGGCTGCGGCGATCACCCGCTCGATCTCGATCACCAGATCTTTGAGGTGGAACGGCTTGGAGAGGACCTTGGCGTCCTTGGGCGCCTGGCTTTGGGCCGAAAGCGCCACGGCGGCAAAGCCGGTAATAAAGACGATCTTCATGGCCGGATCGGCTTCCGCGCCGCGCCGCGCCAGTTCGATACCGTCGAGGCCGGGCATGACGATATCGGTCAACAGCAAGTCGTAGCTGCCGTGCTCGAGCGCCTCCCAGGCGCTGTCGCCATCGCCATGATCGGAAACGTCGTGCCCCGCGCGCTTCAGGCTCTGCACCAGGAAACCCCGGAGCGAGTCGTCGTCTTCGGCCAACAGGATGCGCGCCATACGGAAAGCTCCGGAACTTCCGGCCCCTAATGTGAAGCGGTAGCCCCTAGCATATAGCGGGTAAAGGGCGGCTGAACCGTTGCACACGTGTGCTAAGCATGTGGAAATATTGACGGCTCTTAACCGCGGGGTGAGTTTACTCGGCATGGATCACGGCGATCTCAGCCAAGGCGCGCTGCGCGACGTCGCGGAAAGCGAAAGCTGCGCTGGCGCGCCCCAGCCGCAGCCGGAGCCGCCCTTCGTGCTGATCGAGCCGCTGCGGCGCACCGCGCCCTTGATCTTCGCCTCCCCGCACAGCGGCCGGCGCTATCCAGCCGACCTCATGGCCGACGCGCGTGTTGCGCTGATCAGCCTGCGCCGCTCGGAAGATGCGTATGTGGACGAGCTTTTCGCCGGCGCCGCGGCGCATGGCGCGGCCGTGCTCTCGGCCACGTTCGCGCGCGCCTATGTCGACTTAAATCGCGACCCGGCCGAACTCGATCCGGATATGTTTAACGAAAAGCCCCCGCACAGCGTGCATCTGAGTTCGGCGCGCGTGCAGGCCGGCCTTGGCGCCATCCCCCGCATCAGCGGCGACGGGCAAACTATCTACCGGCGCAAGCTCCGCCTCGAAGAAGCGCAGCGCCGCATCGAGGCCGTGCACCGCCCCTATCACGACATGCTGCAGCGTCTGGTCGATGAGACCAAGCGCGACTTCGGCTGCACCGTGCTGATCGATTGCCATTCCATGCCGTCGAGCGCGCGCGGCGCGCATGCGCCGGACGTGGTGCTAGGCGATCGCTTTGGCGCGTCGTGCCATCCGTCGATCACGGCGCTCGCCGAAACCACGCTGCGCAAACTGGGCTATCGCGTCGCTCGCAATGCACCCTTCGCCGGCGGCCACACCACACAAACCTACGGCCGCCCCGCCTTCGGCGCACACGCGCTGCAGATCGAGATCAACCGCGCGCTTTACGTCGATGAACGCACGCTGGAGCGCACCAACGGCTACGCGCGTGTGCGCGCCGACATGAGCCGGCTGGCCGAAGCGCTGAGCGCCGCGACGCTGCATAAGAGCTTGGTTTAGGCGCCGTGCGCGCTTTTGGTCCGTTGCGGACATTCCGCAAGTTATGGGCGTAGGGCCGGAACTCGCCGATAGTCGTCGTTCGTAACGGCCGCACTGCTTTGGGTCGGTTTGCAGGAACCGCCCCAGCAGCGGGTGATAGCCGCCTCAAGTCGCGCGCGATCTCCCGCGCGCCCTGATATGCTCACCAGCCATCGAGAACCGAACCGATAATCCTGCCTTTCTCATGATCGTTGGCTTCCAGGAAACGCTTCTTCGATGTCTCATTCCTACCAACCAGCAACTTCGCGCTGATCACGCACACGCTGAAGAACAACACGAAGAAGATCACATACGCAGAAGCTCCGGCCAGGAACGCCTCCGGCATGCCCCAACCTCGACGTGCCAACACGAGCAGAATTGGTAGCGGGGCGACCCATACATACTGCCCATGTGATCGTCGGATTGCCGCCACCAGAACGCGGCGATTTGGGAAAAGCCTCATAGTCGTCTCACCGACACTGACCATCTGGACTTTGAGCGCAGCCGGGACGACGTTGAGACGGCGGCTGCGTTAGTGGTCGTACCTGCGGTCTGTCCGACTGCTGAGGCCTTGACGGTTGCCCCGCCTGAGCATCCGAGCGTGTTTCGCTCGATGCCTCGACCGCCGTCCGAACGATGGTACCTGATGGAACGGGCGATGTCGCAGCGTTCGCGGCCCCTTCTGCTGCGCCAGTCGCAGGATCTTCGCCGCGGCGAGCTGAGTTGACGGCACCGGCAGCACCATCGGTTGCTACGGCCGTACCGCCCAGGATCGCGCGCTGGGTGTTGTTGAGCGTCCCGACGTTCCGCGCCTGCCCCGCCACCTGCACGGCGACCTGCCCTGAACGCGCGGCGCGAGCAATGTTGCCGGCAAATCCGCCGACGGCACCAAGCGCCCCAGAGACGGCAACGCTTCCGTAGTCAACACGGCTGAAGTCACCGTCATTCTCGACGAGTTGCAGCCCCAAATCCAGCCCCGCGCCGATAACGGCGCCTACCAAGAAGAACTTGCCAGTAGGATCGGAATTGTTCACCGGGTCGTTCGCAACGTAAGCGTAGAGGTTCAGCTGGTCCTCATACCCCACGGGGTCAGTTTGCAGGAACCGACCCAGCAGCGGATGATAGGCGCGCGCTTTATAGGGGATAGAGCCGCGCCGCGTGGAGCATGATCTGCCCCCGGATGGTCAAATCGTGCTTTTGCTCACAAATTTGAAGCGACGCCCGCAACCCATTAGAGCGCCCAAGCCAGGAGACGCGCCGGCGGCTCATCGCCTTCGTGAAATTCTGCGACGAAACCGTCGAGCCGCTCACCACAGGAGAACCTTCCCATGTCGCCGACTGTCATTATGGATGAGCCCGCCGCGACCAGAAACACTTCGGAACGTGCACAATTCGGCTCTGCATACTCAGGCATAACAAAGGTGGAGAAAAGATCGAGAAAAGGGGCGTGTCGAGACGACATCCAATCGCGATTGGCTGTAATCAGCGTTCGGTTTGCAACGCGCTGAACCGTCAGTCTAATATCATCAAGTTCGGTCGCGTCGCGCATAACGCGAGTTATCAGATGTGACATTGTCGGCTGCCCGCCGGGGAAAAACCGATCTGGCGCTGATCGAATTAAGTCGACAGCGTTTTTTATGACGACACTCATTGGCCGCCCCTATCCTCAAGATAAACGCCTGTTACAGTAATCTCCCCTCGGCCCCTCAACAAGCTGAAGGTACTGAACGCGCGCGGAGGCAAATATAGCTCGGGCCCAGGATCATAGAGCGCGCCAGCCCGCATGGGCCGAATTACTCCACCGACACGCGGACTCAGCAGCGTCTCTACCGCGTTCGGAGACATTTCGATCACGAGAATCGCTGGCTCCTGGGGCGCTTTGCGAGCAGCGAAGTAATTGGCCACCTCCGCGTTAGGGGTCATGTAGAATCCAAGCTCTTGTTCGCCGGCGCTCTGCTCAGCAGCGACCGCA
>JAEYPY010000167.1 GCA_023410295.1 Pseudomonadota bacterium | reverse complement strand
GCGTGAGCCTTCCGGAAACAGCACCAGGATTTCGCCGCGCTCCAGCGCTTGCTTGGCGCCTAAGAGCACGTCCTCGCCTTTGGCCGCGCCGCCGCGCTTGATCGGAATGATGCCGATGATGTTGCGCGAGAACCAGGAGCCGAAGCCGCCCTTGTCGAAATGATCCGCCGCCGCGACGGGCCGGAGCTTCGGCAAAAGCCTCGATGGAAACAGGCACAGCAGCACCAGTGTATCGACGTGGCTGTTATGGTTCGCCGCCACGATCGCCGGCCCATCCTGCGGCAGCTTCTCATGGCCGATCACATCGAGTCCGAACAAAAGCCGCGCCACAGGTCGCACGATCAGCATCAGCGCGTAACGGCGAATGATCTGCAGCATCAGAACCGCTCGATCGCGAAATACGCCAGCAAGTGAAAATAGACCGGCGCCGCAAACGTCAGACTATCCAGCCGATCCAGCACGCCGCCATGTCCTGGAATGAGGCGCGATGTATCTTTGACGCCAATGTCGCGCTTGATCGCGCTCATGGTGATGTCGCCGAAGAAGCCGGCCATCGGCACGAGGACGCCGCAGATCGCCGCCTCCAATGGCGCGAGCGGCGTGAAATAGGGCGCCAGGAAATAAAACACCGCCGCCGCCGTCAGCCAGCCGCCGATCGCGCCTTCCCATGTCTTGTTCGGCGAGACCTTCGGCGTGATTTTCGTCCGCCCCAGCGCCTTGCCCCAGCAATATTGCGCCACGTCGTTGAGCTGCGTGATGAAGAGCAGGAAAAACACCAGCCCCGCCGCGCCGGCGGGGGCTTCGGTGTCGGGGGTGCGCATGAGCCAGGCGATGTAGCCGATGTTGTAGACGCACACGACCGTGCCCCAATGCACGATCCCGACGGTCGCCAGATATCCATCGGTGCGCCCGATCCACGCCATTGTCGCCGCCGCGACCAGAAACGCATAAACCGGGATGAAGACGACATAGACCTGATAGCTGTCCTCAAACAAAAGGTCGGCGAAGATCAGCCCGTAATTCAGCGCCACCGAAACGTAGGCGAGAAAGACGATCAGCCGGTCTTCCTTGCGCGTCGGCGCCAGAGTCAGAAATTCTTTCAGCGCTAGGAACGAAATCAGCGCGAACAGCACCGCCGTCGCCTGCCAGCCCAGCAGCAGCGCGCCGCCCACCAAAATCGCGATCACCCACCACGAACGCATGCGCGGGGCGAGATCGGCCCACTTGCCCGGCTGCGCCGCCGGCAGGATGATCGCCGCCAGCGTGCCGAGAATCAGCAGCGCCAGCACGGCGGCGAAGCCGAAGCCGAGCGGCGACGTCACGAACGAAGAGATTTCAGGCCACATGCAGCGCTTTTCATTTCCTTCCATCCGCGAGCGCCGTCAATGAGCGCGTTGAAAGCCGCGCGCGAATGGGCGGCGTCCTCCACGCTGGCACACGTCGCTTTCGGCTTCCTCGCCATGGGCGGCTGGGCCTTCTTCGCCAACCGCCATCACCCGCTCGATCAGGCGCTCACCGCCGCGCTGGTGCAGGGCGCCATCTCCGGCGCGCTGACGCTGGTGCTGAAAAAGGCGCTGGAGTGGATGAGTTCGCGGATGCGTGGTGCGGCTGCCCTTATCGCGCCCCCCATCATCACCGCCGCCAGCATTCTCGCCATCCTCACCACGGCGCACACGGCTGCCGGCACGCCTGAGATCGCCGCCACCATCGCCGTCCCGTTCACGGTGTCGACCAGCTACGCCATCCTCTACAATCTGAAACTCTGGAGAGCCGCGCATGGCCGTCGATGAAAACCGCCGCCCGATTTCGCAGCGCTCGCACGGCTGGGCGAAGTGGCTGACTGGCGCGCTGGTGAAGAGCGGGGCGACGCCGAACTTCATCTCCTTCACCAGCATCGTCTTCGCCGCGCTCGCGGGGCTTTGCTTCTACGCCATCGCGCTTGCGACCAGCGCCGGCGACCGCGTCATGCTCTGCCTCGGCGCCGCGCTCTTCTGTCAGCTCCGGCTCCTCGCCAATATGATGGACGGCATGGTCGCCGTCGAAGGCGGAAGGGGCTCTGCGGATGGCCCGATCTGGAATGAGCTTCCGGATCGTTTCGCGGACGTTTTCGTCCTCGTCGGGGCCGGCTATTGCGTCGCGCGCCTGGGTCTTGCCGACGCATCGCTCGGCTGGGCCTGCGCTGTCGCCGCCGTGATGACGGCCTACGTGCGCGAAGTCGGCCGCGCCGCCGGCGCGCCAGCCGATTTCTCCGGCCCGATGGCAAAGCCCCACCGTATGTTTGTCATGACCATGGCGGCGCTGTTGACGATGTTCGATCAATCACTCGGCAGCGCGCTCGCCGCGCCGCTCGGCAATAGCGACGCCGCTGGCGCCTTCATCGAACTCGCCCTCTGGATCGTCCTCCTTGGCGCGATCTTCACCGCACTCAACCGCACACGGCGCGCGCTCGCGGCGCTGAACTAGAAGTAGACGTGCGGAGCGCGCGGTTGCTGATCGCGCTGCATGCTTTCGAAGAGCCCAAACGAAAACGGCGCGCCCATTGAGCGCGCCGTTTCAAATTTCGAAGCCGTCAGGCTCACTTCTTCCGGAACGCGTCCAGGCTTACGACAGCGCCTTCGGCCGGCGCTGCTGCAGCGGCAGGCGCTTCGGCCGGCGTTTCGCGCGCGGCCGGGCCGCCCGCGTCGTCGCCGGACGCCATGCGCGCTTCATCGACATGATGTTGCTGCTCGAACTGCAGGCCGAACTTCACGCTCGGATCGAAGAAGCGCGTGATCGCCTTCAGCGGGATGGTGATCGGGTGCGGCTGGCCCGAGAACTTCAGGATGACGCGGAAGCGATCGGCATAGACTTCGAGATCCCAGAACTGGTGCTCGAGCACGATCGTCATTTCATCCGGATAGCGCGCGCGCAGATGATCGGGGATGATCACGCCCGGCGCGTGCGTGCGGAAGGTGATGTAGAAATGATGCTTACCCGGCAGCCCGCGCGGGCTCGCCGCTTCTTGCAGGCCAGCGCGGACGACGCTGCGAAGCGCGTCCTGCATCAGCTGCTCATATCCGATCTTGTCGTCGGCCACGGCCGCTCCCCCTTGGCTCTGTCCACACCCTTACCGGCTCGTTTCGGCCAGTCAATTGCTGATCCATCGCGCGCGAAAACCCTTAAACGCTCGCCGTTGCGAGGCGAAACGCGGAACGCAGTGCGATGGGTTCGCTGCGCGTGTGCAATTGTGACGCCATTTGAAATCTGCTTCGCGCATGGCGCGAGCACACGGCGCTGCAACTCGCCAAACCGCTGCGCAACAAGAGTATTTCGGCGAACACTTCGCGCCTGCGGCGCCTCAACGATCCGTGACCGAAGCACACAAAGGTCACACCCGCCGCGACATCACAGTTGCCGCGTAGCCGCACGCGGCTGGGGATAAGTCACGCGGCGCAATTTCGAACGAGGGAGAGAAGTCCCCGGCTTCTGTTGCCAGGCGCCGGGGGGCCCCGCCTCAGGTTGCTAGACCGGAGGACTTAGATCGAGATCACTCGCACTGCTTACGCAGCGAGGGCGAACTCTTCAGCGTTGTTGTCATTCGCAACTATGCTGTTCGGCCTGTAACGGGACCACCCGAGCAAAAGCAGCAGCCTTCAACGTCCGTCGATCCTATTTCGGCCCCTCATGGACACCCGAATGAGGTGGTCCGCCTACGCTCTTCGAGCTTCGGCGAGACAGCCTCGCGCTTCAGGAAGAAGCTCAAGGCTTGCCTAGCCGTAGCGCGTAGCGCGAAGGCTGGTGGAGCCGCCGGGCATCGCACCCGGGTCCGATCCGCCTATCTCTGCGCGTTTATCGCCATAGTCCGGTCGCCCGGACGAGTCGGAATATAGGACTGGAACCGCCCCAGCGGAAGTCACCGGCCGCCCTGGCCGCGCAGGCCGGCAAAGCATCGCTCGGCGAGCGTCCGGCAGGTGTAGGTCCAATCCTCCTCGCTCGCGTCGGGCCCGCTCCAGCTCGGCACCGCGGCGCGCGCGTCGTCGAGAGTCAGTTCGTCCTGCACCTGTTGCAGATTGCGGCCCTGGCGGATCAGCGCCTCCACGCGCGAAAGCGCCGTCTCGATCAGCGTGCGCACGGCGGCGGTGTACGTGTGATCGCGCATGAGCGCGCCGTGTCCAGGGACCATGCTGGCGATCGGCATTGCTTCGAGCCGGCGCAGCACAGGGGCCCAGTGCACCGGCCAGGAGGCGCCGGTGTACGGTAGCGGTGAATTCACCACGATGTCGCCGGCGAACAGGATGCGCTGACGCGGCAGCCAGAACGTCACGTCATGGGGTGAGTTCGCCGGCCCTTGGTCGACCAGGTCGATGCGAATGCCTTCAAAGTTCATATCGAGCCGGCCATCGAATACGCGCTCCGGCGTGAGTATCTGAGCGGCGCCAAGCTCGGCGAGTTCGGCGCGCCGCGCGGCGATGACGCTCTCTCGTTCGGCGCGATCTTCTCCGGCAGCACTCTCCAGCTCTGCTTCCAGCGTAGCCAAGGCCGTGCGACGCGCTGAATGCGGCGCAGTTGAGAGTCGCTGCCAGTAAAGCTGGTTCAGTTCGATCCAGCGCGCCGTTTCCCGTTCGGCAATCAGCTCGACGCTGGGGAAGGCTTCACGATAAGCGCTGGCGCCGAAATTATGGTCGAAATGCCAGTGCGTCGTCGCCAGTTTGCTGACGGGCTTGTCGGTCACCTGCCGGATCAGCGCGATGTCCGCGCGGGCGCGTGAGGGCAGGTAGCAGCTGTCGATGACGAACACGCTGCGCCGTCCGACGATGATTCCGGTATTGCCGTGCGGCCACTCGTCAGTGGCGTTGTCGTGGATGATCGCGAAAATGTTCTCGTCGATCTCGATCAGCTCGGCGCCGTCGTCGCGAACGATTGTTTGGCCTGAAGCCAACGCCGGCGTAAGCGCCAGTGCGCCCAGAGATTGCAGTAGGGTCCGGCGCAGCATCGCGAGCGCTCCTCCCGCCCAAGCAAGCCGCGCCCGCGGCCGCTCCGCCACCGCAATGCGACCAGCGCCGCCGCGCAGTGGATTAACGGCGCCGGAGACTCGCATTACTCACATACCAGCGCTGCGGAGGGCGAGGCGGATGACCAAGAAGCTGGTGGCCGAATTCATCGGCACGTTCACGCTGGTGCTGATGGGCTGCGGTGCGGCGGTGCTGGCCGGCTTCGGCATTGTCGGCCAGCTCGGCATCGCCTTCGCCTTCGGCCTCGCGGTCGTCGCCATGGCCTACGGGATCGGCGGCATTTCCGGCGCGCACGTCAACCCGGCCATCACCTTCGCAACCTGGATCGCCGGCCGTACGCCAACGCTCGAAATGTTTGGCTATTGGGCGGCGCAGTGCCTGGGCGCCGTCGTCGGAGCAGGGGTGTTGCTGGTGATCGCCTCCGGCTCGCCCGACTACTCATTGGTCGAAGTCGGCCTCGGCCAAAACGGCTACGGCATGCGTGACGCCGTCTCCAACCAAGGCTCGCCCGGCGATTACAGCCTGGCCGCCAGCGCCGTCTTCGAAGTCGTGGCCACTTTCATCTTCGTGCTCGTGGCGCTGGGCGCGACGCAGCACAAGTCCGAATTCGGCGGCCTCGCCATCGGCCTTACCCTCGTGCTGATCCACATCGTCGGCATCCAGGTGACCGGTGTTTCGGTAAACCCTGCCCGATCGCTCGGACCTGCGGTATGGGTGTTGGGCGATGCGCTGGGCCAGCTTTGGTTGTTCATCGCAGCCCCATTGGCGGGAGCAGGGCTGGCGGGATGGGCGTTCCGGGTGAGGCTTCTGAGCAGCGACGAGCCCAGCTGAGGCGCCGGCCCATCGCCGCGACGGTGCTGCTCGGCGCCGTCGGCCTCTTCGCTTACCTCTTCCTGCCGATCCCGGCGCCTAATATCGCCGCGCCGACGCCGGACGATTGCGTTGAGCTGCACCTCTATTCCAACGGCTATCACAGCGACATCGCCGCGCCCGCCGCGCTCTTCCCGGAAGACCATCCGCTGCGCCGCCGCTTTCCCGAGGCGGAGAGCTTCCTCATAGGTTGGGGCGATCGCGCCTTCTACTATTCCGACGGCTCGAACCTTTTGCTCGGCCTCGATGCGCTGATCCCGCCGAGTCCGAGCGTTCTGCACATCGCCTGGAACGCGCCTGAAGCATCCGCCTATCTCGGCCCTAATGACGATCTCGCCATCGGCGTCTCGCGCGAGGGCGCGGCGGCTTTCGTCGCTTTTGTCGACCGCGCTCTGGTGTTGAACGAAACGGGCGAGCCGATCGAAAGCAGCCCCGGCAAGGTCGTCGGCCGCTCGGCTTTCCTGCAAAGCCGCGGCTCGTTTCACCTCTTCAACGTCTGCAACCAATGGATGGCCCGCGCCCTCCGCGCGGCGGGGGTCGACGTCAACGCTCGCGCTGCCTGGCTGGCCGGCCCGCTGATTCGGCAGGTTCGGCAGGCTCGGCCTGGCGATGGCTGCATTGGTCCTCTGATCTTTGAGGACCGAAGGCAGGCTCGGCCGTGATGACACGGCCGGGGAGCGTAGGAAGCGCGCCCGAGTCGGCCCATATTGGCGCTGAAATGAGCGCTCAATCTGCACCGCTGCCCACGGGCGAGCCGTCCCCAGCCGACATCGCCTATCTCGGCCTCCTGGACGACATCCTCAAAAACGGCGTCGACCGCGGCGACCGCACCGGTACCGGCACGCGCGGCGTGTTCGGCCGTCAGCTGCGCTTCGATCTTTCGCAAGGCTTCCCGCTGCTGACGACGAAGAAGCTGCACCTCAAAAGCATCATCCTCGAACTGCTCTGGTTCCTGCGCGGCGACAGCAACGTGCGTTGGCTGCAAGAGCAGGGCGTCACGATCTGGGACGAATGGGCCAACGAAGAAGGCGAACTTGGCCCCGTTTACGGCAAGCAATGGCG
>JAEYPY010000104.1 GCA_023410295.1 Pseudomonadota bacterium | reverse complement strand
GACCGCGAAGGCGAGGGTCAGGAACTGGGCCCGCTCGACGCCCGTCAGCGCATTCCGCATCAGGCGACCCCGGTCTCTGCGGCGAGCTGGACGGGGCTGAGGCGGCCGCGGTCCATGCGCCAGTGGTTGAGCGGGGCGATCTCGGCCAGGCTCTCGTCCTGGCTGGCGATGATCACCGTCGCGCCAACGCGGCGCATTTCGCTGAGAAGGCGCACCACGCGACGGCCATCGGCGGGCGACATGCCGGCGGTGGGATCGTCAGCGAGAATGAGTTCCGGCTTCGCGGCGAGCGCGCGGGCGATAGCCGCACGATGGCGTTCGGCGCCGGAGAGTTTTTCAACGGTCAGTAAAGCCGCGTCGCCGAGTCCGACGAATTCCACAAGTTCTTGTACGTCGTGCTCGTAATCGCGCGGCTTCATGCCCTGCATGCGCAGCGGCATGGCGATGTTGTCGTAGGCCGTCCATTGCTCGATGAATGTTGGGTTTTCAGCAACATAGCCGATGCGGCGCTTCAGGTTTGCGAGCGTGCGCGGGCTGGCGCGGCCGACGTCATGGCCCAGAATTACAGCTCGTCCAGAACGGGGCGCCAGCGCTAGCCGCAAGAGGTGAGTGAACGTAGTCTTGCCGGCAGCTGCGGGACCGGTGATCAGGGCGACTTCTCCAGAACGGGCTTCGAAGTCCAACCTGAACAGAACGGTTGCGGCGCCATAACCGGCGTCGACGCCTGAAAGGCGCACGAGTATCCCGCGCTCGAAGAGGTCCTGTTCTGGAGTATTCACCCGCGCCATGACTGGACAAGCCGAATAGAATCAATGCACCAAGATTAGTTACTGGGCTAATGGGCGTATCGTTAACATGATCCTGACCTGCACGTCTTGCTCGACAAGATACTATGCGGACGACGCGGCGATCGGCCCGGCGGGCCGGATGGTCCGCTGCGCCGCCTGTGGCTTCTCCTGGTTCGCGGAGCCCCACCTGGAGCTCAGGACCCAAGCGGTAGCCGCCGGAAGCGGGGCAGAGGTCCACGCCGAAGCGCCCGCGCGGGAACCTTTGACACGTGAACGTGTCGAAAGGTTGCGCAAGGCCGCCGAACAGCCCGGCCCGGCCCCCTCGGCCGCCGCCAAATTCCGCGCCCAGCAAGCCGAACGGATGCGCCGTGAGCGGATGCGCGCCGCGGCCGTGGTCTGGGGCGCGACCGGAGCTGCCCTTGCGGCAAGCGCCACCGGCATGGTCGCCTTCCGTCAGGACGTCGCCGAGATGTGGCCGCGTTCGGCCAGCGCCTTCGCTGCGCTCGGGCTCGACGTGAACGTCTATGGCCTCGAATTCTACGACCTCGCCGTCGAGCGCGATTTCGATGGCGCGACGCCGATCCTGGTGGTCAGCGGCGAAGTCCGCAACATTGGCCGCGACGACAAGCTCGTACCGCCGGTGCGTATCTCGCTGCGCGACACGCGCTCGCAGGAAATCTTCGAGCTGGTCAACATGATCAGCGAAGAGCCGATCGCGGCGGGCGCGGCCGTGCCGTTCCAGATCCGCGTCGAGAACCCGCCGTCGGATGCGGTCGATCTCGAAGCGACGTTCGCCAACTTCTCGGACGCCGCGTTTGCGGGCGGCCCGGCGTTGGTGTCGCCGCAGGCGCCGGAAGAGCCGCTCGTGCTCGATCAAGTCGCGCCGGCTGACGCGCACGAGACGACGACGAGCGAGATCGGCCCGATCGAAGGCTTGGCGCCGCGCTTCTCCAACAGCTGAGACGCGCTTGCGCGTTCTCCTGAGCGCCGATGAGATCGCTGCACGCGTCAACGCGCTTGCGGACACGTTCTCCGCACAAGTGGATGACGATTGGACGGTGGTGGCGCTCTTGCAGGGCGCCATTCCGTTTGCCGCCGATTTGATGCGAGCGCTGGAAACGCGCGGGCGCCATCCGATCTACGATTCACTTTGGCTCGAGAGCTATCGCGATGCGCGCGAAAGCTCGGGCAAAGTCGTGGTTCGCGCCGATATCTCGCGGCCGATCGACGGCCGCCCTGCGTTGATCATCGATGACGTGTTCGACAGCGGCCGCACCATCGCCTACGCGCGCGCGCATCTGATGGCCAAGGGCGCGGTGAAGACGCTGGCCTGCGCGTTCGTGCGCAAACCGCAAGCGCTGGGGGAAGCCATCGACGCGATCGGCTGGGACGCGCCGGATGATTTCCTCGTCGGCTACGGCATGGACGAGAAGGGTAGGTATCGGGGCTTGCCGTATATCGCGGCGTTGGCTTGATCTTGGACCGCGCGTCTTCAGACGCGCAAACTCCCCCTGCCGGAAAGATGCGGGTCTGAAGACCCGCGGTCCAAGACTACGCCCGCCGTTCGAAATTCAGCAGCAGCGCGCCGTTGGCGCCGTCGGGCAGGCGGAGTTCGAGCGCATCGCCGCTTGCTTGGAATTGTGCTTCGACTTCGCCGATGCGCCCGCAGGTGAAGGCGATGCGTTGCGGCTGTTCGCGGAATTCGGCGGTCCAGCGATCGACTTGGCCCTGCTGCGGCGCGCCGACCCAATTCAGCGTCACCACGCCTTCGGCGTTTTCGCTGATCTCGATGGCGACGGCTTGCGTGTTTTGCCAGCCGCTGGGCGCGCCGATGCGCGTAGCGCGGATGAGATCGTAGATACCCGGCGTCAGCGAACCGCCGCGCAGATCGGAGGCCGCGGATGCGACAGCTTCGCTGTCGGTGATGGCGACTTGCCTGGTGCTGTCGGGCGCAACCGTGTTGCAGGCGACTTCCGGCACAGGCGCTTCAGGCGCTTCGCTCTGCTGCTGGGACGCCGGCGGCGAGCATGCGGCCATGAGTGCTGCGAGCGCCACTGAGATCAGAAATCTGCGCATGATCCCTCCAAGCAAAGCCGCGCTTTTTATGGACCGCCGGCGTCTTCCCGGCAACGTCCGGCGTTAGCTGTCGCCGAAGCGATCGAGCAGGCGGCGGAGATATTCGCGCTCGGCTTCCGGGCGGTTCGGATCCTGCGCCCGGCGGCGAATTTCATCAAAGATTTCACGCGCGCGCACCGGGTCCGACGTGGTCGGCACCGTGGTGTCGCCATCGCCGGCGCCTGAGCCGGTGGCGCGCCCGAGCGGATCGCGACCGCTTTGGCCTTGGCCTTCCTGATTGCCCTGCCGGCCGCGCTCGCGCATTTCCGAAGCCAGCGCTTCGGCGCCGTCGCGCAAGCGATCGAGCGCGGCGCTCTGGGCTTGTTCGGCGCCTTCGAAATCGCCGCGGCGCAAGGCTTCTTCAGCGCGACGCATGGCTTCGCCGGCGGCGTTTAGGTCTTCACTTGGCGCAGCGCCCGCGTCGTCGGCCATCTGCTGCGCTTCGGCGAGGCCTTGTCGGATTTGCGACTGGCGCTGCGCCAGTTCAGCGCCGCCTTGGCCGCCTTGCTGTTGGCCGCCGCTTTGCCCTTGTTGCTCGGTCTGATCGCGTAGTTGGCGTTGTTCGCCCATGGTTTCGGAGAGCTGATCCATGCTCTCCTGCATCTGCTGCTGGCCTTCGCCTTGCTCGCCGTTACCGCCTTCGGATTCGGCGAGCTGGATATCGAGGTTCTGCAGGATCGAGGCGAGCATCTGCAATAATTGCTGCGCCTCTTCGTTACGGCCTTGACGGCTGAGTTCTTCGACTTGGCGCAGCAGGTCTTCGATGTCCTGGCCGCTGATCTGCGCCTGATCCTCGGTGTCCTCCATGTTGGCGCGTTCGCCGTTGCGCAGCGCTTCTTGGATGAGCGCCTGCATGTAGTTTTCGGTGGCGCGGCGCAGGGCTTCCAGCAGTTGATTGATGCGCTCTTGCGGCGCGCCTTGCGCAAGTGCTTCGGCAAGCTGGCGCTGTGCTTCTTCAAGCGCGCGCCGTGCATCGGCCGCGCCGCCATATTCCGCGCGCAGCGCCGTGCGCCAGAGCGTATCGGCGGCGAGGTCGGTCTCTCCGATCTCGCCTGCCGTCGCCAGCTCGGCGCGCGCCATGCGGAAACCCAGATAGACGGCGAGGTCGCGGAAGTAGCCGTCCTCCGGCGCCATCGTCACCGCATCGATGAGCCGCGCGGCGCGGCGAATGCCGTCGGGCGCGCGCTGCAAATTGGGGCGGCGGTCGTAATCGCGCACTTCGATGCGCTGATTGCCCAGAAGAATATCGCCGGCGGGAATCGTGCGGCGTTGCACTTCACGTTCAGGCTCGTAAGCACGGCGCTCGGCCAGCACGTGACGGCGGATTTCGATCGCCGCGCGCGCCAGCGGCTGCAGGAACACCTTTTCCGGCAAGCGCACGCGCAGCGGATCGCTTACGCCTTCTTGCCCCAGCGCATCGATCGCGACGATGCGCGCTTCGACTTCCATGCCCGCGTAGGGATGGGCCGCGACGTCGAGTTCAGTCTCGGTTTCCATCTCGCGGGGATCGCCGGCGGGCGATTCAAGCGGGGTGTCGACCGGATCGGCGCGCTCCAGGCCTTCAGGCGGATTGATCGGCCGCACGCGCAGCACCATGCGCCGGACGCCGTAATCATCTGCGGCGCGCCATGCGAGGCCCAGATGTTCTTCCGGCAATTGCGCGATCGGCGCGGCGAACGAGGCGCTGGGGCGCGCATCGGGCGTGGGCGCGAGGCGCCATTGCGCGCGGGTGTGGAAGCGCACGATCTTGAGCCGGCCGGCGCCCGGGATTTGCATTTGCGCTTCCCAGGCGCCGTCGGCGGCGCGGGTAAAGCGCACGCTGCGCTGACCGCCGCGGCCTTCGTACACGAGCAGCGGCGCCCCGGTTGGGCCGGTGAGACGCACGGTGGCTTCTACGGTTGGCGGTGTCTCGACGCGCTGGCCGACAAGATCGCTGAGCGAGATCGGCGCGGCGTGGGTGTATTCCGCAGGCGTCACCCAGGCTTCGATCGCCATTTCCTGGTCGCCGAGCAGCGGGCCGGGATCCGGAATGAAGGCGCGCGCCAAGCGGTCGCCGGCATTGCCGCCGGCGAATACCAGCGCGCCGATGAGCGCGGCGGCGAGCACATAGCGGAGCTTGAACGGATCGAGTTCGTCCAAATGCGCGCGCGGCGGGCCAGCGCGGACTTGCGCAGCGCGCTCGATGGCGCGTTCACGCTCGCGCGCCCAGAGCGCCATCGAGAAAGCGTCGAAGCGCGAGGGGCGGTCGCGCAGCGATTCGAATGCGCCGGCTTCAAGCTTGCAGTCTGCGGCGAGCCGCGCGCGGGCTTCTTCATCAGTCGGCGATTTCCACGCGCGCCAGGCGCGCAGGCCAAGCACGACGATGAGTGCAAGGGCGGCGATCGCGGTGAGGCTTTGCAGCAGCAGCGGCAGGCGCTCGTGCGCGCCGGCCAGCGCCAATAGCGCCCAGGCCCCGGCGCCCAGCAGCAGGACGAAGGCCGCGCGCAGCGCCCGCTCCAGCGCCAGTCGCTGCCTGGCGCGGCTCGTCTCGCGGGCGAGCAGGTCGAGGGCGTCCTGGTGCTTCATGAACTCCGCTGGCGTGAGCGTAACAGGGCGCCTCTGGCCAAACCATGACCACGGACCGGCTGGGCGCAGCGTTTCATCGCTAACTTCTGCTTAATTCGCCTCCCGCGGGCGTTACGACCCGAGCCAATCGGGAACGTCCTCCAGCGCCAATTGATCCGCCACCTCCCAGCGCCGGCGCACGATCTCGAAACGATCGCCGCGGACCAGCACTTCGGGCACGAGCGCGCGGGCGTTGTAAGTGGAGGCCATCACCGCGCCGTAAGCGCCGGCCGTCATGAAGGCGACGAGGTCGCCGGGCTGCAGCGGGGCGAGGGCGCGGCCGCGCGTGAAGGTGTCGCCGGTTTCGCAAATGGGACCGACGACGTCGAAGCTTTGCGGCGCTGCGGCGGATTGTTTGACCGGCCTGATCTCATGATAGGCGTCATAGATCGCCGGGCGGATGAGGTCGTTCATGCCGGCATCGAGCACCAGGATCGGCCGCGCCGTGCGCTCCTGCGTGCGGATGACGCGTGACAGCAGCACGCCGGCATTGGCGGCGATCATGCGGCCGGGCTCGAAGGCGAGCTTCACATCGAGGCCATCGAACACGCGCGACACCATCTGCGCGTAGTCTTGTGGCGAAGGCGGATCGGGATCGTTGAAATAGGGCACGCCAAGGCCGCCGCCGAGATCGAGACGCTCAACGGCGACGCCTTCGCCGCGCAGCGTTTCAACAAGGCCGCGCAGCACGGCGAACGCGGCTTCGAGCGGCGCAAGATCCTTGATCTGGCTGCCGATGTGGACAGCAAAGCCCTTGGCGTCGAGATGCGCGTCAGCGGCCGCAGCGCGAT
Source organism: Pseudomonadota bacterium (assembly GCA_023410295.1). Lineage (GTDB taxonomy): Bacteria > Pseudomonadota > Alphaproteobacteria > Caulobacterales > Aquidulcibacteraceae > Vitreimonas. Next base: position 16,644 of record JAEYPY010000104.1, on the reverse strand, counting down.
AGAGCGCAAGCGCGGTCTCGCGCGAAACGCCGAACTTGGCGTCGCTGCGGCCAGTTGAGATTTTGTCGTGCCCGCCGGCGCCAACATCTGGATTGACGCGGATCGCGATCGCGGGCCTGAGGCCCGATTGCGCGGCGATGCGCGACAGCAGCTCAAGTTCGGCGCTGCTCTCGACATTGATCTGATGCACGCCCGCGCGGGCCGCGAAGGCGAGTTCGGTTTCGGTTTTGCCCACCCCCGAAAAGATGATGCGGTTCGCCGGCACGCCGGCCTTGAGCGCGCGCTGTATTTCGCCCTGGCTCACGGTGTCGGCGCCCGCGCCTTTGCGCGCCAAGGTCGCCAGCACGGCGATATTGGCGTTGGCCTTCACCGCGAACGCGACCAGCACGTCGCGGGGTGCGAAGGCTTGTTTGAAGACGTCGAAGTGCCGTTCGAGCGTTGCGGTGGAATAGACGTAAACCGGCGTGCCGGCGGCTTCGGCGATGCGCGCCAGCCGCACGTCCTCGCAGTGCAATTCGCCGTCGCGGTAATCGAAATGGTTCATGGCCTGTTTGGGCCGCGCGTGGCCCGAGTCACGGCGTCGGCGCCGCGCCTGGGATGACTTCCGCGCAGCGCGGATCGACGCGTTCGTTGTTCTCGATCTGACGCTCGCACTCGATGCGGATCGCGTCTTCACTGTTCCAGAGCGGATCGGGGCGGTCGAGATCGCCGCGTACGCCGCAGGCGCTCAGCATCGCCAACGCCACAAACCCAAGCACCACGCGGCTCATGCAAACATCTCCTTCCACCGCTCGATCTGCTCGCGCACGCGCTGCGGGGCGGTCCCGCCATAGCTATCCCGGCTCTCGACCGATTTTTCAACCGTCAACAGCGCCCGCGCGGCCTCGGTGATGCGCGGTTCGACGGCCTGGAAATCGGCCAGCGGCAGCTGCGCCAGTTCGGCGACGCCGGCATCCTCGGCCCGGCGCACGATGCGGCCGGTGACCTCGTGCGCTTCGCGGAAGGGAAGCTTCAGTTCGCGCACCAGCCAGTCGGCGAGATCGGTGGCGGTGGAATAGCCGCGCGTGGCGGCTTCGCGCATGGTCTCGCTGTTGAATCGAATGGTCTCGATCATGCCGATCATCGCAGTCAGCGAGAGCGAGAAGGCGTCGAACGCGGCGAAGGTCAGCGCCTTATCCTCCTGCAGATCCTTGGCGTAGGCGAGCGGCAGCTTCTGCACGATGGCGTTGAGCGCGGCGAAATCGGCGCCGATGCGCGCGGCCTTGGCGCGGATGAGTTCGGCCGCGTCCGGATTGCGCTTCTGCGGCATGATCGAAGACCCGGTGGACCAGGAATCGCTCAAGCTGGCGAAGCCAAATTGCGGCGAGGTCCAGAGCACGATCTCTTCGGCGAGCCGCGAGAGGTGCGTCGCCGAGATCGAGAGGTTCGCCAACGCCGCCAGCGCAAAGTCGCGCGAGGCGACGGCGTCCAGCGAGTTTGACGCGGGCGCATGAAACCCGAGCGCATGCGCGGTGGCGTCGCGATCGATCTTGTAGGTTGTGCCGGCGAGCGCCGCGGCGCCCAGCGGGCATTCCCAAGCGGCCTCCAGAGCGCCGCCGATTAGGCGCACGCGGTCGCGCTCGAACATCGAGACGTACGCGAGCAGGTGGTGCCCGAGCGTCACCGGCTGGGCCGTCTGCAGGTGCGTGAAGCCCGGCATGATCCATTCGGCGTGCGCCTCGGCGCGCTTCAGCAGCGCTTGTTGCAGCACGCGCAGGCCATCGGCCGCCTCGCGCGCGGCGCGCATGGGCCAGAGCTTGAAATCGGGCGCCACCTGGTCGTTGCGCGAGCGGCCGGTATGGAGCCGCTTGCCGGCTTCGCCGATCCGCTCGGTCAGCCGCGCCTCGATATTGAGGTGGATGTCTTCCAGCTCGGCCGAGAACGGGAACGTCCCCTGGATGATTTCCGCGGCAATCTGATCCAACCCGGCTTGTATCGCCGCGTTCTCTTCTTTCGTAATGATGCCTTGGGCGGCCAGCATGTCGGCGTGGGCCTTCGAGCCTTCGATGTCTTCGCGCCACAAGCGCTTGTCGATATCGATCGAAGAATTGATCGCCTGCATCGCGTCGGCCGGCTGCGCGGCAAAGCGGCCGCCCCACATCTTCTGACCGCCTGAAGAGGGATCGGACTTGGACACGAACAGCTCCGTCGGAAAGCAGAGGAATTGGGCTTTGTGGGCGGCGATGGCCATGCTCGCGGCCGGCGCGCTGGCCGTCCTTTACGTGCTTTTCGCCGCCGCTTCAAAGCCGGAGGGCGTCACCGGTGTGAGCCGATTCGCGCGCGGTGAAATGGTGCGGCTCACGCAAATGGACGCGCCCCCGCCCATGCCCACGCGCACGCTGCGCGACGCCTCGGGCGCGGACACCTCGCTTGAGGCCTTCAAGGGCGAGGTGCTGCTGGTGAACCTCTGGGCGACATGGTGCGCGCCGTGCGTAGAGGAAATGCCGACGCTGGGCGCGGTGCAGCGCCGCTTCGGCGATCGCCTGCGCGTCATTCCCGTCAGTGTCGATAGCGAGGGCGAGCGCGAAAATGCGCAGCGCCAGCTGGCCGAGCTCAGCGACAACTCGCTACCGTTCCTGATCGACATCAGCCGCGGCGTCCTGTTCGACGCCCAGGCCGCGGGCATGCCCGTCACCATCCTTTACAACCGCGACGGTCGCGAGATCGCGCGCCTCGCCGGCGGCGCCGACTGGGACAGCCCCGAGGCGGTTGCGCTATTAGAGGCGGCGGTAGCAGGGGAGATCTGATGGTCCCGGTGATCGAGACGGAACGGCTGCGCTTGCGCGGCCACACGCTGGCTGACTTCGAGCACAGCGCGCGCATGTGGGGCGATGAGCGCGTGTCGCGCTTCATCGGCGGCAAGCCGTCGACGCGCGAAGAGAGCTGGCGGCGCTTTTTTTCGTTTCCCGGCCATTGGGCGATGATGGGGCACGGTTATTGGCTGATCGAGGAGAAGGCGACCGGCGCCTATGTCGGCGACGGCGGTTTCGGCTCGTTCAAGCGCGAATTGGGCGATGTGGAGTTCAGCGCGCCGGAGCAGGGTTGGGCGCTGTCGCCGGAATTTCATGGCCGCGGCTACGCCACCGAGGCAGCCGCCGCGCAGATCAAATGGGCCGAAAACCACTTCGGCCGCAGCGATTTCGTCTGCCTCATCGCGCCGCAAAACACGCCATCGCTGCGTGTCGCGGAAAAGCTTGGATATCGCGAGTTCAAGCGCACGGCGTATAAGGGTGAGCCGTCAGTGCTGCTACGCAGAACGAAGTGAGCCAGTAGTCAGTAGCCAATAGTCAGTAGCGACAAGGCACTGACTACCACCGACTACTGACTACTGACTAAAGAAACGGCGACAGCGCCAGTCGCACGCGCGAGCCTTGCGCCAGCACTTGCGCGTATGTCGCCGGCCGCTCCGGCGCCACAGGCTCGCGCCACAACGCCACGAAACGCTGCACTTCGTTCTGAGCTTCGGTGAAGGCGCGCCCGTTCTCGCCGCGAAGATCGCTCGCGCCGGCGCTCAGCGCGCTTTGCGCGGCAAGCGCGGCGCCAAGGCTGTGCTGATACTCGATGGGATCGACGTAATCGGCCTGATTGACCGATTGATAGAGGCCGGTGGCGATATCGATCAGGCGCGCGGTGAGGGCCGCGTCATCGACATCGAGCGCGGCTTCCGCACGCTGAATCTCAGTGTCAGCCGCGCGCAAGCGCGCGGTCAATTGCGCTTGGTTGAGGGAGGCGTCGGTCGCGGCGCGGACGAGATCGGCATTGAGGCCGCCGAACTGATCGGGCGCGGCGTCGTAAACTTCGAGCAGTCCCTGTTGAACCAGCACAGCCGCCTCTGCAGGCTGGCCTTCGGCCGCGACGGCGTTCGCGACCATGACGAAACCGCGCAGATGTTGGAGCCGAAGCGCCGTCAGCTGATCGCCGGAAACCCCGGCATAGGCGCTGGCTGCGCCGGCTTCGCCGGCCTCGCCGCCAGCGGGGGCCGTGGCGGTCGCCGCGGACGGGGTAGGGGCGCTGGCGCCCGCCTCGCCAGCTTCTCCGCCTTCGCCGCCCTCGCCGGCTTCACCGGCCTCGCCAGCTTCCCCGCCGCACGCCGCGACCAAGCTGAGGCCAGCCGCCAGCCCGACGGCCCGCCAATGTTTCAGTTTCAGCTTGATCATGCACCCCTCCGACCGGACGAGGCGCAAGCTCTAGCATAATGCGAAGCGTTCGCAACAAGGGACGGCGCTTAGCCCCGGCCGCGTTCGCCGCGCTCGCCGCGCTCACCGCGTTCGCCTCGCTCTCCGCGTTCGCCGCGTTCTCCACGCTCGCCGTGATAGCCGCCATCGTAATAGCCGCCGTAGCCGCCATGGCCATGCGCGTAGCAGCCGCTAACGCCAACTAGCGCGACGGCGGCGCCGACTGTGCGCCAGCGCTTGAGCTTCAATGAAACCATGGGTTTCCTTCCTTTCAGCGATTACATCGCCTTGAAGCTGCGTCCTCGCTCGCTTGGAAGGGTTGCAACGTGAGTCTGATACTTCAAGAAGTTTTGGCGCCCGAAGACCTGCAAAAAGTGCGCGCTGAGCTGGACTCGTTCAGCTGGGATTCAGGTAAGCGCACCGCAGGCGCGGCCGCGCGCGCAGTGAAGGAAAATCTGCAAGCGAGCGGCGCCGATCCCAAGGTGCAGGCGCTGGAGCGCTTTGTCGTTGAAGCGCTGCGGCGCCATCCGTTGTTCGAGATCGCGGCGCGGCCGAAGCGGCTCACGCGGCTTATGTTCTCGCGCTACGAGCCGGGCATGACCTACGGCGCTCACACCGACGATGCACTGATGGGGCCAAGCGACGACAAACTCCGCACTGATCTCGCGTTCACGATCTTTCTTGCCGATCGCGAGAGCTATGATGGCGGCGCGCTCGTGGTCGAAACCGCGCTTGGCGAGCAGGAGATCGCACTCGATGCGGGCGACGCCATCCTCTATCCCGCGGGCTCGATCCACCACGTCGCGCCGGTGACGCGCGGCGCGCGTTTAGCGGCGGTGGGATGGGTGGAGAGTTTCGTCGCGGATGCAGGCCAGCGCGAGATTTTGTTCGATCTCTCCGTGGCGCGTGAACGCGTTGCTGGTGCTGGCGCGCCGCGCGAAGAAGTGCTGCGGCTCGATAAGGCGATCTCAAATCTCTTGCGCATGTGGGCGCGCTAGCGGAACGGCTGCACGTCGAAGCCGACGAGGTCTTCCTCAAGCGGCGGACGCTTCAGCGCGATCCAAGCGAACAGCATCGCCGAGATGAGCGTGATGGGAAGCCCGAGCAGCAGCGCCAGCGGCGTCAGCGCGAAGGCCATGCCGGGCGTCAGCGTGACGCCTTCGCCGACGGCTGCGGAGATGAGTCCGGTTAGCGCGAAGGGCGCCGTAAGCGCCGTGAAGGCGCCCGCAAGCACGACATGCAACACCACGACGCGGCGCGTGCGCGGCGCTTTTCCCGTCGCCCAGCTGACGCCGAGCGTCACCAGCGCGAGCGCGAACACGATGGCGCCGGCGATCAGCGCCACACGCTGCAACGTCGGCTCCTGGTAGAAAAGCCCGGCCGGCCAGCCAATCGCCAGGGCGAGCGCGAGCGGCGTCCACACGAACGCGGGCGCGCGCCACATGAGTGGCGGTATGCGCCGGGGGATCGGCCGCTCTGCCATGGCTCGCATCCTAACCGCCGCGCCCGCGCCGTCACGGGCGCCGAGCCGATTGCGCGAAGCTTTCCCCAGCCGCGCGCGCATGCTTTGAAAGCCTATGGATGCCCGCCAGCACGCGCCGTCGACCGCCCGCAACCGCGAGCCCATCCTGGCCGTGCTGCACCGCGTATTGCCGGCGAACGCGCGCGTGCTGGAGCTTGCCGCGGGCACAGGCGAGCACGCGGTCTTCTTCGCACGCGCCATGCCGGGGTTGCTCTGGCAGCCAAGTGATCCCGATGCGGCCGCGCGCGGCAGCATTGCGGCTTGGATTGCCGCCGAAGGCGCAGGAAACGTGCTGGCGCCGATCGAGATCGACGTGAGTGCGGCCGAGTGGGGCGTGGAAGACGAGCGCTACGATGCGCTCATCGCCATCAACATGATCCACATCTCGCCGTGGGCGGCGACGCTGGGGCTGATGGCGGGCGCAGCGCGATTGCTGGCCCCGCACGGCCAACTCATCACCTACGGGCCTTACAAGCGCGATGGACGTCACACAGCGCCTTCGAACGAAGCGTTCGAGGACTGGCTTAAGGCGCGCGATCCGCGCTTTGGTGTGCGCGACGTCGGCGAGGTGGAAGCGGCGGCGCAGGCCGAGGGGCTCGCCTTGCGCGAGATCGTCGAGATGCCGGCGAATAATCTGATGCTGGTGTTCGCTCGCGCCGAAACCTAGCGCGTGGGCGTCGGCGGATCGGTGCGATAATCGTAGAAGCCGCGCTGGGTCTTGCGACCGAGCCAGCCGGCTTCAACGTACTTCACCAGCAGCGGACAGGGGCGATACTTGGAGTCCGCAAGGCCCTCGTAAAGCACCTGCATGATCGAGAGGCAGGTATCGAGACCGATGAAGTCCGCGAGCTCGAGCGGACCCATCGGATGGTGCGCGCCGAGCTTCATCGCCTTGTCGATCGCATCGACCGATCCCACGCCTTCATAGAGCGTGTAGATCGCCTCGTTGATCATCGGCACCAGCACGCGGTTGACGATGAACGCGGGGAAGTCCTCGGCGTTGGCGATGGTCTTGCCGAGGCTTTCGATGAAGGTGACGCAGGTGTCGTAAGTCTCTTGGCTCGTGGCGAGGCCGCGGATCACTTCCACCAGCTCCATCACCGGCGCCGGGTTCATGAAGTGAAGGCCGATGAACTTGTCGGCGCGGTCGGTGGTGGCGGCGAGGCGTGTAATCGAGATCGACGACGTGTTCGAAGCAAGGATCGCTTCGGGTTTCAGGGCCGCGCGCAGATCGGCGAACACCTTCTTCTTCGCATCGCTCTGTTCGACGATCGACTCGATCACAAGATCGGCCGCGCCGAAGTCGGCCATTTTGGGCGCCGCCTTGATGCGCTTCAGGCCTTCGTCCATCGCCGCTTGGGTGATGGTTTCGCGATGGACCTGGCGGCCCATATTCTTAGCAATGACCTGGATCGCTGCATCGATGCGCGGCGGATCGGCGTCGTTGAGCAGTACGTCGTAGCCGGCGAGCGCGCATACGTGCGCGATGCCGTTGCCCATCTGTCCGGCGCCGATGACGCCGACCGTCTTAATATTCGTCATCTTGCCGGCCATAGGCCATCAGGCCCTGCTGAAATGCAAACCTTGTTGCAGTGCAGCATAGTGACGCGCGCCGCCGGCGCAAGGGCTCTATGGAGCCGGGACGTGCCGTCCTCGCTCCATCCTCACACCCCAGCCTTGGTCAGCTCGTCCATGAGCTCCGGCACAGCGGCCTTGTAGTCCGCGACGAGGCCGTAGTCGGCGACTTGGAAGATCGGCGCGTCTTCGTCCTTGTTGATGGCGACGATGACCTTGCTGTCCTTCATGCCCGCTAAGTGCTGGATCGCGCCGGAAATGCCGACGGCGACGTAGAGTTCAGGCGCCACCACCTTGCCGGTCTGGCCGACCTGGTAATCGTTCGGGGCATAGCCGGCATCGACCGCCGCGCGCGAAGCGCCAACGGCGGCGCCGAGCTTGTCGGCGAGCGGATCGAGCACGCGATGGAATTCCTCGGACGAGCCAAGCGCGCGTCCGCCCGAGACCACGCGCTTGGCGGCGGTCAGTTCGGGACGATCCGACTTGGCCATCTCTTCGGACACGAACGCCGATTTGAACGGCCCGTCCGGCGCGCCAATGGTTTCAACCGAGGCGCCGGCGCCTTCACCCGCCGCCTTGAAGGCGGTCGGCTGCACGGTGATCACTTTCTTCGGCTGGCTGTCTTGCACCGTGAGAATGGCGTTGCCGGCGTAGATCGGGCGCACGAACGTGTCGGCGCTCTCAACGCCGATGACGTTCGAGACCTGCATCACGTCGAGCTTGGCCGCCACGCGCGGAGCGACGTTCTTGCCGGTGGTTGTGGCAGGGAAGAGCACAGCGTCGTAATTCGCCATCAGTGGCGTGATCAGCGCGTCCATGGCTTCGGCCAATTGCTTGGCCAGCGTCGCGCCATCGGCGTGCAGCACCTTGCGCACGCCGTCGATCTTGGCCGCAGCCGCAGCCGCGCCGCCGGCGTTCGAGCCTGCCACAAGCACGTCGACATCGCCGCCAATCGCCTTGGCGGCTGTGACGACCTTATTGGTCGCGTCCTTCACGGACGCGTTGTCGTGTTCAGCAACAACGAGAACGGCCATTAGAGGACCCCCGCTTCTTTGAGCTTGCCGACCAGTTCAGCGGCGGTTTTGACTTTGATGCCGGCCTGGCGCTTGCCCGGCTCGGCGGTTTTGATCGTCTTGAGGCGCGGCGCGGTGTCGACGCCGAAATCGCCAGGCGCCTTCACATCGATCGGCTTCTTCTTCGCCTTCATGATGTTCGGCAGCGAGGCATAACGCGGCTCGTTCAAGCGCAGGTCCGTCGTGATGATCGCGGGCAGATCGACATCGAGCGTCTGCAAGCCGCCATCGACTTCGCGCGTCACCGTCGCCTTGCCGTCGTGCAGCACGATCTTGGAGGCGAACGTCGCTTGTGGCCAGTCGAGCAGCGCGGCGAGCATCTGGCCCGTCGCGTTGTTGTCGTCGTCGATCGCCTGCTTGCCGAGAATGACGAGATCCGGCTTCTCGGCCTCGATCACGCCCTTCAGAATCTTCGCCACCGCCAGCGGCTCAACTTCGCCCTCGGCCTTCACCAGGATGCCGCGGTCGGCGCCGATGGCGAGCGCGTTGCGGAGCGTCTCTTGCGCCTGCTCCGGCCCGATCGTTACCGCGACCACTTCCTTGGCCGCGTCCTTGGCGTGACCGCCGCCGCCTTCCTTCATGCGCACGGCTTCTTCGACCGCGATCTCGCAGAATGGATTGATCGACATCTTCAGGTTGGAGAGATCGACGCCCGATCCGTCCGGCTTGACCCGGACTTTGAGATTGAAATCGAGCACCCGCTTGACCGGGACGAGCACCTTCATCGTTGAAATCCTTGAGACATTGGCGCGCTGGGAGGAGCGGAAAAAGCGCGCGGACACTAGCGGCGCCAAAATCCCCCCGTCAATGCGACGAACGCGAACGCCAGTGGCGCGGCGGGCCCCGCCCGGCTATGACTTAGCGTCAAGAACGGGAGCCTAGAATTTGTTCTCTCCTCAGCGCAGGAGCGCCCTGCTCGTCGACTTCGAGAACCTCTACCGCCAATGCGGGGAGGCAGAGTTCGTCAGAAATATCGACAATTGGCTGCTTTGGCTGGAGCACGGAGCCTTCGAGCAGGAGCCGATCAAGCGCAACTTCCTGGTCAAGGAGGTGTTCTGGAACACTCAGCACGACATCTACCGGCTCGAGTTCCAGCGCCGCCGCTTCAAGCCCACCGTGTGCCGGGCGATCCGGAAGGAAAAGGCGAGCTCGGCCGATTTCGACATCACCATCCGCGCCGCCGAGCTTCGTCACGAGCACAAGAACCGGCTGCAGGAGGTAATCATCCTCTCGCTCGATTCCGATTTTTCGTCTGTGCTCTATCACCTGCAGCTGCACGACATCATCGGCGTCGGAATGACCGATCCGGCGACCGCGTACGCGGCGAACTTCCGCAACATCGTCGATGTCGTGATCGAGAAGGGCGAGTTCGAGCGGGCGTACCAATATCAGCCGGCCAAGCGCGGCTGGTTCGGCCGCACCGAAAGCGTCGCGCAATTGCCGCCGACGGCGAGCGCGCCGCCCGCCGCAAATGATCGCTCGCGCGCCGCGCCTGCTCAGGCTGAGCAAACTCAGCGGCTCGATTACGGCAAGGCGGCAAAGCTCATCGCCCAGCACGCCGAGGCCAACAACTTCCGCCTCATCGGCAAGGAGCGCGTGCGCAAGCTGATCGCGCATTTGCCCGGCTTCGACCGCGGCGGTCGTCCATGGGGCGGGGGTTCGTACCAGAGCGTGCTTCAAGCCATCGTCGCACGCGACGCGCGCTTCTCGATCGAGCGCAGCAGCGGCACCGTCGTGCTCGCGTTCAACCAAGCCGGCCGTGCTCAGGCCGCGGCGGGTTCGGCGTCGTAGTCCGACGGCCCCAAAAAAAAGGGACTGCTGTGGTATGCATCCACCGGCGTTCTGACGTGCATCCTTGGACCGGACGCTCAATCCCGCTCGGAGGGGAGAATAAATGAAGACGACACGCCGCCCATTGCTCATGGGCGCACTCGCCGCTGGCCTTTGGGCCGCTGACGCACGCGCGCAAAGCTCAGCTGATTTTCAGGGCGAATGGTTCGGCGCGCTCGATCTAGGCTCGCAACGCCTGCGCCTCCGGCTCGTTGTCAGCGAAGGCCCGTCGGCGACGATCTACAGTATCGACCAAGGCAATTCGCCCATTCCAGTGGAAACGACCACGATCCAGGGCGACGCGATCAATCTCGCTTTGCCGGTGATCGGCGCGAGCTTCGCCGGCCGGCTCTCCGGCGGGCGCATCGAAGGTCAGTTCACGCAGCGCGGCACACTGCCGCTCGTGTTCGCGCGCGAACAGGTCGCGGAAGCCGCGCCGCCGCCCGAAGCGCTGACGCAAGCGCGGCTCGCCGCCTTGCGCGCCGAAGCGGGTTCGCCTGCGTTCGCGGCCGCCGCCGCCAATCGCGATGGGCGCAGTGTCACGTTCGTCGATGGCGTGCGCGCGATGGGCCGGCCCGAACTCGTCACCAGCGGCGACAAATGGCACCTGGGCTCGATCACCAAGTCCATGACCTCAACACTCATCGCCCGCGCCGTGGAAGCGGGCGCTGTGTCGTGGACCGATACAGTCGGCGCCGTGCTGGGTTCTGTGATCCCGGAGATGCGCGCGGACTATCGCGATGTCACCTTCCGCCATCTCTGCAGTCACCGCTCCGGCTTGCCGGGGAACATTGAGCTTGCAGATCTCACCCGCTTCTCGCGCGACGCCAACGTCGATGTGCGCGCCGAGCGCATCGCTTATGCCCGCCTCGGCCTGCAGCAAGCGCCGGTGGGGGCCAAGGAAGAGAACTTCACCTATTCGAACACCGGCTACGTCATCGCCGGCGCCATGCTCGAGGCCAAGCTCGGCGCGCCGTGGGAGACGCTGATCCAGCAGCACGTGTTTACCCCGCTCGGTATGACGGGCGCCGGGCAAGGTGCGCCGGGGACGATTGGCGCCTACGATCAACCGCTCGGCCATGGTCCGGGCGAAGGCGGAGCGCTCGTTCCGGAGCAGCCAACTGGGGATGCTGACAATCCCATTGCGCTCGGTCCGGCAGGGCGCGTCCACGCGACGATCGAAGACGCATTCAAATATCTCGCCGCGCACCGCGACCGCACATCATTCCTGCGGCGCGAAAGCTGGGAGACGCTGCACACGCCGCCCTATGGCGGGCCCTACGCAATGGGCTGGGCCAATCGCAACGGCATGCTCTGGCACAACGGTTCGAACACGCTCTGGTACGCCGAAGTCATGTTCGATTCCGCGCGCGGCATCGTCGCCATGGCCGCCGCCAATGACGGCCGCGCCGGCGCGCTCGGCCGGCCGATCGGCGCAGCCTTGCTCGGCGCCGCGCAAGCGGTGGTTTAGCGCAGCACGCCCGGCCAGTTCGCGTTCGCGCGGCGGATGTGGCCGGGGATGTCTTGCTCCCAGCGGCGCTGAATCTCGTCGTTGTAGTTGAGATAGAGCCGGCCATCGACGATGCGCCAATTGTTCGGATCGCCGGAGGCGGTGTAGCCCTGGGAAACGGCCCATGCGCAATAGCCGCCATATTGCGGCAGGTAGCGCGCAGGATCGGCGCGGAACGCGGCGAGGTGCGCCGCTGTGGCGAAGCGATATTCGTAGCCTTGGTGCGTGGTGCGGAATTGCGTCGTGCCACGCACGGGGCGGCCATCGCTGAAGTACGCAACGGGATCATAACCGCCGACAGCAACGCGCGAGAGCAGCCCGGTGTAGACCGGCGCCTGGTCCGCATACGCCGGCGGCGCGAACGCAAGCGGCGCCATGGCGATGGCGAGGGCGGCGAGAATCTTACGCATTGTCTCTCCTCGTACAGATTAATCTTGGCCCGCGTCGCCCTTCGACAGGCTCAGGGTGACGCTACTGAAGCCTTGGCGCTCAAGCCTGCATTGGCGTCACTTTGCGCTTGTCGAAACGCGACGCCACGCACGTCACGCCGTCTGTTGCTTCAGAACCATTCTCGGCGCCGCGCTCGCGCTCGGCACGAACGCGCGGCCCAAATCCCGCAGCAGGCCCATAAGCTCCTCGCGGCGGATCACAAGCAGCACGATCGACGTTGCCCAGATCGTACACGCGGCCGCAAAGAGCCCGCCGCCGTCATTGTTGGGATCGATTCCGAGCGGCGTGAACAAGTGAAAGCTCACCGCGCCCGTCATCACCGCGAAGCCGATCAGCGCCCCCAGCGCATTGAGGCGTGCAAAGCGCGGCATGAGGCCAATGAGGAGCAGCGTTGAAGCGAACAGCTCAGCGGTGCCGATCACGTACTGGCTGAAAAGCCCGGTGTGCGCGAAGAGCCCGGGCAGCCCCAGCGTGCCGGCCCAGCCGTCGAGCCGGCCGAAAATCTCCTGCGTGTTGGGATGATCGGTGAACTTGAAGCGCAAGCTGTCGAGAAAGACGAGCGCCGCAAACACCGAAATCGCCGCCGGCGCGTAGCGCTTGATGCGGGTGAGCATGATGATCTCTCCTTGGCAGAGAGATCGCGCGAGCGGGCGAGGCGGTTACAGCGCGGTCGCTTTCACCACCGCAACAACTTCGTCCCCACCGCCGCCCCAATCGCAGCACTCAGCGCTATCCCCAGTACATACCACGTCGTCACGAACGCCACCGAATCCACCGGGCAGTACATCGCGTAGGCCATGGCGCCCACGCCGCCAGCGAAGCCGCCGATGGCGGCGCCCGTGAGCGCAAGGCGCGTCGGCGCGAACGCGCGCATGAGCCAAAGGAGACCCGCCGCCGTCGGCGCCGCGAGCAGCGGAATGACGATGACGCACCAGGGCACGCCATTGCCCATCCACATCGCCATGCGCTCGCCCGGTTCTGCGCCCATCAGCGCAATCCCCGTCGCCAGCGCACAGAGCGCCAGCAGCACGATCACCGCGCCCACGCGCCAGCCGAGCGGGCGCCCCGGCTTCATCAGCTGCACCGCCAGCGGCAGCATCACCGCCGCGCACATGCCGGCAAACAGCGCCTTCATCATCACCGGCATGCGCGCCGCGCCGATGTCAGGCCGCACGCCCAGCCAAATCGCCACCAGCGCCACGGCCACGGCAAACCCGACCAGCACCGTGATCGCCAGTCGCATGCGCCAGCGCGGCTTTTCCACCGGCTCGGCTCCGCGCGCGAGCGCCTCGATCAGCTCGTCGGTCTTCACGTCGCTTGCTCCTCAGCCATCAGCCGCATCAGCGTCTTGAGGCCGCGATGGATGGAAATCTTGATGTCGGATTCCGAAAGCCCGGTGGCGGCGGACGCCTCCCGCACGCTTCGCTCTTCTAGCTTCACCAAGCGGATCGCCGTGCGCTGTTTTTCCGGCAGCTTCTCTAAGAGCGCCGCCACATCGCGCCGCGCGTCGGACGCTTCGTACTCCGGATCGGCATCGCCGGGATCAAATCCATCGAGCGAAGCGTGCGCGCGCAGCTTGGCCCGGCGCAGGAAATCGATCAGCCGGTAGCGCGCGATGGCGTAGAGCCAGGCGGTGAGGGGATAGCTTGGATCGTAGCTGTCGCGTCGCGTGTGCAGCGCCACCAGCGTTTCCTGCACCAGATCCTCCGCGTCCTCGGCGCGACCGCGCAGCCGGTTGCGGAAATAGGGACGCAGCAGCGCCGCCGCCTCCGTCAGGAAAGCGCGCTGCGCGGCGCCATCGCCCGCCATGCCCAGGAGCGCCAGGGCTTTCAGATGCGCTTCGTCCGCCATTCTCCCCGTGAGGTGATCGTACGCGCGACTGGTGGTGCTAGTTACGTGCGCCGGAACGGGTCCGCGGGATAGACGCCCAGCACCTTGAGCGAGGTGGAGAAAAACGCGAGTTCTTCCATGGCGAGACGCACGTTCTGGTCGGCGGTATGGCCTTCGACTTCAGCGAAGAACATGGCCGCGGAGAATTGTCCGCCTTCGATGTAGCTTTCGAGCTTGGTCATGTTGACGCCGTTGGTGGCGAACCCGCCCATCGCCTTGTAGAGCGCCGCCGGCACGTTGCGCACGCGGAAGACGAAGCTCGTCATGCAAGGCCCGGAGCCCGGCGCGGCGTTCTGTTCTTCGCGCGAGAAGACGAGAAAGCGCGTCGTGTTGTGTGCGGCGTCGGCGATGTCGGCCTTTAGCACTTTGAGGCCATAGATCTCGCCGGCGAGCGAAGAGGCGAGCGCGCCCACCTTAGGATCGCCGAGTTCAGCGATCTCGCGCGCGGCGCCGGCGGTGTCGGCGGTCTTCACGGCAATGACGCCGAGCTCGCGCAATTGCTTGCGGCATTGCCCAAGCGCCTGGGGGTGCGAGCGCACGTGCGTCAGGCCTTCGAGCGTGGCGTTCTTCAAGCCCAGCAATTGGTGCCGGATCGGCACGAAGCGTTCACCGATGATGAAAAGCCCGCTTTCGGGGATCAGCGTGTGCACGTCGGCGACGCGACCGGCGACCGAGTTCTCGACCGGGATCATCGCATAGCGCGCCTGGCCTTCGCTCACCGCCGCGAACGCGTCCTCGAAGCTCGCGCACGGCAGCGGTTCGAGTTCGGGAAAGGCTTCGCGCGCCGCGATATGCGAGTTCGCCCCAGGTTCGCCTTGAAAAGAGATACGGTCGGCCATGGGCGGAGCGTTAGCGCAGCGCGCGCCGATAAGGTAGAGCCATCGCCTCATGAGCATGACGCAAAGCGTAGATCGCGCGCTTCTGGCGCAGACCCGCCGCGGCCTGCGCACGCTGCTCGCGGTCCCGGCCGCGCGCGCCAAGGGGCTCGCGCGCGTTGAGGAGCTGGAGCTGCCGGGGCCCGCCGGGCCGCTGAGGGCGCGCTATTACGAAGCGGCGGACGCCGCGCCCACGCCGCTCATGCTTTATTTCCACGGCGGCGGCTTCGTCTGCTGCGATATCGATACGCACGATTCCATCTGTTCGTGGCTGGCCAAGTCTTCGCGCGGGCGCGTGCTCTCGGTCGGCTATCGCCTGGCGCCCGAGGCGCCGTTTCCAGCGCAGCTGCACGATGCGCGCGCGGCGTGTTCGTGGGCGATGGAGAACGTCGCGCGCTTTGGCGCTAGTCCCGGACGCATCGCGCTCGCCGGCGATAGCGCCGGCGCGTATCTCGCCGCCACCATGGCGCTCGAACTCAACCGCACCACGCCCGGCGCGGTCGCGCTGCAAGTGCTGCTCTATCCGCTGATCCACGTGCAGGATGCGCTGTGGGCGCAGGAGGAGCTGCGCAACTTCCGCTTTCTCGGCCGCGTCGCGTCTCTCTACATCGCCAAAAGCCTCGGCGCTGAAGCATTGCCTTCGCTGCTCGATGTCGATCTGGGCGCTGCGCCGCCGACCATTATCGCCGGCGGCGGGCCGATGGATCCGGTGCGCGCCGATGTGCGCGCGTTCATGACGAAGCTGCGCGAAGCCGGCGTTGAGGTCACGGAGCGCAAATACCCGGTGCTGATGCACGGCGGGCTCAACTTCACCGCCTATTCGAAGACGGCGGTCGCAGCGCTGCAGGAAGTCGGCGCCTTGGCGCACGAGGCGCTCAGCGGCTAGTACGCTCGGAAAAGGGGATTCAACATGATGCGCATCACGATTTTCGCCGCCGCCCTGGTGCTCGCCGCCTGCACGGGCGAGCAAGCGAGCCAGTCTGCCGAAACCGCGGCCGACAATGGCTGCCCGGCGACCGCGAATGCGACCTGGGAATCGCTGCAGATCGAAGCAACGACGAGCGGCGCCGATTGCGAGCAGGCCGAAGCGCGCATCGTCATCCGCAATGGCGGCGAGCAAGTCTGGAACGAGACCTATCCCGTGTCGCAGAATATGGCGCTCGCCGGCGCGGCCGACGCTGAAGAGATGCAGCGCCGGCTCAATGAGTGGATCAACCCGCCCGGCGCGGCGAGCGACAGCACCGGCGATCTGCCCGAATGGGAAGCGAACGCCGCCAATCCGATGAGCGGCGAGTTTCCGTTCTATGTCGAAGAGGGCGTTGATCGCGCAGCGTACGAAGCTGTGCGCGGGCGCGATGCGCCGATGTTCTGCTACATCCAAGGCATGGAGAGCGCCGCGTGCCTCGTCCTGGACAACGGGCGCCTGACCAAGATCGGCGTGCAAAGCTTCCCCGGCTGACGCTTCAGCGCCTGCGCATGAGAAAAGCCGCGGAGGGGGAGCATCCTCCGCGGCCTTCTTTGGCTCGCTGAAATCGTGGTCGGCGGGAGCTTACGCGACGATTTGAGCGGCTTGGTTCAAGGTCGCCATGGCGATCGGTGCGAACACGGCGCAGGCGGCGATCAGGGCGTAGAACTTGGTCATCTGAGTTCTCTCGAATTTGCTGTGGGCGGGGCCGATCAGGCGACGATTTGCGCGGCTTGGTTC
>JAEYPY010000129.1 GCA_023410295.1 Pseudomonadota bacterium | reverse complement strand
GTCCCGCCAGGCGAGGGCTGGTCGAGCGATCCGTTTGCCGCCGAAATTCGAGATGGCGTCCTCTACGGCCGCGGCGCCGCCGACATGAAGACAGCAATCGCGGCAATGATCGCCGGCACGGAAAACTTCCTCGCCCGCGGCGCGCCGGAAGGTTCGATCTCGTTTCTGCTGACATGCGATGAGGAAGGGCCGGCGGTCGACGGCACCAAGCGCGTGCTCGAAGCCATCACGGCGGAAGGCGAAAAGCTGGATCATTGCCTGGTCGGCGAACCGACGAGCGAGGCGCGCGTCGGCGACATGATCAAGAACGGGCGCCGCGGCAGTCTCAACGTCATCATCACCATGGATGGCAAGCAAGGCCACGTCGCCTACCCGCACCGCGCGCGCAATCCGGTGACGCCGCTCATCAAAACGCTCGCCGCACTGAAGGCGCGCAGGCTGGATGACGGCGCGCCTGGCTTTGATCCGTCGAACCTTGAAGTGACAAGCGTCGATGTCGGCAACGCGGCGCACAATGTTATTCCGCAGCGCGCCAGCGCCAAGCTCAACATCCGCTTCAACACCAATCACACCGCCGAAACGCTACTGGCCTGGATTGAAGAGACCGCTTCAAACGCCGCCGCGCGCACAGGCGTCACGCATGCCCTCAGCGTCAGCTCGCAGAGCCTGGCGTTCTATACCGATCCTGGGCCATTCACGGATCTCATAGTCGCCGCCGCCGAGGAAGCGTTCGGCATCAAGCCCGTCCTCGCCACCACCGGCGGCACGTCCGATGCGCGCTACATTCGCAATTACTGCCCCGTCGCGGAATTGGGGCTGCGTAATGAAACCGCGCACATGGTGGATGAGCATGTCGCTGTCAAAGACGTCCGCGCGCTCGCCCGCTGCTACGAAGCCGTGCTGCGGCGGTATTTCGCTCAGTAGTCCACCCGCGCGAGATAAAGCCCATCCGGCGGCGCGACTGGACCGCAGCGCGAACGATCCGCAGCCGCGAGCGCCTCAGCCACATCGTCCGGCGTCATCCGCCCAAGCCCAACCTCAACCAGCGTCCCAACCATCGAGCGCACTTGCCGGTGTAGAAAGCTGCGCGCTTCGCACCAAATCTCCACGCTCTCGCCGCTGCGCGCGACATCGCAGCGATCGAGCGTCTTCACTGGGCTTTTGGCCTGGCATTGGCTGTCGCGAAACGTGGTGAAATCGTGCTGGCCGAGCAGGCGCTGCGCCGCCGCGTGCATGGCGTCGGTGTGGAGTTCGCGCGCGATCTGCCAAGTGAAACCGCGCGTCAACGCGGCCGGTGCGCGGCGATTGAGGATTGAATAGCGATAGACCCGACGCACAGCGTCGAAGCGCGCATGGAAATCCGGCGCTGCCTCTTCCACCTTCAGCGCCGCCACCGGATGCGGCCGCACCAGTGCGTTCAGCGCTTCCGCCAGCTTCCAAGGCTCGAACGGTTTCTCGATGTCCACGTGCGCCACTTGCGCCAGCGCATGCACGCCGGAATCGGTACGACCTGCGCCAACGACGTCGCTGTGAGAGCCCGTCAGTTTGGCGACGGCGTCCTCAAGCACGCCCTGCACGGTCGCGCCTTCTCCCAGCCGCTGCCAGCCAAGAAAAGCGCCGCCGTCATACTCAAGCGTAAGTTTGAAACGCATGGCGCGTACTTGCGCCTAACTGCGCCGATACTCCAGCATCGGGCACGCGCGAGAATCCGCCGCCCCGGGCTGTCCCCCTGTAACGCCGAGCACCTTCATCACCGCGTCGCCTGGTCCGCCCGGCTCCCAGACGACCACGTACGCAGCGCTATCGGCGCCGCATAATCCGCCGCCCCCTTCCGGCTTGGTCTCACTGGTCACGCGATAGACCAGCACCTGCGGCTCCTCGACCGGCAGGCCGAGCAGTGCGCGCAGCGTCTGCCCGCCCACTTGCGTCGCCGGCGACACAGCGCCCGTGATCTCGGACTCCACCACGAGCCCGTTGCCCCCGCGCAGCGTCAGCACCTCTTGCGCGTCGCCGCCCGATTGATCGGGCAGGCGCAGCGTCATCGAGACGGTGAGTTCGCCAGCAGCGGCGCGCCCGGCGTCATTCGTGGCGGCGAAGACGCGCGAGGGCTCGGACACGGGCGTCGGCGCGTCGAGTTGCGGCCCCTCCGCGGCATTCTCAGCCGAGGTGGAGCCCTGCTGGTTGCAGGCGACGACAGCCAGCGCGAGCGCGATGGCCGCGATTCGAAAAACCATATATCCCTCCGCGGCTTCACTCTTACCGGGCGGCGCCATGCGCTTCAATGAGACTATCCCAGCAGCGTGCCCTTTGGAACGGCGGCGCCGCGCACGAAGGCCTCCGCCGGCATCGGCGCCCGACCTTCGCGCTGGACCGTCATCAGGCGAACCGCACCCTCACCGCAGGCGATGGTTAGGGCATCATCCAGCGCCTCGCCAGGAGTGCCGCTCCCGCCTTCGGCGAGCCGCGAGTTCAGCGCTTTGATCCGAGCCCCGGCCAACTGGAACCACGCGCCCGGATGCGGGGAGAGGCCGCGGATCATGCAATCGACCTCACCCGCCCGGCGCTGCCAATCGATGCGCGTCTCGGCTGGCGTGATCTTGTGTGCATAGGTGACGCCTTCCTCCGGCTGCGGCGTTTCCTGTGCGGCGCCTCGCTCAATCTCAGCCAGCGCCTCAATCAGCACCTTCGCACCCATCGCGGCCAAGCGGTCATGCAGCGAGCCGGTCGTGTCGTCGGGCGCGATTGGCGTTGCCGCCGTGGCGAGGACGGGTCCGGTGTCGAGCCCCTCTTCCATGCGCATCACCTGTACGCCAGTCATGGCATCGCCCGCCATGATCGCCCGCTGGATCGGCGCAGCGCCCCGCCACCGCGGCAGCAGCGAGCCATGCAAATTGAAGCAACCCAGCCGCGGCGCATCGAGGATCGGCTTTGGCAGGATGAGCCCGTAGGCGACGACAATTGCGGCATCGAGCTTGAGCGCGGCGAACGCCGCCTGCTCTTCCGCGCGCTTCAGGCTCTTCGGCGTGCGCACCTCGATCCCGCGCTCCGCCGCGAACGCATGCACCGGCGTTGGC
>JAEYPY010000221.1 GCA_023410295.1 Pseudomonadota bacterium | reverse complement strand
ACGGCGCCGCTGGAACTCACAACGCCAGCGTCTGCGATAGCGAAGCGCGAACGGCGCTTCGATCAATGGCTCGCGGAAAACGGCCTCGCCTGGCTCGGCGGTGCGCTGCTCGCGTTCGGCGCGGTCTATCTGGTGACGGTCGCCGCGCAGCAAGATTGGTTTACGCCGGAGGTGCAACTCGGCTGCGCTGTCGGCCTCGGCGTCTTGCTGCTGGCGGCCAGCGAATGGACCCGGCGCACCGGCAGCACGCGCACAGTCGGCCACCCGTTGGTCGCGGCCATGCTGGCGGGCGCCAGCGTTGTGGCGTTCTACGTCACCGCTTGGGCCGCTTACGCGATTTACGACGTCATTGAGCTGGGCCATGCCGTCGCCGCGCTCACCTTATGTGCGACGCTGTTGATTGGGCTTTCGTATCTGCACGGCCAACCGCTCGGCGTTTTGGCGATCGCAGCGATGTTGCTTGCGCCGGCGCTAACCGAGCCACCGGATTGGCCACCCGACGGGCTGACGTTGTTTCTGTGCACCGCAGGCGCCGCCGGCTTCGCTCTGGCAGCGCTTCGCCGTTGGGCCTGGACCGCGGCCGCTGCGCTGGCTGGTCTCTATTTCTGGTTTGGCCACGCACTGCTCGAAGATGAAGTGCGGCGCGCTTTGGCGCTCTTGAGCGTTGCGAGCCTCGGGGGCGTGGCGACCGCCTTCCGGGTTCCCGATGAAGCCGAGCAGGCACGCTGGCTGAGCTGGCGCCGCGCCCAAGCCAACGCGCCCAGCATCGCCATCGCGATTTCGAGCGTCCTCCTGGTTTGGGTCTGGCTGGCGATGGCGCCTGCACCGTCGGGCGTCATTGGCGGCCCTGCTTGGGTCGGCGCCATGTTCGTCGCGCTCGCGGCATCTGCGGTGCGTTTACGCGTTGCCCCGGCGGCGGCTTTCACGGTTGCTGTAGTTGCGCTTAGCCTCGGCTTCATCGGCTATCTGCGCGCGCGCTTCCATTTCGGGCCGCTGAGCAACGAATTCTATCCGTTCGTGCTGTTCGCATCCGTCGTCGTCGCGATCTCGGCCATCGGCGCTCGGCCGCATCATAGCGGGCGCATGCTCGTCGCCGCGAGCGGCGCTGTCGGCTCGGCAGTGCTGACGACGTTGGCGGCATTCTCGCGCGAGGAATGGCATTCGCTCACCGTTTGGGCGCCCCTCTTCATCGGCGCGGCGCTCCTGTTCGGCGCGGCGGTTTACACTTCGCGCGATGCGTCCGATCCTTCGCGCGACAGCGCCGTCGATGTCTGGGCGGGCGCTGGCGCGGCCCTGGTGCTTCTTGGCATCGAAAGCGCGATCCCGGAAGAAGCGCGCGCCACCGCGCATGCCGGGGCTGCGCTGATGTTCGCGTGCGGCGTGGTTTGGGAGCGCTGGAACGGGCTCCGCTTTGCCGCGCTGACAGCTGCCGCCATCGCGGTTGCCCACGCCATGGCGCCGAGTTTTATCGCGCCGGTGATGGCGGGCGAGACGCCGCTCTGGGGCGCGCTCTTCGTGCTCCTCGTCACCGCCGGACTGCTGTTCGGCGCCGGCTATTTCCTCAAACGCGCCCCGCATGTGTCGAGCGGCGAAGCCGCCGACAGCGCCGGCGTTCTGGTGCTGGTGATCGGCGCCTTCCTGACGCTGAGCTTCATCGCCGTCGGCGCCACCGAAACCCCGCGGCTCGATCAGCTCAGCGAAGAAGCGCTGCGAGCGCTTGTTCTGCTGGCGGCAGGGCATGTCGTAATGGTGCGGCCGGGGCAAGAAGCTGGGCGGCTGGCGCGCTGGCGCGGGCACGCGCTGTTCGGCGCCGGGCTTGCTTACGTGTTCGTGCTGCTGGTGCTGGTCGAGCATCCGTGGTGGGGGCCGCTCAATCTCACCGTCGGCGGGCCGCCAATTATCGATGGCGTGCTGCTCGCTTACGGCGCGCCCGCAGCGCTTTCGTTGGCGGCGGCTTATCGGCTTTACGCGCATGAACGTTTGCCCGCGCGAATTTATGCCGGGGCCGGAGGCGCGTTGGCGTTGATCTGGGCGCTGACCGAAGTGCGCCGGCTCTTCCATGGCGCCCTACTGCAACCGCCGGACGTCGGCGTATTCGAAGCGGCGTGCTACGGCCTCACCCTGCTGGCGTTCGCGTACGCTGTCGTCTGGGTTGTGCGCCGCCGCGAAGCGCGCACCGAGGCTGGCGTCTTCACGCATGATCTTGCACGCATCATGCGCGGGGTAAGCTTTACGGCGCTGCTGGGCGCTGGGCTCATCATGCTCATCGCACGCCATCCGTGGTGGGGCGGACAGCTTACGGCTGCCAGCGATGCGCTCGCGACGGGGCTTGGCGTGTTGGCGCAAGCCGTGGCTGCGGGACTTTGCCTGGCGTTGGCGCGCGGGCTTTCGTTGGAAGCGAAATCCAGCACGGTGCGCTACGCCGCGGCGTCGACGGCGATGCTGTTTGTCTGGAGCTTCGGGCACGCGGCGATCCGTTGGCTATATCATCGGGGCGGCATGGACGATGGCGCGGCGCTGGTCGGGCTTGAAGGCATGGCGCAAGCGTTGTGGCCGCTGGCGCTCGTGCTGATCGCAGCTGAAGCCGTCGAGCGCGCGCCGCGGCGTGATGCCGTGCGGCCGTATCGTTATGACGTGCAGGCGATTGCGGCGACGGCGGTTTGGCCAGCGCTCGCGTTTGCGGCATTGGGGGTTTGGCTCCTGTTCAATCCGTGGTGGGGCGTTGTGCCGACGGCGCCGGCTTCGCGCTTGAGCACAACGTTGGCGCCGGCGGCGCCGATCTTGGCGACTTGGCTGAGTTGCATGAGCGCGCGCGTTTCGCACATCCGCGCGCCGGCTTGCTACGATCGCGCCGCGACGGCGGCGGCAATCGTGCATTTGCTGGTTGCTGTCACGCTGCTGGTGCGCTGGCTTTATCACGCGACGGACATGCGCGGCGCGCCAGTGCTGGATCTCGAAATGTGGAGTTATTCGGCGGCGTGGGCGATCTTTGGCGCGGCGGTGTTCGGGCTAGGCCTCCGGCGCAACGAAGTCCTGCTGCGCTGGGCGGGCTTGGCGATCCTGATCCTGACGTTCCTTTATGTCGTGACGCTCGCAATGGTGCGATTGGACAGCATCGTGCGCGTGGGGTCGGTTCTAGGACTTGCGATCGTGTTGCTCGCTGTAGCTTGGGCCGCCAAAAACCACCGGCCGAAACCCACCGACCTTTTGCCGATCACGCCAAGCGCGCGGCGTGAAAGGCGACATGGTCGGCGACAAAGGACGCCATGAAGAAATACGAGTGGTCGTAGCCTTCGTGGCGGCGAAGATTGAGTTTCGCGCCTGATTCCTCTGCCGCTGCCTCGAGCAATTCCGGCTTCAGCTGATTTTCCAGGAATTGGTCGCCGAGGCCCTGATCGACCAACACTTCGTCGAACGGCTTGGCCCAGCCCTGCTCCATCAGCAACGCCGCATCGTGCAGCGCCCAGTTCTTGCGGTCGTCGCCGAGATACGCGTTGAACGCCTTCTCGCCCCACGGACAGCGCGTCGGTGAGGCAATCGGCGCAAACGCCGAAACGCTGCGGAAAAGATGCGGCCGCTTCATCGCCAGCGTCAGCGCACCATGCCCGCCCATCGAATGGCCGAAGATCGAGCGCCGCGGCGCCAGCGGAAATGCGGCTTCGACGGCTTCGATGAGATCGCCGACGATGTAGCTTTCCATCTTGAAGTGCGGCGCCCAAGGCGCTTGCGTCGCGTCGATGTAGAAGCCGGCGCCTTGGCCGAGGTCGTAGGCTGGGTCATCAGCAACGCCTTCACCGCGCGGGCTCGTATCCGGCGCGACGATGGCGACGCCCGCTTGCGCGGCGGGCCCGTAGGCGCCGGCCTTGGTGGTGAAATTATCCTCCGTACAGGTGAGGCCCGAGAGCCATATCAAATACGGGAACGGCCCCTCGCCCGGCGGGATGAAGACGGAGAGCCGCATCGGCGTACCGGTCGCCGCGCTTTGGTGCTGCGCGTAGCTGAGCGTGCCACCGTGGACGCGATGTCGAGCGCGGATATCCATGGCGCTTCATATGTGGTCGCGCGCGGAATTGGCTAGTCGTGTGTTGAGGCGCGCCGGCCGGCGCCGCGCGAAATCGGGATTTCGCGCAGGGATTGCCCGGAGCTTGTCAGCTCTTTTTCTGCCGCTCGCTCCAGAACACGGCGATCTTGTTGCCGTCGAGATCGCGGAAGTAGGCGAATTCGCCAAACGCGCCGCGCGGACCGGGTTCGCCTTCGGAGGCGCAGCCGAGTTCGAGCGCCTTGGCATAGACGCGCGCCACTTCGTCCTTCTCATCGACATTGATCGCCAGCATCGTGCCGTTGCCGGGATGGGCCGCTTCGCCATTGTAAGGCCGCGTCACCATCAGCATCGGCCCCGCGCCTAGCCGGTACATCACGCCCTGCGGCGTCGGAAACAGCTTCTTGCCGCCCAACTCCGGCGCCAACTGATCCCAGAACGCGCACGCGCGATCGAAATCGCTGGTGCCGAGACAGACGTAACCGATTTGCGCCATGGCGGTGTGCTCCCTATTGCGCGCACTGAAGGCGCACGCGGGGGCCGGGTCAAGCTGACGCTACGCTAGTCTCGACGCGTGCCCTAATACACCCGCTTCTTCGGCGGAATGTACTCCACTTCGTTCGTCATCGTGTTCGTGTGCACGGGGCGATAGTCGATCGTTGCTTTGCCGGTCTTCGTGTCGAGCCAGGCGAGCGTGTGCTTCATCCAGTTCTCGTCATCGCGATCCGGAAAATCCTCGCGCGCGTGAGCGCCGCGTGACTCGGTTCTGTTGGCGGCGCCGACGACGGTGACGATGGCTTGCGCCATCAAATTGTCGAACTCCAGCGTCTCGACCAGGTCGGTATTCCAGATGAGCGAGCGGTCGGTGATGCGCACGTCCGGCGCTTCGGCCCACACCTTCTCCATGCGGTCGACGCCTTCGAGCAGCACCGGCCCGGTGCGATAGACGGCGCAGGTTTCCTGCATGGTGCGCTGCATCTTATCGCGCAGCTTGGCCGTCGACGTCGCGCCGCTGGCGTTGCGGAATTTGTCGAAGCGCGCGAGATGCGCGTCACCCGCGTCCTTCGGCAGCGACGGCTGCGAAGCGTTGGCCTTGAGCTTCTCGGCGCAGCGCAAGCCGACGGCGCGACCGAACACCACAAGATCGATTAGCGAATTGGAGCCGAGCCGGTTGGCGCCGTGCACCGAAACGCACGCCGCTTCGCCCACAGCCATGAGCCCAGGCACCACCGCGTCGGGATCGCCATTCATCTTGGTGACGACTTCGCCGTGATAGTTCGTCGGGATGCCGCCCATATTGTAGTGCACCGTCGGCAGCACCGGGATCGGCTGGCGCGTCACGTCAACGCCGGCGAAAATCTGGGCGCTTTCGGAAATGCCGGGCAGACGCTGGTGCAGCACTTTGGGATCCAAGTGATCCAGGTGCAGGTGGATGTGATCCTTGTTCGGGCCGACGCCGCGGCCTTCGCGGATTTCCAGCGTCATCGCGCGCGAGACCATGTCGCGCGGGGCAAGATCCTTCACCGTCGGCGCATAACGCTCCATGAAGCGCTCGCCGTTCGAATTGGTGAGATAGCCGCCCTCGCCGCGCGCGCCTTCGGTGATGAGGCAGCCCGCCGGGAAAATGCCGGTCGGGTGGAATTGCACGAACTCCATGTCCTGCAGCGGGAGGCCGGCGCGCAGCACCATGGCCCCGCCATCGCCGGTCTGCGTGTGTGCGCCGGTGCAGGAGAGAAAGGCGCGGCCATAGCCGCCGGTGGCGATCACCACGGTTTGAGCCCGGAAACGGTGCAGCGTGCCGTCGTCCAGCTTCCAGGCGGTGAGGCCGCGGCAGGCGCCGTCTTCGTCCATGATGAGGTCGAGCGCGAAGAACTCGATGAAGAACTCGACGTCGTAGCGCAGCGATTGGCCATACATCGTGTGCAGCATGGCGTGACCGGTGCGGTCAGCGGCGGCGCAGGTGCGCTGGATCGGCGCTTCGCCGAAATTCTTGGTCATGCCGCCAAAGGCGCGCTGATAGATCTTGCCTTCTTCGGTGCGCGAGAACGGCACGCCCCAGTGCTCAAGCTCGTACACAGCAGCCGGCGCGTTGCGCGTCAGGTATTCGATCGCGTCCTGATCGCCGAGCCAATCCGACCCCTTCACGGTGTCGAACATGTGCCACTGCCATTGATCCTCGCCCATATTGCCGAGCGCGGCGGAGATGCCGCCTTGCGCGGCGACCGTGTGCGAGCGCGTGGGAAAGACCTTGGTGATGCACGCGGTCTTGAGGCCCGCTTGTGCAGCGCCGAGCGCCGCGCGCAGGCCAGAGCCGCCGGCGCCCAGAACGACGACGTCAAAGGTGTGATCGACCCAAGTATAAGCAGCCAAGGCGTCAGGCTCCGAAATTCACGAGCAGCACAGCGAAGATGGCGCCCACAGCGAGCACCAGCGGCACGGCCGCGTTCAAGAACAGCAGCGCGATCTTGGTGAGCGGCTTGCCGATGTAATCAAGGATCACTTCCTGCATGCCGAGCGACATGTGGTAGAAGCTGATCGCCACCAGCAGGATGACGCCAACGGCGTTCACCGGCTGAGAGAGATAATCGATCGCCGCGGTGTAGGAGCCGTCGCGGATCGCAAGCGCGGCGCCGACGGCGAACCACGGCCCCAGGATCGCGAGCGCGATCGAAGTCCATCGCATGGCGATGAAGTGGCCGGTGCCCTCGCCTGCCGCGCCGTGATGGCGGACGCGGCCGAGCGGGGTGCGCATGCTGCGGGGTGTTTCGCTCATCGCTCAGCCTCCGAACGTCAAGAGCGCCCACAGCCCGATCGGTGCGGCGATAGCAAAGAGGATGGCGAACCAGGCGCTGGTGTTGGCGTCCGACAACTGCATGCCCTGTCCGGTATCGAACACCAGATGGCGGATGCCGTTGGCGAGGTGATAGGCGAGCGCGGCAACGACGAGATAAAGCGCGATCTGGCCCAGCGGCGAGAGCAGCGGGTCCATCACCGCGACGTAGGCGTCGGGCCCGGCGGCGGCGGCTATCAGCCAAACGCCAAAGCCTATGGCGGCGACGTAAAGGCCGATGCCCGTGGCGCGGTGCAGGATCGAGCTCGCCATCGTGACATGCCATCGCCAGACCTGCAGATGCGGCGATATGGGTCTGCTTTCCGGGCTGGGGGCGCCGGCCATGAGAGCCTCTTCAAGCTTGATATGGGTCGGGAATCCGACGCGCGGACATTAGGCGCGGGGGCGCCCAAGTCAACGCGGCCAGATGGACCGGCGGGCCGAAAGCTCATCGTTTCGGGATCGCCGCCCAGTAGTCGAAGTCGAGGATGACGTTTTCGGCGTAGCCGCCTTCGTCGGTTTTGAAAGTGAAGGCGTGCGCGGGCTGGTTTTTAAGGGCGACGAGCCGAAGGCGCAGCGCGCCAGCCTCGCCTAGATCTTCTTTGGCCAGCACCTCGCTCCAAGCATAGACCGTGTCGCCGGCGAAGAGCGGGTTGACGTGCCGACCGCCATTGATCGCCAGC
The DNA here is from genome assembly GCA_023410295.1 of Pseudomonadota bacterium. Classification (GTDB taxonomy): domain Bacteria; phylum Pseudomonadota; class Alphaproteobacteria; order Caulobacterales; family Aquidulcibacteraceae; genus Vitreimonas. The sequence goes on along the minus strand of JAEYPY010000221.1, from coordinate 774 downwards.
AGGTAAGCCGCGTTGGCGAGGCCGTTGAAGGCGAGCGCGCGCGCGATGGAGATCGCCACACCGCCATAGATGAGGCGCCGGCCAAAGCGGGAAAGTTGCTGCGCGACCGCGTCGAAATGCACCTTGGCCGTATTCTGGTAGAGGCGCGTGGCGAGCTGATGCTCCGCCTCCTCAACGGTCATGCCATCGACGTGATCGATCTTTTCGCCGACCTCGTAGTCCTGAAACGCATGCGCGCTGCCAGCGAGGGTGAAATCGTAGCCGGTGAAATCGAGCGCCGCCGGCAGCATGAGTTCGGCGGGCGCGACGGCCGGCGCTGGCGTTTTCGGCGGCGCATCGGTGACTGGCGCGCTCTCATTCCGCTTGTTGACCATCACCCAGCGCACATAGGAGAGGACCGGGACTTCATCCTGATTGAAGCCGGTGGTGCGCACGGTGACGACGCCAGTTTTGCCGTTCGAGTTCTGCTTGACGCCCAGCACTTCGGAGACCGCGTTCAGCGTATCGCCCGGATACACCGGCGTCAGAAAGCGGCCTTCCGCGTAGCCGAGATTGGCGACCGCGTTCAGCGAAATGTCCGGCACGCTCTTGCCGAACACGGTGTGAAACACGAGCAGCGGATCGATCGGCGCGCCCGGCAGCCCGCAATTCTGCGCGAAGCTGTCAGCGGAGAAGAGCGCATAGCGCGAGCCGGTCAGCGCGATGTTAAGCGCCGCGTCCGCTTCCGAAAGCGTCCGCGGCGTCGCGTGCGCGATGACCTGGCCAGGCGCGAAG
>JAEYPY010000134.1 GCA_023410295.1 Pseudomonadota bacterium | reverse complement strand
ACGCGCCCGAGCGCTTGCCGGCGCGGGCGAAGTTGTCGCCGTAAAAGAGGCCGCGGAACGAACCGTCGCGATCGGTGACTTCCCACACCCGCACGCTGGGCTCGAACACTGGCACCGTGCCGGTGATCTCGCGGAACGAGAGGCCATAGAGCTGATTGGCCATGTATTGCGAGGCGTTGATCATATTGTTGAGCTCAAAGTACGGGCGGAGCTCATTTTGATCGAGGTCGTAGCGGTCGCGGCGGACCTGCTCGGCGTAGAAGAGATAATCCCACGGCTCGATGGTGATACGCGCGCCTTGGCGGTTGGCCATGGCTTGCATGTCGGCGACTTCCTCGCGCACGCGCGCGACGGCAGCCGGCCAGACGCGCATCATCAGGTCCTGCGCGCGTTCCGGCTCCTGCGCCATGGTGTCGGCCATGCGCAGATGCGCGTGGGTTTCAAAGCCGAGGATTTCGGCACGTTCGGCCCGGAGGCGCAGGATGTCGGCGATCACCGCGTTGGTGTCGTTGGCATCGCCATTGTCGCCGCGATTCTTGAACGCGGTCCACACCTGCTGCCGCAGGCGCCGGTCGGACGAGAAGGTGAGGAACGGATCGACACTGGAGCGGGTATTGACGACGGCCCAGGCGTTCGGTTGGCCACGCTCGATCGCGGCGGCGCGATAGGCGTCGCGCAGATTCTGCGGCAGACCCGCGAGTTCGCTCTCTCGGTTGATGAAGATGGCGGTGTTTTCGTCAGCCAGAAGCCGGCGGCCGAAATCAGCGAACTTGGCCGAGAGCTCTTCGTTGATCTGGCCGAGACGTGCTTGCTGTTCGGGCGTCGCCGCAGCGCCGGCGCGCACGAACTGATCGTGCGTGCGCTCCAGCAAGCGCATCTGTTCGGCGTTGAGGCCGAGCGTGGCGCGGCTTTCATAGAGCGTATGGATGCGCTGGAAGAGCGGCCGGTTGAAGGTGATGGCGTTGTACGCGGCCGTGAGCCGCGGCGACCATTCCGCTTCGAGCGCTTGCACTTCGGCGCTGCTGATGTTGTCGGTCATGACGCCGAAGATGGTGGTCGCGCGGTCGAGATGGCGGCCGGCGTTCTGCATCGCGGCGATGGTGTTATCGAACGTCGGCGCGGCAGGATTGTTGGCGATGACCTGAATCTCGGCCTCTTGCAGCGCGATGCCGAGTTCGAACGCGGGCGTGATGTTCTCCGCGCGGGCTTGGTCCCACGGTGGCACGCCGCCATAGGGACCGGTCCACGGCTTCAGAAGCGCGTTCTGGTCCGCCTGCGCCGTCAGGCGGGTGACTTGCGACTGGGCGGCGGCGTAGCTCGAACCGGACGTGACGCTGCTCTCCGTGGTGGCGCAGCCGGCCAATGCGACCGGTGCGGCGGCCAAAAGCGCCGCGAGAATATGTGGCTTCATGCAAACCCCCGTTAAAGTGACGCGCGCCGGCAGATCCTGCGGGCGCGCGGGCATGGTTGGCGGCGACTTTGGACGCCTAGCGCCCCTCGGGGCAAGCACCCGCGGCGCCCGCCCGACCATCCAACTGCATTTTGCGACGAATGGCGCTTTGCCCGTTCCGGCCTTGGACCGGCCCTGCTAGAGGGTCGGTGAACGTCAACCGGGAGGAAGTTTCATGCGCATCGCCGCACTCGCCCTGGCCGCCGCCGTCGCGGCCTGCAACCCCAGCGCGCCCACGGGCCAGGCCAGTAACGAGGGCGGGGGGCTCTTCCCAGATTTGACCGCCGCGGCTTACCGCGCCGAGGCGACCATCTCCCATACCGACGGCTCCTCCATGCCGATCGTGATGATCCGCGACGGGGGCAAGATGCGCATGGAGATCAACGCCGCGGAGGGCCAATCAACGCTGATCGCCAACGCCGAGACGGGCGAGAGCTACATTCTCTCCAACGCGGGCGGCCAGGCGGTGGCGATCCGCGCGTCCGGCATGGGCGATCAATTCTCGAATCCCACCGAGGAATGGCAGGGCGAACTGTCGCGGGATGCGACGCGCACCGGCTCGTGCAACGTGGCCGGCGAAACGGGCGCAGAATGGACCAAGACGACAGAGGCAGACGGCACCGATACCGTCTGCGTCACCAATGACGGCATCATCCTGCGTGCGACCGATGACGGGCGTGTCGTTTGGGAGACAACCCGTGTCCAACGCGGGGCCCAAAATGCCGCGCTCTTCACCGTGCCGGAAGGCGTGCAGGTGATGGATCTCGGCAATGTCGGGGCCATGATGAACCAGGCTATGGAGCGGGCGAAGAACGCCGACCGGTAACGCTCGCTTCTCGTCTCGGGAGAGACGGCGCCTGGCACTGCTGCGGGGCGCCGTAGCCCGTTGTGCGGCGTCAATCGGCAGGCTAGAGGTCACGTTCGGCAGGGACCCACGGACGCTAAATGGTTAATTTTGCAGATGCTGCAGCGTTTGCGCCCGAGTTGGCGTCCAACGTCATGCGCCTGCTGCCGCGGGAGTTTCAGGAAGCGTTCGTGCAGTCGCCGAACGTCTTCATGTTCTTCATGTCGATGGGACTTGCAGCCGTCCTGATCAGCGCCTTCTGGATGCTGAACGGGATGGGCAAGGCCAGCGGGCTCGCCCGCATTGCCCTCCGCGCGCAGGCGCTGAAGCGCTCAAAGGACCACCGCGCGCTGGTGCTGATCGGCGAGATCGAAGGCGGCGGGGCGCTGCTGCGCCAGGAAATGAAGGAAGCGATCGAGGACAATTTCGGCCTCTTCTCGTTCGAGCAGAACGTGCAGGTCGATCTCTTCCCGATCCGCTTGAAGACAATCCCGCGCAACGCGCACCCGGAAACGCGCCGCCGGGTCGCGGTGGAAGCTGCCGATGCGCTGGAGCGTTCGGCCGCGGACGTGATCGTCTGGGGCAAGCGCAACTTGATGGGCAAGCTCGAGCTGCGTCTGACCACGCTGCCGAGTTATGGCCGTGTGCACGAGGTGCAGGATTTCGAACTCACCTGGCGCGTCGGCCGTCCAGTCGAAGCCGTGCAGCGCGCGCTCGCGTTTGCGCTGGCGCGTAAGGCGCGCCCGGTGCTGCACCGCCCGCAAGATTATAAGCCCGAGCGTCTGCAACCGATCGTCGAAGCACTCGACCGCATGGTCGAAGTGGCGCCGGCCGAGATCAGCGACAACCTGCAGCTCGATATTCTCTCCGACTTCGCCTCGGGCGCTCTGAGCCTCGGCGAGCGCGGCGGCCACATCAAGTGGCTGTCGAAGGCGCTCGATGCGCGCCAGCTCTATCTCGATAAGGTCGACCGCACGACCGATCCGGGCGCCTGGGGCGCGGCGCAGCAAGAGATCGGCCGCGCGCTGACGGCGCTGGGTGAACGCGAAGGCGCGCGCGACAAGCTGGAAGAAGGCGCCGCACGTTTGCGCCTCGCTATGGACGCGCTGCGTTCAACAGATTCGCTGCAGCAAGCGGAAGTGGCGCTGCGGGCTCTGCAACGCGCCGAACAGACGCTGCAACAGCGCCGACGCGTCGGCCTGCGCTGGCCTGCAGGCTAAGCGTCTCTAACCTTTGTCGTAGTATCGATCGCTTCGCGCACGCGCTTGGCGAGTTCGGCCAGCCGATAGGGCTTGCTGACAATCATCTCGTCCGCACTGAGCGCGCCACGGCTGGTGAGCGACTCACTCGGATAGCCTGAAGTGAAGAGCACGCGCAGGCCCGGCACGAGCGCGCGCGCCTGCTGCGCCAAGTCCCACCCGCTAATGCCGCCTGGCATTACCACGTCGGTGAAAAGCAGATCCGGCCGCGCGCCGCCTTGCAGCAGCGCCAACGCTTCACGTCCGTCGGAGGCGACGCTGACACGATAGCCGAGCGATTCCAGCGAGGCGATGGTGTGGCTGCGCACGAACGGATCGTCCTCGACCACCAGAATGCGTTCATCGCCGCGCGGCGTCTTCGCCGCTTCGCGTGGCACCGGCGCAGGTGACGAGAGACTTTCCGCCACCGGCAGGTAGAGCCGGACGCTCGTGCCAAGCCCGGGTTCGCTATAGATGCTGACATGGCCGTTCGATTGCTTGACGAAGCCGTACACCATCGAAAGGCCAAGCCCTGAGCCTTTGCCGACTTCCTTGGTGGTGAAGAACGGCTCGAAGACGCGCTCTTGCGTTTCGCGGCTCATGCCCGTGCCGTCGTCAGTGACGCTGATCATCACGTAGCGGCCTTCGCGCATGTTGGGCTCGCCGGCGAGTATCGAACGATCGAGATCAATCTCCTGCGTAGTCAGCGTTAGCGTGCCGCCATCAGGCATCGCGTCCTGCGCGTTGAGCGAGAGATTGAGCAGCGCCGATTCCAGCTGGCCAGCGTCAGCAAGCGCGAACACGGGCGCGGCAGCGATGGCGATATTGAGCTTGATGTCTTCACGTAGCGTCCGCCGCAGCAGCACTTCCATGCTCTCGACCAGCGCGTTGCAGTCGATCGCCGAAGGTTGCAGCACCTGGCGCCGGCTGAAAGCGAGCAGGCGCTGCGTCAGCTCGGCGCCGCGCTCGGCGGCGGACGCGATGGTGTCGGCGAGGTGACGCAGATCCTCGCGCGCCTTCAGGCGCAGACTTAGCGCTTCGGCGTTGCCGAGAATGACCGTGAGCAGGTTGTTGAAGTCATGCGCAATTCCGCCCGAGAGCTGGCCGACGGTTTCCATCTTCTGCGCCTGCACCAGCTGTGCTTCGGTGCGCTTCCTGTTGGTGAGGTCGTGAATGATGCCGACGAAAATGGATTCGCCTTCCTGCTTGGCCTCGCCGACGGAGAGATCCATCGGGAAGACCGATCCGTCCTTGCGCAAGCCGCTAACTTCGCGGCCGATGCCGATGATTTTCGCGGCGCCCGTGCGGCGGTAATTCATGAGATAGCCGTCGTGCTCGCTGCGATAAGGCTCTGGCATCAGCATGCGCACGTTGTTGCCCATTACTTCTTCGGCGCGGTAGCCGAACAAGCGCTCACAGGCCGGATTGAACATCTGCACGATGCCGCGCGCATTGATGAGCATGACGCCATCGACCGCGGTCTCCACCACCGCCCGCATGCGCTCGGCGCTTTCGCCCAGCGCCTTCTGCGCCATTTTGCGCTCTGTGAGGTCGCGGATGATGCCGATGAAGATCGGCCGCCCGTCCTCCTCGGCTTCACCGACGGAGAGATCCATTGGAAACGTGGAGCCGCCGCGTTTGCGGCCGAGCACTTCGCGGCCAATGCCGATGATCTTGCGCTCGCCGGTTTCGCGGTAATTGCTGAGATAACGGTCGTGCTCGCTCTGATACGGCTCCGGCATCAACATCTTCACGTTGCGCCCGATCACCTCGAAGGAGGCGTAGCCGAACAGGCGCTCGCACGCCGGATTGAACATGAGGATAATGCCGTGCGCGTCGATCAGGATGACGCCGTCGACAGCAGTCTCCACCACCGCTCTGAGGCGTGCCTGTTCGTTGACAGCGTGCATGCTCGCCATTTCAGCGTGAGGCGCGCTGTTCCATCAACCCATCCAGCACAGCCGCGAGTTCGCGGGCGCGGAACGGTTTGATCAATGCCGCATCGGCGCCGAGTTCGCGCGCCAGTTCCGGCGTGCCGCGGCCGTCGATGCTGGCTGCGCCTGAAATGGCGACGATGACGAGATCGCTGCGCTCAGCGCGCAGTTGCGGGATGAGCTGCGCGCCGCCGGTACCGGGCATGTTCATGTCGGTGACGACGCCATGCAGAAACTCGCGGCGAACGAGATCGAAGCCGGCGGCGGCGCCGGGCGCGGTCAGCACGTCATAGCCGGCATCGCCCAACCCCAAGGCCAAAGCGTCGCGGACGAAGAGGTCGTCGTCGATCAAACAAATGCGCGCGCGGGCCGCCATGGCGCTACCTCCCGTTACGTCAGTAGCATGGGTTACAGGGCTCGTCTCGCCTCACGGTTGAGGGCGGTTAAGTTTTTCCCTCGGCCTTAGGCGACACCCAGCCCGATGGGGCAGGTGACACCTGTGCCGGCCAGGCCGCAATAGCCGTTGGGGTTCTTGGCCAAGTATTGCTGGTGGTAGTCCTCGGCATAGTAAAACGCCGGCGCTTCGCGGATCTCCGTGGTGATCGGCCCATAGCCAGCCGCGCGCAGTTTTTCCCCATACGCGGCTACAGCGCGCTCGGCCGCAGCCTGCTGCGTCGGCGAGGTGGTGTAGATCGCCGAGCGGTATTGCGTACCGATATCGTTGCCCTGGCGCATGCCCTGGGTCGGATCGTGGTTCTCGAAGAAGAGCTTGAGCAGGCTCTCGTAGCTCAACTTCGCCGGATCGAAGATGACGCGCACGACTTCCGTGTGGCCCGTGCGGCCGCTGCAAACTTCCTCGTAAGTCGGGTTCGGCGTCGATCCGCCCGCGTAGCCCGAGGCGGTGACCCAGACGCCGTCGGTCTGCCAGAATTTGCGCTCAGCGCCCCAAAAGCAGCCCAGGCCGAACACTGCTTCCTCCAGCCCCGCAGGGAACGGCGGCTGCAGCGAATGGCCGTTGACGAAATGCGTCGCGGCGGTGGGGATGGCGTTGGGGCGGCCGGGCAGGACGTGCTCGGGCGCAGGCATGGTTTGCGATCGGGCCATGAAAACCTCTCTAGCTGGCGCTCAATGTAGGGCCTTGCCCGTCGCCGCGCATCCGGGCGGTGCGCGCTTGCGCGTTGTGGGGGCGGTGAGAGCGGATACGCAGGGCCTGCATTCGTGGTTGCGCGGGTTGCGCGAGCGGTCGGCGCCCGCCATAAACCGCGCCCGGACGGACAGGTGGCCGAGTGGTTGAAGGCGCACGCCTGGAACGCGTGTATGGGTGCAAGCCCATCGAGGGTTCGAATCCCTCTCTGTCCGCCAGGGTTTTGCCGAATTTAGGCAATAAAATCAAAAACTAAGCTGACCCCTGGGGTCAGCCAGTTGGCGTACCCAGAATACTACCCAAACCGCCATCGTGCTCACGCGCGCATTTGCCGCGTGATCGCACGATAACGGGCGTCGGTTGCAGCCTTTCGGCGCAGTCGCGAATGCCGCTCGGGGGCGGACGCCGAAAGTTGTCTAAGCCTTGAGAAAGCCCCGCGTGAAGGCGCGGACCATGAAGGCGTTGCGGCCGGCGATCATCGACTTGGAATACATCGACTTGCCAAAGGCGGCCTTGGCGAAAGGCTCGATGATGGCTGGGCCTATAAAGTCGAACACGAGATAGATCGCGGCCCACTCGCGGTCGACGCCGGGCTGCAGGAGGCCGCGGCGCGCATTGTGTTCGACGAACTGGCGCATGATCGCTAGGATTTCATCGAACAAGGCTTGGCTGCCCGGGCTTTTCTCCATCAACGCCATACGCGCGTACATGAGCGCTTCGCGGTCGCGGCCGATCCATTCGAGCGCGTCCTCGACCGCCATGCCGAGCGCCTCGGCGCCTGAGTGTTCAAGCACGGTGGCGTAGAGGGCCTTGATCTCTTCGAGCACATGCTGATCGATTGCGGCGCGAAGCCCATCTTTCGAACCAAAGTGCGTGCGCACCAAGCCCAGCGACACGCCAGCTTCGGCGGCGATCTCGCGGAGGCCCACCGCGGCGAACCCGCGCTCGGCGAAGAGCTTCATGCCCGCAATCAGGAGTTGCCGCCGGCCGGGCGCCGCGTCTTCGCTGGCGACCGTTTTGTGACTGGCTCGCACTTTCGCCATCTATGAAATTCCGCTTCGGGGCTATACGGGCGTATAGTTTGCGGCTATACGATCGTATATGAACGCGCCAATTAGCATGCTTGCCAGCTGATAAGCTAGAGCGCGTCGGGGAGGAACGGCAATGAATGCAAAGGATAAGCATCCGGCGCTCTCGATACTGGCGCTCGTAGCAGGGCTCGCCGCGGCCGCCCCCGCGGCGGCGCAAACGGCGCCCGATGGCGATGGAGAAATCATCGTCACGGCTCAGCGCCGTGCACAATCAGTGCAGGATGTGCCGCTCAGTGTCACTGCGCTCGATGCCGAAACAATCGAGCGCTCAGGTTTCAGCGAATTGGACGATTACGCTTCGCGTGTGCCGAACCTGGCCTTCTCGGCCTCCAATTCAAGCTCAACCGATGGCGCGCTGTCGATCGCCATTCGCGGTGTCTTCGGCAGTAACACCACGGGCTTTTATATCGATGACTCGCCGCTCTTGGGCGCGCTCAATCCGCGCGTCGTCGATCTGCAGCGTATCGAGGCGCTGCGCGGGCCGCAGGGCACGCTCTATGGCGCGCGCTCGATGGGCGGGACGGTGCGTCTCATCACGGTGCAACCGGATCTCGACGCCTTCTCGGGCCGGGCGCATGCGCTGGTGTCATCGACCGAAGACGGTGGGATCAATCATGGGTTCGACGGCGCGCTCAATATTCCGGTGATCGAGAACGTACTGGCGCTGCGCGGGGTCGCTTATCGCCAGGAGAACGCAGGCTTCATCGACCGCGCGCCGCGCGATGATGCGCCAGTGCCGTTCCCAGTGCGTGAGGACGTCGACAGCGAAACCGCCGAGGGTTTTCAGCTAGCGGGGCTCCTCTCGCTCATAGGTGGCGATCTAACCATCACGCCGCGCGTTATGTATGAGCGTGTTGAGCGCGATGGCCGCACGCAGGCCGATTTCAGCGCCGACAATCGCACGAATCTGCGCCAGTTTGACATCAACGAGCCGAGCGAGAGCGAGTGGCTCCTGTCGACGCTGACAATGAATTACGAGACGTCGTTCGGCAGCTTCCTTTCCGCATCATCTTGGTTCGACCGGACATTCAACGATACTGAAGACTTCTCCGAATGGACGACAGCGGTGCTTGCCTTCCAGGGCGCTTCGACAACTTATGCTGAGACGGATCAATTCATCTTCAGCCAGGAGCTTCGCTTTGTCTCCGACTGGGAATCGCCATTCGACCTGACCGCGGGTGTTTTCTATCAGAGCTCGAAGTCGGACTGGGTCTTTCCGATCGGCGCGACAGTGGTGGATGGTTTCTCCACCGACGCTTTCAATCTCAACAACCCATCGACCGTGACCGAACGCGCCGCGTTTGCGGAGACGACTTGGAACGTCACTGACTCGCTGCGTTTCATCCTCGGCGCGCGTGCGTTCGAGAATGAAGTCGCGTTCTCAATCCGCCAGGGCGGCGACTTCATCGGACCAGACCAGGTCACGGTGGGCGAACAGAACGAAGAGGGCGTTACGCCCAAGGTCGGCGTCCAGTACGACATTGACGACGAGCGCATGATCTACGCGACGATCTCGGAAGGTTTCCGCGTGGGCGGGGTCAATTTCTATTCTGATGCGCTCTGTGCCGGCGAGATCGCGGGTCTCGGACTTGGCGATGTAGCGACATTCGATTCGGACTCGCTGCGCAGCTATGAAGTCGGCCTGAAGTCGCGCTGGCTGGACCGTCGGGTGACCTTCAACGCAGCGGCCTTCCACGTGGATTGGTCCGACCTGCAGCAGCGCCAGGGCTTGGCGTGTGGCTTCACGCTCAACGTCAATGCAGGCGACGCCCAGCTTAGAGGCGCGGAGTTCGAGATCGACTGGCTCTTGACCGACACGACGCGGGTGGCCATCGGCCTTGGCTATGTGGACTCCGAAATCACCGACAATGGCGGCCTCCTGACTGTGGTGGAAGGCTCAGCGGTTCAGAACGTGCCTGAACTCACCTGGAGTCTCGCGGTCGATCAGGAAATCAACTTTGGCTCGATCCCGGGCTATGTTCACTTCGACTACGCCTTCACTGACGAGAGCTTCAGCGGCAACAACAGCCCGACATCGCCGTTGCTGCGTCCGTCCTACGAGATCGCCAATCTGCGTGTCGGCGCATCGTTCGGCGTCGGCGAGTTCGCGCTGTTCGCGGACAACCTGTTCGACGAAGCCGCGAACTATGCTGATATCCCGCCGCTCGGCGTGCAGACCCCGGGACGGCCGCGGATAGTCGTCAATCAGCCGCGTACCGTCGGCGTCGAATGGCGCCGCGACTTCTAATCACGCGGACAAGGGGCCGGCGCACCACGAGGTGCGCCGGCGCCATCCGCCGGAGTTGACATGACTGCCAAGACGCCTCTTCACGCCGCAGCACTTGAGCGGCTTGCGGCGCGCACGCCGAAATCGCTGGCGATGCGGCCGCGCGCCGAACGTCTGCTGGCGCTGGAAGCTGTGCCGACATTCGCCATGCCGACACCGCTCTATATCGAGCGCGCCGAAGGCGCCTGGATGACGGATGTCGACGGCAACAGCTATCTCGACCTCGCCATGGGCTTTGGCTCGCTTATCTTGGGCCATCGCCCGCGAGAAGTGGCCGAAGCGATGCGGGCGCAGATCGAAAGGGGCTGGCATCTCATTCTGCCCGGCGAGGCGCAGCACGATCTGGCGGAGATGCTGATCGAGGCTTCGCCGTGCGCCGAAAAGGTGGTGTTCCAGAACTCCGGCACGGAAGCGACGATGTACGGCATGCGCGTTGCGCGCGCGTTCACCGGCAAGGATCGCGTCGCCGTGTTCGGCGGCGGCTATCACGGCACGCACGATTATGCGTTGGTGCAAGATGATCCGAAGAGCCCGGCGGCCTCGCCTAAGGCGAAGACGACGGGAGGCGGCATTCCAGACGCCGTGCGGGACGAGACCATGCTCGTCCTACCATACCGCGATCCGGCCGCATTCGAGCTCATCCGCGCCAACAAGGATAAGCTCGCGCTCGTCATTGTGCAGCCGGTGCAAAACACGACGCCGTATATCGATAACGGCCCGCTCCTGAGCGAGCTCAAAGCCGTTTGCGCCGAGAGCGACGTGCTGCTCATGTTCGACGAGGTGGTTACGGGCTTTCGCCTGGCTTACGGGGGCGGGCAGGAGCTTTATGGGGTGACGCCGGACCTTGCCGCTTATGGCAAGATCATTGGCGGCGGCACGGCCGTGGGCGCGCTCTGCGGGCGCGCCGACATTATGGATATGTTCGCCCGTCCAGGCGCACGCGGTGTCTTCGCTGGCGGGACCTTCAATGGCAACCCGCTGACGATGGCGGCAGGGGTCGCGACGCTGAAGGTGCTGAAGCAACGCCGTCACGAGCTCTATCCGCGCTTGACTCAGCTGGGCGATCGGCTCGCGCGCGCGGTGCAATCCTATTGCGACGGCCATGACATGGCTGTGACGCTCATGCATGCGGCTTCGATCCAGTGCTTCCACTTCAAGAGGGGACCGATCAACTCCTTCCGGGACGTCTACCCCGCAAACCGCGCCGCCGAGGAGGCCTTCTATGCTTTCGTGCTCGACAGCGGCATTCTGCTGCCGAGCTTCCACGTCTATTTCCTCTCTGCAGCGCATGACGAGGCAATGATCGACCGCCTGATCGAGGAATTCTTGAACGCACTCGACAAGTGCCGCGAGGATGGTCTGCTTTGATGAGCGAGCTGACCAGAGAGCTCGCCTGCGCAGTGCTCGAGCGGAGAGCCAAGGAAACGCCGGACAAGGACTTCCTGCGCTTTACCGGCGCGCGCGCAAGCTATGCTGCATTTCATGCCCTGTCTTGCGACTACGCGGCGCGGCTGGGCGGACTTGGTATCGGCCGGGGCGAGATCGTTCCCACGTTCTTCCCTAACGCGTTGCCGGCGGCGGGCATCTGGTTTGCCTTGATGCGCCTTGGCGCGGTTTGGACGCCGATCAACACGGAGTTCCGCGGCGAACAGCTGATCAGCGCGCTAAAACGAACGCGCGCCTCATTGCTGATCACGGAAGCGCGCTTCCTGGAGACTATTCTCGCCGTGCTGCCCCAGCTTACGCACGTCAAGCGCATTGTCGTGCACGGCGCGTCGGCGCCCGCAGCGCACGGCGGCGTTGAGTTTATTCGCTTCGAGGACTTGCCGGAAGGGATGCCGTCCGCTCCCGTCGACGTCGACCGCGCGGCAACGGCGATGATTCAGTTTACCTCGGGCTCTACGGGCGTTTCAAAAGCGGTGGAGCTCAGCCACGGCTATCTCGTCGGCCAAGCCCGGCTTGCAACGAAACATTTTGATCTGCAGCCGAGCGACGTCGTCTATTGCCCATTCCCGCTCTATCACTGGGACGCGACGATCGGCACGGTGATGGGCGCGCTTGTGGTCGGCGCCACAGCGGCGCTGGGCGAGCGGTTCAGTGTCTCGCGCTTCTGGGACGATGTGCGCGCGTTCGATGCCACCATGTTCGACTTTATGGGCGCGACGCTCTCCTTCCTTTACGAGCGCCCGCCCTCGCCGCGCGACCGGGAGCACAAGGTGCGCCTCGCCTGGGGCTTGCCGATGCCGGATTTTCGCAAAGCGTTCGAGGCGCGTTTCGGCATTTCGCTGCTGGAAGGCTATGGCAGCACCGAGGGTGGCGTATGTGTTTTCCAAGAGCGCGGCGTTGCTTACCCAAACGGCAGTTGCGGGAAGCTGTGTCCAGAGTTCGCGTTGCGATTGCTGGACGAGGAGGGACGCGAGGTGCCGACTGGTTCTGTTGGCGAAATCGTCACGCGGCCCCACGATCCAACTTTGATGATGAACGGCTACCTCAATATGCCCGACGTCAATGCCGAACTGATCCGTGACGGCTGGTACTATACAGGTGATCTCGGTCGGTTCGACGAAGAGGGGCATCTCTATTTCGCCGGGCGCAAAAAGGACATCATCCGCCGCCGAGGCGAGAACATTTCCGCGCTTGAAGTCGAGCGCGAAGTCGAAAGCCATCCCGCTGTCGTGGAAGTAGCGGCGTTCGGCGTGCCGAGCCCCTTTACCGAGGAGGACGTCGCCGTCGCGGTTGTGAAGCGCGCCGGCGCCAAGCTCTCGGAAGAAGAGCTACGCGCTTATTGTGAGGGTCGCATGGCGCGGTACATGATGCCGGAGCACATCTTCTTCATCGAGGAGCTGCCGAAAACCGCGACTGCTAAAGTCGCGAAAGCGGAATTGAAACGCATGTTTGCACCGCGCGTACTGGCGCCGGCGGCCGAATGAGCGAGACCTCCCTCAAGCGCACGCTGCGGCCGCTGCATCTGGCGGCGATTGGCATGGGCACCACCATTGGTGTCGGCTGGATTGTCGTAACCGGCGGTTGGATCGCCGATGCGGGCCCCGGCGGCGCCGCGCTCGCCTTCGTCCTCGGCGGGGTCATCATGGGCCTTGTCGCTTTCTGTTA